>PABE01000065.1 GCA_002702725.1 Porticoccaceae bacterium
CGTCTGCACGTGCACCTCGCCGTGCGCAATCTCGGTGAACCGGAAGATCGTCGCTATGCCGACATGCGCCGGCGCCATTCACCGGGCTTCTGGTGGAAGAGCTTTTTCATCGTTTTCGTACTCCAGGCGGTTCTCGCCTGGATAGCCAGCTTCGCCATTCTGGGTGCAATGGGTGACGGGCACCTGGCCCCCGTCGCCGCTACGGGTGTCCTGCTTGCGGTTTTCGGTTTTGGTTTTGAAGCCCTGGGAGACTGGCAGCTTGCCCGCTTCATGGCAGACCCCGGTAACCGTGGCCAGGTCATGGGTGGGGGGCTTTGGCGTTATACACGGCATCCCAATTATTTTGGCGAGTGTTGCTTCTGGTGGGGTATCGGCGTTGTGGCAATTTCCGCAGGCGCCTGGTGGGCACTGGTGTCGCCGATATTGCTCACCGCGCTGTTGTTGAAGGTTTCCGGTGTCAGCCTGCTGGAACGGGATATCAGCGAGCGCCGACCGGGATACGGAGAGTATGTGAAAAATACCCCGGCCTTTTTCCCCGCGTTATTCCCTAAACGGGAAGGATAAATCGTTATGATCATGCCGGTTCTTTTTCTCGCTTTGGTTGGCTCCCTGCGGCGCCTGGTCATCTATTTTCGTCGCCACCTGGCGGTTTCTGGCGTCGTAGTAGCGGTGCTGCTGGTGTGCCTGATGGCCCCCGAGCGCGTATGGGCAATGGAGGAACTTCAATTTGCCGTATTTCTCGATGACCGGGAGATCGGTACCCATGATTACCGCTTCGTCCGGGAGGAAAGCGGATTTCGTCTGGAGAGCGAAGCCCGCTATCAGGTGAAATTCCTGTTTATCACCGCCTACCGATACCACCACCTTTCCCGGGAGATATGGCAGGACGGCTGCCTGAGCCGCATCAATGCCAGTACCGATGCCAACGGCGAGGATTTTCGTGTCCAGGCACAGCTGAAAGCCGAAGAGCTGGTACTGACCGTCAACGGTGACGAACGCAGGGAATCAGAGTCCTGTCCCCGAACCTACAGCTACTGGAACCCCGACCTCCTTGACACCGATCGTCTGCTCAACGCCCAGACCGGGGAATTGGCGGAGACACGCCTGCGAAATGAGGGTTGGCAAGCCCTTCCCTGGCAGAACGGAGTCGAAGCACTGAAGTACACACTGATTTCCGACGATGCGGAAATCATCCTCTGGTACGACGAAAACGCTCGCTGGCTCGGTCTTGAGTCCCGCCTCGACAATGGCCGCCTGCTGCAATACCGGTACCGGGGATCTGAGTCGGGACAGACGGGGCAGGGCAGGGATACTTCTTCCACTACGGAGTCATTATGAAAATCGCGGTAATCGGTACCGGCATTGCCGGCAATGTGGCCGCCTGGCACTTGTGTCGCGATCACGATATCACAGTCTACGAGGCCAATGATTACATCGGGGGCCACACCCACACCCACAGCCTGACCCTTGACGGCCGGGACCTGAAGGTGGATTCGGGGTTCATCGTATTCAATGAGCGCACCTACCCGCATTTTATTGATCTGCTGAACACCCTGGGCGTCGAAAAGCAGGCGACCGACATGAGTTTCAGCATGCATTGCGAGCGGACCGGTCTGGAATATTGTGGCAGCACACTGAACAGCCTGTTTGCCCAGCGCCGCAACCTGCTCAGTCCCGGCTTTTACCGCATGGTGGCGGACATCCTGCGGTTCAACCGTGACGCGAGTGCGTATCTGGCCAGTGGTGACACAACGATGACACTGGGGGAGTATCTGAGGGAGGGGCGCTACGGTGATCGTTTCGTGCATCACTTTGTTGTCCCGATGGGCGCTGCTATCTGGTCTACCGAACCGGAGTCCATGCTCGAATTTCCCGCCAGTTTTTTCATCCGTTTTTTTGACAACCACGGATTGTTGACGGTTCATGACCGACCCCAGTGGTACGTCATCAAGGGTGGTTCCAATAGCTATGTCGAAGCGCTCACTGCGCCCTATCGGGATCGGATTCGCCTGTCGACGCCGGTCACAGCTGTGCGCCGGTTTGCCGATCGGGTTGAGGTGGAGTCCAGTGGCCAGGTTGAGTCCTATAACGCCGTGTTTTTCGCCTGCCACAGCGACCAGGCCCTGGCCATGCTTAAGGACGCCAGCACGCTGGAGCGGGATGTCCTCGGCGCATTCCCCTATCAGAAAAACACCGCCCTGTTGCACACCGGCGACGGGATGCTGCCGGATCGCCGCCGAGCCTGGGCGAGCTGGAACTACCGCCTGCCGCGCAACGGCAGCGCCAAGCCGACGGTGACCTACTACATGAACCGTCTGCAATCCCTGGATACGGCCACGCCCGTTTGCGTGACCCTCAATAACGACGCCGCCGTGCCAGAGGAAAGTATTCTTGCCGCCATGACCTATGATCACCCGTTGTTTACCGAGGCGGGCGTCAACGCCCAGGGACGACAGGGCGAGGTCAACGGCAGCAACAGAGCCTTTTTCTGTGGTGCCTATTGGCGCTACGGTTTCCACGAAGACGGCGTTTACAGCGCCTTAACCGCCCTGGAGCACTTCCGGGCCTGGGAGCAGAGCCATGGCTACTTGCCTCTACTCAGGGCGGGTTGAACATACGCGCTTCGGGCCGCGCCGGCACCGGTTTGGCTACCGGATGACCATGCTGTTCCTGGAGTTGACCCCCCTGGATAGGGACCTGCTGCCCTACCGGTGGTTGATGGCGAGCCGTCTGTCACCGTTTCGCATCCGCCCGGAAGATCATATGCCGTCACGACGGGGCAATCTGGATGCGGCCGTGCGGGGGCTGATCGAGCGCCGGGCGGGTATCAGGCCGACCGGCCCCATTCGTCTGCTCACCGGGTTTGGCTTTATGCTCTGGCGGTTCAATCCCCTTAGTCTCTACTACTGCTATGACCGGGACGACGCGAATCTGGAGTGGGTGGTGGCCGAGGTGACGAACACCCCGTGGCGGGAACGGTTTTGCTATGTGCTGGACATGCGTGGTCAGGTCGCGGGCAAGCCCCAAATCCTCCAACACGAAAAGCGTTTCCACGTATCCCCGTTCATGCCCATGGATACCCGTTACCACTGGCGATTGACAACCCCGGGGCAAGACCTCGGTGTCACCATTGCTATCACCCGTGAGGACCAGCCCCTGTTCAGTGCCGGGCTGGAGCTCCGGCGTCGGTCCCTGAGCCGCAGGGCGCTGCTTGCGACATTCCTTTCCATGCCCTTTACCACATTGAAGGTCGTGGCAGCCATCTACTGGCAGGCGCTACGCCTGTGGTTGAAAGGCGCCCCTTTTCATGCCCATCCGGGCGATACATCTTCCACCGCTGCGGAGAAAACCCCATGACATCGTCCAAGAGTTCATCAGCTTGCAATGCCTCACTGCCCCGGGATGACCTCTCCCTTGGCAGCGACCGCAACCGGCAGCGCGACGGTGTCGTGGTCCGGCTGGCTCGCAAAGGGGTGCTGGAAAAATTGCAGGCCCTCAAATACGGCCATCTGCAAGTGCAGGACCATGGTGAGATATTCAGCTTCGGTCGCCGCAGCGACGACTTTCCGCAAACAATCACTGTCCACGTCGTCGACCCGGCGTTTTACCCGGATCTCGCTTTTGGCGGCACCATCGGTGCCGGGGAAGCCTATATGCTCGGCCACTGGCATTGCGACAATCTTGTCGACCTGATTCGTCTTATGCTCCGCAACCGCCCGGTACTCGAATTGATCGATGGTGGACTGGGCAGGCTGCGTGCCCCTTTGAACAGGCTTTTCCACTGGTTGCACCGCAACTCCGTGGCAGGGAGTCGACGCAATATCGAAGCCCACTATGATCTGGGCAACGAGTTTTTCAAGCTGTTTCTGGATGACACCCTGATGTATTCAGCGGGGGTGTTCGAATCGCCACAGGCGACCATGAAGGAGGCGTCAATTGCGAAGCTGGACCGTATTTGCCGTAAGCTGGAGCTGGGTCCGGAGGACCATGTTGTCGAGATCGGCACCGGCTGGGGCGGATTCGCGATCCATGCCGCCGGCCGCTACGGCTGCAAGGTGACCACCACCACCATTTCCCCGTCACAGTACGAACTGGCCCGGGAACGTGTCCGGCAGGCGGGGCTTGAGGACCGTATCGAGCTATTGCTGAAGGACTTCCGGCACCTGGACGGCCAGTACGACAAGCTGGTGTCCATCGAAATGATCGAAGCCATCGGTGAAGACAATATCGGTCCTTTTTTTGGTGTCTGTAATCGACTGTTGAAACCCGACGGCAAAATGCTGGTTCAGGCCATCACCATTGCCGACAGTCTCTATGATCGGTACCGGAAGTCAGTGGACTTTATGCAGCGGTATATTTTCCCCGGCGGCTTCCTGCCCTCGGTCGGCAGTCTCTGCCAGGGCATTGCCCGCCACTCCGACATGCGGCTTTTCCACCTGGAAGATATCGGTCCCCACTATGCGCGCACATTGGCGCTTTGGCGCCAGCGGCTGCATGAAAACCTTCAGGCAGTGCGCAGTCTTGGTCACAGCGACCAGTTCCTGCGCATGTGGGAGTTCTATTTCTGTTATTGCGAGGGGGGATTTCTGGAACGCACCATCGGCGACGTGCAGATGGTTCTGGTGCGTGCCGGCGATCGCAGCGAGCCGTTGCTCAGAGCCTGACCTGCCTGTCAGGCGTTCCGTCAGTTGGGGGGCTTTGGCCCCCTTTTTTATTTGGCGTCTGACTTACTCGGCGGCGAGTCTGGCGTACCTGCCCCCGTGAAAGAGCAGTGGGGCACCGCCTTTCAGGTCAATGTCCAACACCTTGCCAATGATAATGATATGGTCCCCGCCGGGCAGGCATTCGTGGGTTTCGCATTGTAACCGGGCAACGTAGTTATCAAATAGCGGAACGCCGCCTATTCCGTGCGCCATGGCCAGGTCATCGAACGTCCGGGCCTCCCGGGTGGCAAAACGCTGTGAGAGTTCCGTCTGGTCTTCCCGCAGCACGTGCACGGCGAAGTTTTTACACTCACAGAACACGTCGAAACTGGTCGATGTGCGTCCGATGCTCCAGAGAATCAGGGGCGGGTCAAGGGACACCGATGAAAAACTGTTGGCGGTCAGGGCACGGGGCTCGTTGTTGCTATCGAGGGCGCTAATTACGGTTACGCCGGTGGCAAAAGCGCCCAGGGTGTTGCGCAGCTCTCGGGTGTCAAAATCGGTCACGTTCGGGGCCTCATGTTCAGTGTTCCAGTTTCGGTTAGCCGATGCAGGGATCGGTTGCGAAGGGGCAGATACTAAGGGCTTTTGCCGGATAATCAATCACTTTTGAACGTATTGGTTCCCTCTGGCACAGGGTTGGGGGCCCGTGGCTAAAAATTTTCAAAACACAAGTCTTGATATTTTTGAAACCTCTAGCCACTATATGTTGTGTCTTCAACGCGTCGGGGCACTACTGCGAGTTATCGGATCCCGGCCTATATTCACTCCCCCAATCAGGACGGCGACGATAACCATGTCAATAGAAGCGCTAAAAACCGAGAACAAGAACGCAACGGTCAATATCCGCCTGCAGCCTGCCTCCGAAGATATCTGGGACAAGAAGTACCGCCTCAAGGACAAGCATGGCAATCCCATTGACCAGGATATCGATGGCACCTATCAGCGGGTGGCCCGGGCACTGGCTGAGGTGGAGAAAGCCGATGTCCAGCAAAAGTGGTATGAGCGCTTTCTCTGGGCGCTCCGAAACGGCGCGATTCCCGCCGGCCGCATCATCTCCAACGCCGGCGCCCTCGAGCACAAGCCGGCCACGTCGACGATCAACTGCACGGTTTCCGGCATCATCAGTGACTCCATGCAGGGCATTCTGGAGCGCAACCTGGAGGCCGGCCTGACGTTGAAAGCCGGTTGTGGTATCGGGTATGAGTTTTCCACCCTGCGCCCCCGGGGAGCCTATGTATCCGGGGCCGGTGCCTATACCTCGGGTCCACTGTCGTTCATGGATATCTTTGACAAGATGTGCTTTACCGTGTCCTCGGCCGGCGGTCGCCGGGGCGCACAGATGGGCACTTTCGATGTCAGCCATCCGGACGTGGTCGATTTTATCCGTGCCAAACGGGAAGACGCCCGCCTGCGCCAGTTCAACCTGTCGCTGTTGATTACCGAGGAATTCATGCAGGCGGTCAAAAGCGACGGCGAATGGCCGCTGTGTTTCCCGATTTCGGCCAAGGAGGCCGAGCAGGGCACCGTCGATGTGAATGACGAAACGCAGGTGGTATGGCGGGATTTCCCCACCGCCGAGGGTTACATACAGGACGACCAGGGCAGGGTCGCCTGCCGTGTGTTCCGCACCGTCCAGGCCCGCAAGCTGTGGAACGTCATCATGACCTCCACCTACGACTACGCGGAGCCCGGGTTCATTCTCATTGACAAGGTCAACGAGCAGAACAACAACTGGTTCTGCGAAAATATCCGCGCCACCAACCCCTGTGGCGAGCAGCCGTTGCCGCCCTATGGCAGCTGCCTGCTGGGCTCCATCAACCTGACCAAGTTTGTTCAGGATCCGTTCACCGACAAGGCCCGGTTCGATTGGGAAAGCTACCGGGAGGTGGCTTCCGTATTCACCCGCATGCTCGATAACGTGGTGGAAATCAACGGCCTGCCCCTGGAACAACAGCGCAACGAGATCATGACCAAGCGCCGGCACGGCATGGGCTTCCTGGGCCTGGGTTCCACCATGGCCATGCTGCGCATGCCCTACGGCAGTGAGGCGTCACTGGAATTCACCGAGCAGGTGAGCAAGGAACTGGCCCTGTCCGGCTGGCGCACCGGTCTGGCTCTCGCGAAGGAGAAGGGCCCGGCACCGATCATGGAGCAGGAGTTCGAGGTCACGCCGGTAATGCTGCGACTCCGTCCGGAGCTGGAAAAAGACGGTTACAAGGTCGGCGACAAGGTCAAGGGCAAAGTGCTCCACGCCCGCTACAGTCGCTACATGCAACGGGTTGCCGGAGAGGACGCAAAGCTGGTCGATCAGATTGCCGAAGTGGGTTGTCGTTTTACCCACCACAGCTCCATTGCACCCACCGGTACCATTTCGCTGTCACTGGCCAACAACGCCAGTAACGGCATCGAGCCGAGTTTTGCCCACCACTATTCCCGCAATGTGATCCGGGAAGGGAAAAAGTCCAAGGAAAAGGTCGACGTCTTCTCCTACGAATTGCTGGCCTACCGGGAGCTGATCAACGCCCACGCCATGCCGTTTTCCAATGAGCCCGGCGAGCAGCTGCCCGACTATTTCGTGTCCTCCGACGACATCAAGCCCTGGCAGCATGTCGACGTGCAGGCGGCGGCCCAGAAGTGGGTGGATTCGTCCATTTCCAAAACCATCAATATCCCGACGGACTTTCCATTCGACGAATTCAAGGATGTCTATCTGTACGCCTACGAAAACGGCCTCAAGGGCTGCACCACCTTCCGGTTTAACCCGGAGGCGTTCCAGGGCGTACTGGTGAAAGAAAAGGACCTGGAGAACACCACCTATCAGTTCACCCTGGAAGACGGCAGCACCATCGAACTCAAGGGAAACGAAAAAGTGGAATACGACGGCGAAGTGCACACCGCAGCGAATCTGTTTGATGCGCTCAAAGAAGGCTACTACGGGAAATTCTGATCATGACCGCCAAGATTGAGAAAAAAATCGTCGACTACAAAGTCGTGACCCCTGAACTCAGGGCCGAGGCCGAGCGAGCCAGGAATGCCGCCCAGGAAAAACTCGACAACGCCGTACAGAAGATGGACGAAAACATCGATCG
The DNA here is from genome assembly GCA_002702725.1 of Porticoccaceae bacterium. Lineage (GTDB taxonomy): Bacteria > Pseudomonadota > Gammaproteobacteria > Pseudomonadales > Porticoccaceae > NAT127. The sequence continues at coordinate 7,796 of PABE01000065.1, forward strand.
TCCGGAAACCCTGCACGGCACCACCTACAAGATCAAGACGCCGCTGACGGATCACGCCCTGTACATCACCATCAACGATATCATTTTGAACCCCGGCACCGATCACCAGCAGCGCCGTCCGTTCGAGGTGTTTATCAACTCCAAGAACATGGATCACTTCCAGTGGGTGGTGGCGTTGACCCGGGTATTGTCCGCGGTGTTCCGCAAGGGGGGTGACTGCACCTTCCTGGTTGAAGAGATGAAAGCGGTGTTCGATCCCAAGGGCGGCTACTTCAAAAAGGGCGGCAAGTTCATGCCCTCCCTGGTGGCGGAGATCGGCGATTGCCTCGAAACCCATATGAAGAGTATTGGCCTTATTGAAGATCCGGAAATCTCCGATCATCAACGCCGGATCATGGAGGAAAAGCGCGCGGAATTTGAAGGCAAATCCGCCAGTGCCAAAGCCGAGGGTGAGGTCTCGCCCTATCCTCCAGGCGCGCAGTTGTGCAACAAGTGTATGACCAAGGCGATGATCATGATGGATGGCTGCATGACCTGTCTGAATTGTGGCGAGAGCAAGTGCGGCTGAGGCGTCGACAACAGGTGCTTTGAGGATGGCGCTTTCGTCGACTGGCGATCTAAACGCCGGGGGCAGGGTTGTGGCCCTGTCCCCGATTTTTCGTTGCCGTTGGTTCGCCCCGGGTGGTGCCGTCAGAACCAGGGCACTCCTTGAGCCGTAGGCTGGCATGCTCCCCGGTGAAAACAGGGCCTAGGGTGTTCGTGGACCCAGCCGCGCCGTGAATAAATGATTCCGCTTGTTTTTCATCCCATCTACAGTCAGCTGGACCTCCCGGAACGGCACCGTTTCCCTATTCAGAAATACCAGGGTATCTACGACCGTTTGCGGCAGGAGGGTATCGGTTCCGGCCAGTTTATTCGGCCCAAGCCCCTGCATCCCGGGCGGATTAATGGTGCCCTCTGCCCTGACTACGTCAGCCGTTTTTCCAGTGGCACGCTGGATGGCGCGGCGGTTCGTCGCATCGGTTTTCCCTGGTCCGATCAGCTGGTGAGGCGAACCCTCACCGCCGTTGCAGGAACGGTTCTGGCGGGGGTGTTGTCCCTGGAAAAGGGCCGGGCATTACATCTGACCGGCGGTTACCACCACGGCTTTTACGACCATGGCGCCGGGTTCTGCATAATCAATGATCTTTACCTGAGCGCTCTGAATCTGCTGGACAAGCCCGGGATTGGCCGCTTGCTGATCTTTGATTGCGATGTCCATCAGGGGGATGGTACAGCCAGGCTTGCCACCGGCAATGACCGGATTTTCACCGTTTCCATCCACGGCGAGAAAAACTTCCCGTTTCGCAAGCAGGTGTCCGATCTCGATGTCCCGCTGCCCAAAGGTACACGGGACGATCAGTACCTGGCCTGTGTCGAGGCGACCCTGTCGGCGGCCGTCGACCGTTTCCGTCCGGACGCGGTCATCTACGATGCCGGTGTCGATATACACATCGACGATGATCTCGGCCATTTTGATATCACCAGTGACGGCGTTCTGGCCCGGGACCGGTTGGTGTTCGAACATTGTGACCGGGCCGGGTTACCCGTATCGGCGGTGATCGGCGGGGGTTATCAACGGAACATCCCGGCCCTTGTTGATGTGCACCTGAACCTCTTTCGGGCCGGCCTGGGTGCGGAGTTCGACGGTTTGCAATGAACAACGGCAATCGACGGCACCCCCGCGGGGAGGAAGATGCCGTGTCCGGTGACTGTCTGCGGGGTCAGTTGGGACGGATCAACCGGCCATATTGCCCATAAGTCCCACCAGGTCGTCGGCGTGTTCTTCCTCTGTGGCAAGGATCTCTTCCAGCATCCGGCGGGTGACCGGGTCATCATTGCCCAGGTATCGGATGATCTCGCCGTAGGATTCGATGGCAATCCGTTCGGCAATCAGGTCTTCCTTGATCATCTCCATGATGTTTTCACCTTCCACGTATTCTGCATGGCTGCGCATGGCGAGGCCTTCCGGGTTGAAATCGGGTGCGCCCCCCAGCTGGGTTATACGTTCGGCGATCTGATCGGCGTGTTGCTGCTCCTGCCGGGCGTGTTCCAGGAATTCCTCCTGGGCGCCCTTGGCGTTGAATCCCTCCGCCATATAGTAGTGGCGCTTGTAGCGCAGCACACAGACCAGCTCCGTGGCGAGGGCTTCATTGAGAATCTTGATAACGGTCTCCCGGTCGGCGCTGTAGCTGCCGGTGACGGCCCCCTCTTCGATATGTTTCCGGGCTCGTTCGCGTAGGGTTTTGATGTCGGTGAGAAAGGGTTTGTCTGGCATCGATTTCTCCTCGGTTTTTCTGGGCTTGATAGGTGCGGCGGCGACCCGTGCCGGTGATTCGGCGTCTGGCAACCGGTCTTCCGGCACCTGGGAGTAGCTTTGACAGCAGAAAAAACGCTTTTACTTACCTGGGGTTAGGTCGGTCCGGATTCAAGTGTCCGTCGGTGGGCGCCGGGGACGAAAGAAAATAGCCAATCCGATGCTCGCGACACCGCAGGCAGCCATGGCCAGAACGATGGCCGGCAATGTGTGGGGCAGCAGGGCCGAAACGGCACTGACCAGGCCGGCAATGCCCCACTGGGCGGCGCCGAGCAGGGCGGCGGCGGTACCGGCATTAGTGGGGAAGTAGTCGAGAAAACACGCCTGGATATTTGGTGTGACCGCGCCCAGTGCCCCCACTGTCAGCATCATGGCGGGCAAAAATGCCCAAAGTGGGCCGTCTTGCATCGATACCGCGACTAATAGCGCAATGCCAGAACAATGGCACAGGGTGGCCAGTCGCAAATTAGTCAGTGGTGCCAGTTTGTTCAGCAATAGGCGATTGCTGATATTGAAGGCCATCATGGCGACGATATTGGCGGCGAAGAGCAGCGAGAATGCCTCCGCCGATTGGTCGAAGTGTATCTGGTAGATATACGACGAGTAGGTGATAAACAGCATCATTACCGAAAAGCAGGCGGCCTGCCAGGCGAGAAACGGCAGCGCACGCCTTTCCGCAAGGACAAAAAAATAGCGCCGAAACAGGCTGGTGGGCAGCCCGGCGGGGGTGTTCTGTGTGCTCCCGGCCCTGAAAATGGTTGCCGACAACAGGGGAATCAGCAGCAGGGCATAGGCGGCGAGGAAAAAGAAAATCAGCGGCCACTCACCCACCCTTAGCAGGATGCTACCGATGGAGGGGGCGATGGCAGGAGCGATGATCAGAATCAATCCGAGCACCGAAAACAGACGGGCAGCCGCGGCCCCGTCGACCCTGTCGCGCACCAGCGCGGGCACGCTGACCAGTGCCCAGCCGGCGCCAAAGGCCTGAAGCGCCCTGGCCACCAGCATGACCGCAAGGGACTCCGAAAACGCCAGGATCAGGCTGGCCGTCGCGCTGGTCACCAGTCCGGTGACCAGGATTTTTTTCCGTCCAAACTGATCGGACAGGGCGCCGCCGAGCAATTGTCCCAGGGCGAGGGCGGCAATATAGACGGATACGGTCAGCGACACAGCCTGCTGATCGACGGCAAGGGATTCGGCAATATCCGGGAAGGCGGGCAGGTAGGTGTCCAGGGAAAACGGTCCCAGCATCATGGTGAGACCGAGTACCAGCAGCAGTGAAAACGGAATTCGGCGATCGGATGACATTAAAGGACTGACCGTCTCTGGAATGGAAGCTGTGCATTATAGTGGGTTGGCCGGACAATGCCTGCGCCGGGTCCAACCGACTGCCGGAATTGGTTCCTGGACCATCTGGGCGTGAGATGTCAATTTGACAGACCGGACAAATTAAACCTTAATCCTATGGCTGTTTCCGGCATCAACGAACTTCGATAACGACAACGCACGGGCAGGCCCGGATCAACGGCAATCGCCCGTATAAGGAAGAGACCCATGATGAACCGACTCACCCTATCCCTGAAAGCGGCTGTCCTCGGCAGCGCCGGCCTGCTTGCCGGCTTTTCTGCCAACGCCGAGGATAAATGCGATCTGCAAACCATTCAGTCACTCAGCCCGGACGATGCTGTCATCGACTCGGTAAAGCGGGTGCCGTCCCCCGTCTCTCACTGCGAGGTGGTGGGGCATACCATGACCCGGGACCCCGGCCCCAACCGTGTCGAGTTCACCGTGATGTTGCCCGACGAACGCTTCCACGACCGCTATTATTTTGTCGGTCTGGGAGCGGCGGCGGGCATCGTACCCACCACCACCAACATGGACGGCCTCGGGCCCTACTATGCCAATACCACCCTGCAGCTGCTCAACCAGGGCTTTGCGGTTGCCGGCTCCGATACCGGCCACAAGGGCATGATGTGGGATTTCGCCATTGACAACCCGGCGGCCAAGCTGGACCACGGGCACCGGGGCGCCCACGTCTCCGCGGTGGCCACCCAGGCGATTACCCGCGCCTATTACGACATGGACGACAAGCTCTACCGCTACCACCTCGGTTGTTCCGGCGGCGGACGGATGGGCGCGATGGCCGCCCTCCACCACCCGGGGGATTACGACGGTATCGTCGCGTCCACCGGTTTCGGCAATGGCAACAGCATGTGGTTTCCCTGGATTGTCCAGTACCTTTTCGAGAATCCGGACCGCTGGGTGTCGCCGGAAAAACTCGCCATGGTTGAGAAAAGAGTCGCCGAGGTGTGTGGCGGTCCCGATACCCTGGTGCGGGATATCAATGCCTGCGGATTTGATGTGGCCACCCTGCAATGCCAGGGAGAAGACAACAATAGCTGCCTGACCAAGCCCCAGGTGGACATGATAAAGCGCATCACCGGTCGTCACCCGGTGTCGACCGGGGTTGATGCGCCGGGCTTTGTTTTGTCAAACCCAACCGGCTGGTCCTCGTTTCTGATCGGCAACACCAAGCCCACCAGCGGCAACCCGGAAAACCCCTGGGCACCCAACCCCCCGCCATCATCGTTTGGTATCGGGCAGAGCATCCTGCGGGGTATGTACTTCAATGATCCGGATTTCAACATGATCACCGATCTGGATTTTGATAATCCCGAGCACCTCGAGATTCTCGGCGAACATCATCCGGACTGGGGAGCGGTAAGCCCGGATTTGTCGGGCTACAAAAAGGCGGGTGGCAAACTCATTATCTGGGCGCCGATCGGTGAAAATGCTGTACCCCCCGGGAGCGCCGTGGAGTATTACCACGATCTGAAAGAAACCGTGCCGGGCACCGACGACTTTGTGCGGCTGTATCTGGTCCCCGGCGTGTTGCACTGTGGCGGCGGACCCGGACCCCAGGATACTCCGGAGCGCTTCCTGGATGCGGTGATCGATTGGGCTGAACAGGGCAATCGTCCGGATGCCATCGTTGCCAGTGCCGCCGCCCGACAGGTGACGCCGGGCGCACAAGCCACACCCGTGGCACCGACCCTGTCGCGCACCGTGTTAATTTGCCCCTACCCCCAGCAGGCGGTGTTCGATGCTCCGGACGGCGCGTTCCCGTTTGATGCTGACAACTGGACATGCAAGTAGGGGGAAACCTCTGTCATACCAAAAGCGGGTTGCAAGACCCGCTTTTTTTCCCCCCCGATGATTTCTGCTACAGTTAGTCCAGCGCGGCGTCTGACCGTATATCCTGACAATGAAAAAGGTCCGTCTATGAAAACCGTCGTCTTTGGCGCCACGGGCTATCTGGGTAGCCATGTTGCCGAGCAATTGGCCCAGGCCGGCCACGAAGCGGTCTGTGTGGTTCGCGACACCAGTGACACTGCTTTTCTCGACACCCTGCCGGTGGCGGTTGTTCGGGAGAACTTTGATGATCAACGGGCCTTGTCCAGTCACATCCCTGCCGGCGCTGCTGTGATCAACTGTGTGGCCGATACCCGCATGCATGTCAGCGACGACGCCCGGCGTGTAGTGGAAACCGATCTTACCTCCCGACTTTTCTGCGCGGCGCAGGACGCCGGTGCCAGGCGCTTTATTCAGCTCAGCACAGTAATGATCTACGGCTTCGACCGGCCGGCTACCGCCATTGATGAAACCTATCCGGTGAAACCCTATTACAGCTACAGCCGTATCGCCCGGGAACGGGAAGACGCCCTGTTCAATCTGCAACCGGACAGCGGCGTCGAGCTGGTGATCCTGCGGCCCTCCAATACGTTGGGTAAACGGGATACGTCGGCATTGCCTGCGTTGCTGGCGGGCCATGAAAAGGGGAATTTCGCAGTTATCGGTGGCGGTGACTGGCACTATTCCTGTACCGATGCCAGAGACGTCGGCCGGGCCATGGTGCACCTGTTGGCGGTGCCTGTGTCCGGCCCGGAAATCTTCCTGGTGGCGGCCTACGATACCACCTGGCTGGCGGTGAAAGAGGCGCTGGACACGCTGCTCGGCCGAAAAACCAAGCTATTGAATATTCCCAAGGGTTTCGCCATGGCCCTGGGATGGCTTATGGAAAAGCTCTACCCCTACGGCAAAAACCCGCCCCTGACCCGTTTCAGCGTCGAAGTCCTGAGCACGCATACGCTCTTTGACGATAGCAAACTCCGTGCTACCGGCTTTGAACCCCGCTACTCACTTGAAGAGACATTGTCCGACGCCCTGGATAAATAGATTTCGATGCCCTAAGTAATGATGCGATGCGGTGAATAGGCTCGGTCTTGCCTGGTCAACAGGCGCTGAACGGCTATATTGACCCCCTAGCTTATATCAGATTGTCGGATGGCCTTGAGCCTTAGGCCGGCAACTCTGTACGGGTTCCCTGATTGCAAAGGTCAAGGCGCAGGCCGCTGATTTTCCGCCGCGGTCAACCCATTTCCTGTAAGGCCGTTGTAACCGGTATGAAGTCGGTCCGGTTATTCCCGGGCAGACGGCGAACGGAGGCGTATGTCTCGATGAGGGTGACAGAATGACGGCGATTCACTTTGGGCGCGCGATACTGGTCTTGCTGGTGCTGATTACCGGCTGCACCAGTCCAGGCTACGGCCAACCGCAAAACTATGACGATTATCGCGATCAGGGGGAGCTTTACAGCGAGGCGGAGCTGGATCAGATGCTCGCTCCCATTGCCCTGTATCCGGATGCGCTGCTCAGCCAGGTTCTGATGGCGGCCACCTACCCGCTAGAGGTGGTAGAGGCGGCCCGATGGTCGGCGGACAACCCCGGCCTGGACGGCGCCCGGGCCGTTGACGCTGTCAACGACATGCCCTGGGATCCGAGCGTCAAGGCGCTGGTGGCAACGCCGCCATTGCTGGCACGCATGAACGAGGATCTAGACTGGACCCGGGCCGTGGGGGACGCCTATTTGATCCAGGAAGAGGATGTTTTTGACGCAATCCAGCGGCTGCGCAGCCATGCCTACAATGCCGGAAATCTTCAGCGTCTGGATCACGCCCGTGTCTACCGTAATCAGGGTATGATCTACATCGAGCCCTATGATCCCGCCGTGGTTTACGTGCCTTATTACCACCCTCTCTCGGTGTACGGTAACTGGTGGTGGCCGGATTTTCCCCCCTATTACTGGGGACATCCCCCGGGTTTCAGCACGGGGATCACGTTCTACTGGGGGCACGGCTTTCACGTCTCCCCGGTCTTTTTCTTCAGTACAGTGCATTGGCATAACCGCCATATCCTGTTGGTAGACCGCTATCGATTCCGGTCCTATTACGATAGGCACCGTTATTTTTACACCTATAGTGGCGGCCACCGCTGGCGTCACAACCCGGTCCATCGCCACGGGGTGGCTTATCCGAACCGGGCCCGGACCTATTTTGATCGGCACCATAAGTCCTACCGCGACAGGGTTCGTTACATCGACAAGCCCCACCGGCTGAATTTGCGCCGTTGGCAAACCCGTCGCGACGCTGACTGGCGGCAAGGCGGCTTTAAGAGCGGGGGCGACTATGACCGTCGCCACTATCAGCCCAACGATCAACGGCAACACAAAACTGCCCCTCGCAACGACCGCCACGACGCAGCAGGCCGGTCGCGGCGTCCCGGCGGAGGGTTCGATGGCAACGGGTCCAGCCGTGACAGAACGCGCGGTGAGTGGTTGGCCCGGGATGGGGACACCCGCTTTTCCGGACATCCGGGGCGCGGCGGGGAGGCTGGGTCAGGGGCCGCCGACAGAAAAGGCGCCTGGAACGATCAGCGGGGTCAGCGCAGCCAGTGGCAACAGCGGGGGCCTGAGGTTCGCCGGGAACAGTACGGTGGTGAGCGCACCCCGCAGCAAGCCCGTCGAAAAAGTGACACGCCGTCTGAACGCCTCTCAGTCGGACCCTCGGGTCGGGAAGCGGGCATGCGGCGTCCACCAATGCCCGATCGCCGTCTGGAAAGGAGCGCGAGAAAGAGCGTTGAGCCGACGGGTCGGGACTACCGTGCGCAGCGGGATTCATCTGATCGAGGTTTTTCCAGCGGAGGTCGGGAAAGCAGAAGCGCCGGAGGCAAAGAACATAGAGCTAACCCGCGCACATTCAATTCCCGCCGGGAGGGCGGCAGGGCATTCGGAGGCAGCGATCGTCAGGCCGGCGGTCGCTATCAGCGCTAGATCCCATTTTTGACGCAAAGTGTCATTCTTGCATTGACACAGCTTGCCCCACGTCTTAATAATCGAGTTGTAGTTGTACCGTACCCGTCTGCCCCGGCGGCGGTGATCCGAACCCAGAAGGATAACGCCTTTGAGGATGTCTCTGGCGTCGGCAAAATGGCGACCTTTTTGCCAAGATGCGCCACCGGATCCGCGCACACGCGCAGCCCAAGAGCCCCAGAGGTTCGGATGGCTTAGCCTCTCACGACCCGTCGATTCACCACCGTCAATAACCTTCTTCCATATTTTTTCCTGTCGATATCAAAACCCTCAAACCCACTCCCTGACCCGGCATCAGAGTCGGATTCCTGAAATACCTGTCATTCGCATGTTTTCTTTTTCCATTCCCGCTTTTCGAGGATCGCACTATGGACTCTGGCGCAGTGTTGCGTGTTGAAAAAAACAACAAGCTAAAAGCAGTCATTCAGAAAACCTATGTCCTGGACACCAATGTCCTGCTACACGACCCCACCGCTGTAATGGCGTTTAACGAGCATCATGTCGTCATTCCCATGACAGTTCTCGAAGAGCTCGATGACATCAAGGACCGACGGGACAAGACGGTCAGCCGGGAGGCGCGCATCGCCATTCAGATGATCGATAAGGTGGTTGATAACGCCACCCCGCAGGAAATCCAGGCCGGGGTTGAAAAGCCTGGCAGCGAGGAAAACGGCCTGCGCGGAACCCTGGCCATCTACCCTGACCAGTTGCTCAGTGACAACTCCGATGTACCCTATCTGGACGACACCAAGGACCAGGCCAACGACAACCGTATCATCAACGTCGCGTTACGACTGCAGGCGGAAAACCCGGACCAGTTTGTGTGTCTGGTGACCAAGGACATCAATATGCGGATCAAGGCCAAGGGGTCAGGCCTGTTGCATGTGGAGGATTACCGTCGCGATCGGGTGTTGGATGACATCGACCTGCTGGCCAAGGGGTATGAGCATATAGAAGGGGACTTCTGGTCGCACATTGCCGAGGTGGAGGTGGTCAGGGACGATGACTACCCGTTGCACCGCATCCCCCGCAAGTACCTGCCCCATGCCTATCCCAACATGTTTATCCATGACGATCAGGAGTTTATCGCCTTCGTAAAGCGGGTCGACCGGGACCACGTCTACCTGCGTTGTGACAGCCGGGACCAGCTTATGCACCGGCGTTTCTGGGGCATGTCGCCGCGCAACCTGGAACAGGCGATGGCGATGTCGTTGCTCGAGGAGGAAGGCATCGACATGACGGTGTTGACCGGACCCGCCGGTTCCGGCAAAACCCTGCTGGCCCTGGCCTATGGGCTGCACGCCATTCTGGAGCAGAAAAAATACAACAAGCTGATTGTCGCCCGCTCGACGCCGCCCATCGCCGAGGACATCGGTTTCCTGCCCGGCACGGAGGAAGAAAAAATGGCCCCGTGGCTGGCCGCGTTCGACGACAATCTGGAGGTAATGCACGGTTCCGACGAGTCCTGTCGCGGCAGTATCGAATACATCAAGGAACGGGCCAATATCCAGTTCAAGTCGCTGAATTTTATGCGCGGGCGGTCCTTCAACAATGCCTACATTATCATCGATGAAAGTCAGGGCCTGACCCAGTTCCAGTTAAAATCCGTCATCAGCCGGGTCGGCGCCGATTCGAAGATTGTGGTACTGGGCAACCTGGCACAAATCGACAACAAGTATATCTCGCCGCTGACCTCCGGGCTCACCTACCTGGTGGAGAAAAGCAAGCTCTACCCCCATGCGGGTGTCATGCATATCAACGGCATTGTGCGTTCCCGTCTGGCGGCGTTCGCGGAAGAACAGTTATAGGGCAATGTGGGCGGCCTCCCCTCACCCGTAATGGGTGAGGGGTTTATTTCGGGCATTTATATTGGTAGCAATTAAATTGTGTGATAGTTTTTTATATTATTAATCGGATGCGACAAACATGGGTGCCGAAAGCCAAACAGTGACGAGTCGTGAGCCAGGGCTGAGCCTTGACAGTCAGTTGTGCTTTCCACTCTACGCGGCGTCGAATCTGGTGACACGGGCCTATGCTCCGTTGCTCAGGCCCCTGAATCTGACCTATCCCCAATATCTGGTGATGCTGGTGCTCTGGGAGCATGGTGAAATGACCGTGGGTGATCTGGGTGAGCGCCTCCACCTCGACAGCGGTACACTGACCCCACTTCTCAAGCGGATGGCGACCTCGGGTCATATTGTGCGCCGGCGGGATCCCGACGATGAGCGCCGGGTGATTATTTCCCTGTCCGATCAGGGGCGGGCACTCGAGGAAAAAGCCCGCGGCATACCCCAGGCCATGGCTTGTCGCCTGGCCAGTGATAATGTCTCGTTATCCCGCCTGCGAGACGATCTTAAATCCCTTATTTCAGTGCTGGATGGCAACAGGGCCCAACACTTATCGAAAACCACCCAACCAAGGAGAGATCTGTGAGCAACCTTCACGATATAGAAGTTAACGCCATCGATGGCACACCGAAAAAGCTCGGCGACTACGCCGGCAAGGTACTGCTGGTGGTTAATGTCGCCTCCAAATGCGGCCTTACCCCCCAGTACGAGGCCCTGGAAAAGCTCTATGAGGAAAAGGCCGGGGAGGGCCTGGAGGTGCTTGGCTTCCCCTGTAACCAGTTCGCCGGTCAGGAGCCGGGTAGTGAGGCCGACATCCAGGACTTTTGCACCTCCAACTACGGGGTCAGATTCCCCATGTTCAGCAAAATCGACGTCAATGGAGAGAGCCGGCACCCGCTGTACAGCATGATGATTGCTGCTCAACCGAACGCGGAAGTGCTTCCGGATAGCCCCCTCAAGGCCAAGCTGGGCGAACACAATTTGCTGCCCGCCAGCGATACCGACGTGATGTGGAATTTTGAAAAATTTCTGATTGGGCGCGACGGACAGGTGGTAGGTCGTTTTGCACCGGACATCGCACCGGATCATCCGCTGCTCATTGACGCAATCAACGCCCAGCTTAACCGCTGAGTCAGTCTTTTCCGGATGGGACAGTACCTGCCAGAGACAGAAACTGTCCCTGTTCGGCCCGCTTTCAGCTCGCCAAAGGA
>PABE01000066.1 GCA_002702725.1 Porticoccaceae bacterium
CCGTCGGTATGGGCGGGAGTTGCGCCAGATCGAGCGCAAGGCCCGCAAGCTTTACCGCCGGGATTTCGGTCGCGAACCGCAGTTGCCGCTGCTGGCCCCAAGGTAACAAAACGCTGAGCGACGCCTACACAAAGGATTAATCCCATGTCCCTGTACCGCGGTTTTATTCGACCAGCCCTGCATCGATTGAAGCGGTTTCGCAATTTTATTCGCGACCTGTTGGTTGTGATTGTCCGGGGATGGGATCTGCGTTTGATCACCTCCTGTGATATGAAAATCTACAGGCTGCCCAGGACGACGGAATTCTGGCATCCGGTGGGCATCGTCATCGGGGGTAAATCGAAAATTGGCGAGCACTGTATCATTCGCCAGAATGTCACCATCGGTCAGGTTCGCGAACGGTACCCGGTGATTGGCGATCGCGTCGAAGTGGGCGCGGGGGCGATTATTCTCGGCGGTATCACCATTGGTGACGATGCTGTTATTGGTGCCGGTGCGGTGGTAACACGTGACGTGCCGCCAGGTCATTTGTACTTGTCGAAACACGAGCCTTTGGTCAGGGCGATAGGCGAATTTTCATTGGAGCCATAGCGGGGTTACAAATAACAGGGCTGTCATAAATGCGTAGAAGCAGGCTCGAACCAGGCAGTTATTCGTAAATACATATTCTTTACTGGCTTCGGCTACCTTGTACGGTTACTTTTAAAAAGGCTTTTTATCGGTTTGCGAGAGCAACTTTTTTATAGGCCACATATGCCTCCGGGTCGCCACCAATACGTTTTTCCACTGCCCTGAGGTCCTTTTCCTGGTAGCGGGCAAAACGCCAGGGCAGGCGGTGGATGCGCAGGGAATCGAGATCAATCACTTCCAGGCTTTCTCCGCACAGCATCAGGTTTGTGTGCTTGATATCACCGTGGGTAATGCCGAGTCGGTGAAGTTTCTCCACAAGGACCCTTGTTCTGTCGACAGCGGACGGCCACTGCTCCGCTTGCAGGCGGCCAGTCATCAACAGATCGTGCAGGGTGTCGCCGGAGGATTTTTCGTAGAGAATATAACTGTTGCCCGGCAGTATACCCGACCGGGTTTCCAGGTAAGCGAGGGGTTTTGGCGTATTGATTCCCAGCTTGCGCAACAGCAGGCCGACAAGGAACGCGCGCCTGGCCCTGCTCGAACGCAGTGTCAGCTTGAGGCCATGGACCAGACTCTGACGGTTGTAGCGCTTGATGACCCAGTGGTTGTCGCCATAACAGCAGGGCGCCACTGTGGAAGTGGTGTCGTGCTTGTAGCGATCGGACGTCAACAACTGCTCGTCGAACCAGTCTGGGAGGGTCTCGGTGTCGAGATCGCACTGTCGATGGATCAAACCCCGGCCGCCGCGGTTTTCAATGACGGTGTACTCCTTTTGAGCGGCCAGTTCCGCCTGCAGTTCCTTGCGGGCAGATAGAATCTCGGCATTGATCAAAGCGCGGCTTCCTCGGCGGACAATCTACCTCGCCTGACCAGTCTGTCCAGGCGCTGACGGGTTGTATTGGTTATTCGGGAAAGCAACTTGCGTTGATCAATATCGGGGAAATGCTGGCCGTAGCAGAGAAAGAAGAACAGCCGGTCCCGGCGAGTGAGGTTTGGCGAGCGAAGCATATTCAATTGCACCAGATTTTTTTTGCGCAGCTTCATGGGAAGTCGACGATGCTGCTGTGTTCGCTCGTTGTCGAGATAGGCCCAGTGCCAGTTCCCCTGCGCATCCTGCTTGGCCAACACATTTCCCGGACGGAGGTCCCCGTGACTGAAGCCGGCCCGGTGTAATTGCGCCACTGCAATGGCCAGGGCGCGCAGGCGCTGGCGACGGCTGGCGACTGTCAGACCGGCAAGATGTGCGCACCACTGGTAGAGGTCCTGATAGTCATCCAGAGCCTCCGTAATCATAAAAAAACCGGTGCGCGTCAGCCGGCGCTGCCGATATCCAATGGCGACAAGCGTCGGGGCTGTAAAACCACATCGATTGAGGCGCGAGTCCGCCCGGGCTGCCCTCAGCGCGCGATGGGGCTTTACCAATTGTTTGACGCGTTCAGTGAATCCGCGGTCAATGAATTCTTTCAGATAAACGGATAATTGGCCGGCCCTGCCGACAATGTCACCCCTGTATACCCGGGTGTGTGCCGAAGAACTCACCGCGGTCAATGCTTTCAACCAACGGTCTTTCCGGTCCGGCCACAGCGACTGGTCGCCCAGAGCGGTTCTACAATACATAACCTGATCCCCCCGTTGCTGGCACGCCATGTCGCCCGGTAGCCATTTCTCACTCATGGGGCAGCCCAGGGTGACAGGTCGAGTTCGGTGAGCATTTCCAGACGCTGGTTGTGGTGGGCAAAGTAGTTGTTCAGCCAATCGCGGGTTTCGCGGGTGATTACCGGTGCCTGCAAACTGCCGGCGATTTTTTCCTGAAGCGTCGGGTAGTGGCGCCAGTTGTAGATAAGGTTGCGCAGACGGTGGGGCCAGAAAGTAATCGACCGGCTCAAGGCCCGGGACTGGTTCTCCGGACTGAAGTTGATATTGACGCGGTGCGAATCGTCCAGTTCGCAAAAGCGAAAAATATCCGCCATCGCGCTTGCCGGGTCTTGCACCATGTCTTCAAAAAGCAGAATTTTGAACCGGTCTTTATCGAAGAGCTTAAAGTAGCGTTCAATATGCTCGTCATAGTGCCCGGTTTCCAGGTAGGAGCGATAATAGCCAAGACGGTATTTGGTAAATCGTCGATGGCGCAGTTCCGCACGGGGTGGCAGATAGGTCTGCACGCCTTTGTCCAGTCGTTTCAGTTCTTCTTCAATGCAACGGTCAAAAGAAAGGTATTCTTTTTTTCGGCGGAAATTATGCCAGTAGTGGGAAATGGCGCGGGCCGCAGGGTCGCGTAAAATAATAATAAATCGGGCGTTGGGGAAAAACGCCTTGATTCGTTCCGGTGCGTGGTGAAAGTAAAGGTTGCGCTGTGACGCCTCGCCAAATCGCTGTTTGCCATCCCATCGCTTGAGGTATTTTTTCACATAGAAATCGAACCCGTATTCGAATTCTTTGGTGTAGAAAAAATACGGTTCTTTCGGGTGGGTCATACAGATGTCGGGATGCTGATCAATCCATGTATAAATGGATGTCGTGCCACTCTTGGCGGCGCCCAGGATCATGACGGGTTGAAAGTCAGTACTTTCCATGGGCATTAACAATAGCGCCTTTTAAGAAGTTTTGCCTTCAATTTTACCCGGCGAGGAACGTTTAAGAGCTGGGCGCTTTTAAATTCACGTTCGGCCATCTCAGGGTGGCTGTTTTGCTTCAAAAGCTGTGCGAGTCCGAGCTTTTGCCTGAACAAAAATAATGCCATTCGGGGGCCAAGGCTTGCGAAATAGTCCGGCTCGGAATCGCGCAGGTGCTCAAGTATGGCGACCTTGCTTCGCCGGTTGCAAAGGCGATTCTTGCTGGCGCTCTGGGCGTGGTCCCTGTAGCTTGTCAGTACTTCAGGAATAAAAATTTGATCGAACCGCCTGAGAATCCTGAGCCAGTATTCGAAATCCTCGCCGGTCTCAAATCGGCTGTCGAACATTCCAAGGGCTCTTATGCATTCTCCGCGAATCATGACCGAGGAAGTGATCAATGGATAGCGATCAATAATGAAGGTCAGAGGGTCGATCCGGCCCGTCGGGATTTTTCGTCCTGCGCAAAGGTTTTTGTTGAGAACATTGCCGTCTTTATCGACCACACGACTGGCGGTAAAAATCAGCCCGGCAGCGGGGTGGCGATCCAGCAGGGCGACCTGTTTTTCAACTTTGTCGGGGTCCCAGAGGTCGTCGCTGTCCAGGAAGGCGATGTAATCTCCCCGGACTTCTTCCATGGCTCTGTTTCTTGCCCGGGCAATTCCCTGGTTTTGTGGCATTGAAAAAAGTCTGACACGGGAATCCCGTTTGCCAAGGCGGGCAACGATATCCGCACTGTTATCGCTGGAGCCATCGTCGACAGCGATGATGTCGAGATCGGTATAGGTTTGTGTAAGGACGGAAGTCAGTGTCTCTTCAAGGAAAAGTCCGGCATTGAAAACGGGAATAATGACGCTGACGGTTTTCATTCAGGCGATTGACTGCCGTCTCAATAATGTTTCATAAAGGGCTTCGTATTTTTCCACCATTTTTTCTTTGGTGAAATCCCGGGTTGCCCTTAATCGCGCCCGGGAACCCATCTCTTGCAGGGTTTCCGGGGCAGCGTCGCCACTCTCAATCATGGCTTCGGCGATGGCACTGGTGTCCGACGGGTCAACCAGCCAGCCACAATCGATATCTGCGATGACTTCTCGTATCCCGTTGATATCCGAGGTGATCACTGGCAGGCCGCTGGCCATGGCTTCCAGGAGCGCCAGTGGGAGCCCCTCACGCAACGAAGGCATCAGGAAAACGTCAGCACAGGCCATGAGTTCCGGAATATCCGCGCGGTAGCCAAGGAAACTCACCCTGTCGCCAACGCCTATTTCCTCCGAAATCGCGCGCAGGGCCATTTCTTCGGGGCCTTTGCCGACAATGACCAGACGGCAATCGGGATGCTGGTCGACGAGTTTCGCGAAGGCGATGATCGCGCGACGGTGATTTTTTTTATCATAGAGCCGGCCGACGGTGAGATAGATTCGCTCCTTGTCGAGGGCGCCCGGGATCAGGTTCTCCCTGCGTACTGAGTCGCGCGCAACATTGAACCGCTGGTATTCAATGCCGTTCTGGATGGCATGGATTTTATCCCGCCGAAGGGCCAGATTGTGTTGGCGAATATCCTCTATGCCTTCTTCGGAGACGCTGACCCAGGCCTGTATCAGCGGATCGATGGCCCAATTGACCAGCTTTTCGCCCAGTGTGTTCCGGCCCCGAACGATGCCGTGCAGTACGCCCGCGACAATGGGTCTTGCCGTCGAAAGGCGGGCGGCGAGGGCACCTATGGGAATGGTTCTGCGCAACTGGCAGACCAGAATATCGGCATGCTCCCGATCGATCAGGTCGCTTACCATTGCGATCGTTCCCCATTTTCGCCAGCTGATCTTGTGCTTATCCAGCTCAAGGTAGATCGTTTTGGCACCGAGCGCTGCTGCGCCATTATGGCCATCGTCCCGACCGCTGAGATAACAGATCACCGTCCGGTATTTCCCGGGGGTGGTCGAGATCATGGCGTTGAGCAAAGGGTAGTTGCCGTTGTAGCGCTTGAAGATGTGCATCACCGTAGGGGGGACGCCATGTACGCGGGCGGGGAGTGAGGGGCGGTGCGCCCGATCTTCGCCCTCGCTCCTGTGGATGATGCGTAAGGTGTTGCTTTTGTCCATCTTCAGGTTTTCCTTAACCGTGTCGGGGGCCAATGTTGTCATGCATCGGTAATCGGCAACGCATTGTTTCCTTGAACAGGCGTCCGGGCAGGGAACAGTGCTTCGTAATATCGTGACGTTGGGTCCAAGGGGTCCCCAGCGTTTCTCGTCCGTAGGACCAAACAGCGCCAGTGTCGGTATGCCAGTGGCCGCGGCCAGGTGCGTCGGTCCTGTATCATTGCCAATGTAGCAGGTCGCGTTCTGGCACAGGGCAACCAGTTCGGCAATGCTGAGCTCGTTGTGCATTGAGACTAGCTCCGGCCCCGTCAGTTCCCGAAGTGTGGCAATCGTCGCGGCATCCTTCTCGCCGGCACCGGTTACCAGGACCTGGTAACCCTCTGCGTTAAGCCATGACCATAGTCTTGAAAAATAAGCGGGCGGCCAGCGTTTGTAATCCTTGGTGGCTCCGGGATGAAGGATGACGTAGGGTTGCCGGAAATCCACCCCCTTTTCACGCAATATGTCTTCCAGATTGCGGATGATATCGACTGGCGCGCGAAGGACCGGGTAACCGGGACTCAGGGAGTGGCCGGTAATGCGCTTTACGATCGCCAGATAGTCATAAAAGCGATGGTCTTGGTCGTGGTCGAGGGAAACAATATCTCTGAATCGGGCGCCGGCGACGTCGGGGCCGAGTGATCTCCCCGCCCCCGACAGTGGAATTACACGCTGACTTACCTTGTCGCCTTCCACTGAAATGGCCAGTTCCGCCTTGTGATTTCGAATTCTTCTGAGGAAGCCGATCGTTGCGGCTGCCGTCTGCCACCAATGTCGCCCGCGACCCTTAAGGCGAGGAAAATAAACGACATCACATTTGAGGGTTGAACATTGGATTATGTCGCGGTAGGCACTGTCGGCAATGAGTGTCGTATTTTCCGCGCCGTAGTAGTCTTCCAGTGCGGCGACCGCTTTCAGAGACACGAGCAGGTTTCCCATGTGTTTGGTCGGCATCCAGATGCTCACGTGATGCGGCGTGGGCTGACCTGATGTGGGGAGGGCGCACATGGGCGATGCAGTACCGGCTTGAGGTTGGACGGAATTATAACAGTCCGGCAAGAGGGGACAAAGGTGAGGTATTGCCCTGTATCAAAGTAGGTGACGGGGAATCTGTGCTAACATTTGCCGCAAATTTCCCAGAACTGGGCGATCGTATCTTCCCTGGAGGGCCGGGACTTGTTGAATTATCAGCGCATCCGTGACGCGGTCTTAAAGCGCGACCCTTACCCCTATATGGTGATAGAGGGGGTCATTGAGCAACAGGCGCTCAATTCGGTCCTGTCCGACTTTCCCGCCATTGACCATCCCGGCAGCATTCCTGTTGCTGAAACGACCCCCGGCCCCGCTTTTCAGCGGCTGCTCGACGAGTTGAACGGCGCCGATTTCCGCAAGGCGTTGGAGCACAAGTTTGGTATCGATCTGTCCGATCGCCCCATTATGACGACATTGCGTGGGGTAATGCGAAAGAAAGACGGCCGTATACACACCGATTCCAGAACCAAAATCATCACCGTGCTGGTGTACTTTAATGAAGATTGGCAGCACGAAGCGGGCTATCTGCGCATTCTGCGTAATGGCACGGACCTGGATGATTACGTCGAGGAAGTACCACCGAAACTCGGTACCATGGTGGTGTTCCAGGTCACTGACAATTGTTGGCATGGGCACAAACCGGTCGTCGGCAAGCGCCTGTCGATACAAATGAACTACCTGACCGGTGAAGCGGCCAGGGGCAAGCACCAGTTTTTTCATGGTATCAGTGCCAAGTTGAAAAAGTGGTTCGGCCGTTAATTGCTGCTATCAGGCCACGGTTTCCGCTTCGATGAATGTTTTGATCGTTAAGCTCACCTCCATGGGCGATCTGGTGCAGGCCCTGCCCGCCTTGACCGATGCCAGTGGCGCCCGTCCGGGCCTGGCATTCGACTGGGTGGTGGACGAGGCGTTTGCCGAAGTGCCGTCCTGGCACCCGGCGGTCAACCGTGTCATCAAGACCGCCCATCGCCGTTGGCGAAAAGGTGTGGCGAAGTTCGCCATCGGTGAACTCGGTGCATTCGTGTCGGACTTGCGGCAACGACGCTACGATGCGGTGATCGATGCCCAGACAAACCTGAAAAGCAGTCTGGTGACGCGATTGGCTCGGGGCCCCAGACACGGGCCCGATCGCGCCTCTGTCCGCGAGTGGCCCGCCCATTGGGCCTACCAGCACCATTACACCATTGAACGCAACCGACTCGCCATCGACCGCTGGCGGCAGCTTTTTGCAGCGGTGCTCGGTTATCCCCAACCGGACACCGCGCCGGACTTCGGCCTCAACGGCATCAGCTGGAGAAAACCCGAGGTGGCACCGGCAGAGCCCTATCTGGTTTTTGTACCGAACGCGAGCTGGGACAATAAGTACTGGACGGAATCCCACTGGCGCGATCTGGTTGCCCGGGCGGTGACAGACGGTTATCAGGTCCTGCTCACTTGGGGCTCTGACAAGGAGCGGATGCGGACTGAATCGCTTGCCAAAGGGCTGAACGGAGCCACCGTTCTCCCCCGCATGAACCTGACTGACATCGCCGGCATGATGGTGCACAGTGGCGGCACCATTGCCATGGACACGGGGCTCGCCCACGTGTCTGCAGCACTGGGTGTGCCCACGGTCACGCTTTACGGGCCCACGGATCCGGCGTTGATTGGCGCCACCGGTGCGCGCTCAAGCCATGTGGTTGCCAGTGGTTTCGCCTGCATGCCCTGCTATCGACGGGAGTGTAACTACGGCGACTACCGCGGCCCCCAGGCCCAGTGTCTCAAGGCCATCACCCCTGAGCGGGTATGGCATTCTTTCGGCTCTCTATCCGGCTCGGCCAGGCTAATAAATAAGGATTGAAGACATGAAACTCGAGTTTCCCCGCTTCGACAGTGCCCAGGTGCTGGTGGTTGGCGATGTCATGCTCGATCGCTACTGGTACGGTAGCACTTCGCGTATTTCCCCCGAGGCCCCGGTGCCGGTGGTCAAGGTGGGGCACACAGAGGACCGTATCGGTGGTGCCGGCAACGTTGCCCTGAATATCGCATCCCTGGGCTCCGGGGCCTCCCTGGTGGGTGTCGTGGGTCGGGACGACGCGGCGGAATCCCTCAATACGCGGCTGGCGTCCGCCGGTATCTTTTGTGATTTCCAGGTGGCGGAACGGCGGCCGACCATCACCAAGTTGCGGGTAATCAGCCGCAGTCAGCAGTTGCTGCGCATGGATTTTGAAGACAGCTTTGCCGCCGAAGATAGTGACCAGTTACTGGTTAAGGTTGGTGAACGCCTGGACCGTGTCGGCGCCCTGGTATTGTCAGATTACGGCAAAGGCGTCCTCGCCGATCCCCAGCCGTTGATTCAGGCGGCGAAGGACCGCGGTGTTCCGGTATTGGTCGACCCGAAAGGCGCGGACTTTGGGCGTTATCGTGGTGCGACCTTGCTGACCCCCAATCTCCACGAGTTTGAATTGATTGCCGGCACCTGCGATGGAGAACAGGATCTGGCCGAAAAAGGACAGCGGATGCTCGCCGACCTGGGTTTGGAGGCGCTGCTGATTACCCGGGGCGAGCAGGGTATGACGTTGATCCGGCCTGGCGAGCCTGAACTCCATCTGCCGGCCCGGGCCCGCGAAGTGTTTGATGTCACGGGCGCCGGTGATACCGTGATTTCCGTGCTTGCGGCGGCGCTGGCATCGGGCGAAGCACTGCCCAATGCCGTTGGCCTGGCCAATATCGCCGCGGGCATCGTGGTAGGCAAGCTGGGCACTGCTACCGTCAGCGGCCCCGAGTTGCGCCGGGCAATCCAGCAGGAGCAGG
>PABE01000067.1 GCA_002702725.1 Porticoccaceae bacterium
CTGACGTCACAGCGTCTTCAGTCGATTCTCAAGACATCAGTCCGTCCCTATGAAGACAGCGAAAAATTTTCCGATGAAATCGTCACAGCCAGAAACGTCTATGCGGACTATGAAAAGATGGTCTCCCGATTCTACGACGGTGTTCGCCTCGATAAGACTGTCAATATGGTCCAGGTTCAGGAGTCGGTTGAGCAGATAGTCGATAGCGTTATCCGGAACCCCGATGCCTGTATGTTACTCGCGCGACTGAAGCGAAAAAGTGACTACTCCTATAACCACGCAATTGGTTCCTCGATCTGGGCGGCGTCCATGGGCCGCCAATTGGGCCTGCCCAAGAAAGTGATTATCAGTTTATCCTCCGGGGCTTTGCTGATGGACGCGGGCAAAGTGCAGCTATCCGGGCGCATTCTGAATAAAACCGGCCAGCTGATACCGGAGGAAATCAAGCTTGTTCAGACCCATGTGGCAAAGGGATTACGGTTGTTGGAAAACAGCAAAGGCGTGGATCAGGTGGCCCTGCAGATGGTTCGGGATCATCACGAACGTTTCAATGGCAAGGGTTATCCGCGTGGGCTCAAGGCCGATGAAATCTCCGTCTACGGACGAATCGGCGGTATTATCGATACTTATGATGCACTGATTAATGATAAGCCCTATTGCCAGGGCATCCCGCCCAGCGACGCCATTCGGGTATTGTACGGTGTCAGAAATGTCGATTTTCAGGGTGAGTTAGTCGAGCAGTTTATCCAGGCCCTGGGTATTTATCCTGCCGGCTCATTGGTTGAATTGACAAACGGCGAGGTGGGGGTTGTGATGTCGGAGCACCGCCACAGCCGGCTGCGACCCAAGCTGCTGGTCCTCCTCGATCCGCTAAAAAAACCGTACCCGCATGGAAGGGAGCTTGATCTTTTTCAGACCCACACCGATGAAAAAGGCATTAAACTGGAAATTGCCCGGGCATTAAGTCCGGGCAGTTTCGGTATCCAACTCAGCGATATTGTTGTCTAGCCATGACCACTGTTATTACAAAGGGCTGGCCGGAATTCATCGAGTGTGTGAAAGCCGCTGTCGATGGCGCCTCTGCACAAGGGGCTCCAGTCCTGCTGCTGGTCGAACTGCGTCCCTTTCACATTCTGAATTTTGTCCATGGCTTCGACGCTGGCGAGGCGGTGCTTTCAGAGGCCCTGGAACGTCTGATAGCGCAGAGCAATGCCAACAGCCAGATTTTTCGTGTTGAGCCTGGAAAGCTTGCGATTGTTGTCGAAGCGTTTCCAATGCCGGAGTTATTGACGCTTACGGTCAGAAAGCTCAAGGATACCCTATCCAGACCTTATGATTACAAGGGTGAAAGTCTTATCGTAACCCCTTATTTAGGTGTCAGTGTCTATCCCCATCAGGCCCAGAGCGCGGAGGCCATGATCAGTGAAGCGGAAATTTCCCTCCATTCCGCTGATAGCCGTGCGATAAATGTGTTCCAGGGTGGACAGGACGCTTTTTCCAATGATCGGGTTGCTCTTTGGAAAATGGAAAAGGATCTCGACACTGCGATTCACGATGATCGCCTTTTTTTGCAATATCAACCCAAATTGAATATGCAATCCATGCGGCCGGATTCTTCCGAAGCATTAATGCGCTGGATACTGCCGGACGATACCATGGTGTCGCCGGCTGAATTTATTCCTGTAGCGGAATCATCGGGTGTTATCCACTCTCTTACGGACTGGGGAATAATGACCGCCGTTAGGGAAATATCCGAAATCAGCACCGCAGATTTTCGGCCGTCGGTGTCCGTTAATCTCTCCGCTCATACCGTATATGACCCGGCCCTGATCGATACGGTGAAATCGGCACTGGCTATCTGGGGCATGAAGCCGGAGCAGTTAATTCTCGAAATAACGGAAAGTGTCCTGGTCGAAGATCCGGCCTTTTGCTTCAGGCAATTGACCACACTGATGGACCTTGGCGTCAACATTTCCATCGATGATTTCGGAACCGGTTATTCTTCTCTCGCGTATTTCAAAAGCCTGCCGGCAACCGAGATCAAGATCGACCAGGCGTTCGTCAAGACCATGGGCGAAGACCACAGTGACGCAAAGATCATAGAACTCATTATTGATCTTTCGCACAAATTTGGCATGTCGGTGGTGGCCGAGGGCGTCGAAACCCGGGCGCATATGGATATGCTGAAGGAGATGGGCTGCGACTACGCACAGGGATACTATATCGGGCGACCGATGAAGTTATCGGAGTATCGCCAGTGGCTATCTGGCTACCAACCGATATAAATTTTCCCGCCTGTCGCAGACCGGGTTTTTGTGTCTGCCCCTGCACGAATAAGAATATTGATGCCTGGATGTAGATGTCATAGGCCCGTCGTGGACGTTGACGCTCTTATGTTTTGCTTCCGCATTCCGCCGGTTTAGCCAAACAGGCGTCGGAACAGGGCGGTCGTGGAGGCGTCCAGAGTCAGGGCTTCGCACCCTTCGGTCAATAATTGGTCTGCAATAAGCTTACCCAGTTGTACTCCCCACTGATCGAAGGAATTGATACCCCAGATAATCCCCTGTGCATGAACTTTATGTTCGTAAAGCGCAACGAGCATGCCCAGGTAGAAGGGCGTTAGCCGCGGCAATAACAGTGTCGTCGAGGGCCTGTTGCCCGGCTGCTGGCGATAAGAGGCACCGGTTTTGTCCTCAAATCCGCTCAGTAATGCCGCCCCCTGGGCCAGCATGTTTGCCAGCAAGGTTCGATGCTGCCTCGCATTGCTTAGACGGTCCTCGCGAAAGCCAATGAAATCCACAGGCACCAGATGCGTCCCCTGGTGCAACAGTTGGAAAAAACTGTGCTGGCCGTTGGTGCCGGTTTCGCCCCAGACTATGGTGCCCGTTTTGTAGTCGACAGGCTCTCCGTGGCGATTGACGGACTTGCCGTTACTTTCCATTTCCAGTTGCTGCAGGTACCCCGGCAGGTGATGCAGGCGCTCACAATAGGGAACAATGGCGTGGGTTTCGGCGCCGAGAAAATTGCTGTACCAGATGCCCAGCAGGGCCATCTGGACGGGAATGTTGTGCTCGAAGGGTGCCGAACGGTAATGGTTGTCCATCGCCCTGGCGCCGTTGAGAAGGTCCCGGAAGGCCTCGAAACCGATGGAAATCACAACGGCCAGGCCGACCGGTGACCAGAGGGAGAAGCGGCCGCCTACCCAGTCCCAGAGCTCAAGTACCCGTTCAGGGTCGAGTCCATAGGCGATGGCTTTTTCCGGTTGTTCGGTGATGCCAATAAAATGCGCAGAGGCCTGGGGGTTATCGCAGTTAAGGTGGGCCGAAAACCAGCGGATGACGGTTTCGGCATTGAGCAAGGTTTCCCGGGTGGTGAACGATTTGCTTGCCAGTATAACCAGGGTGGTATCGGGATCCAGTTGCTTTAGAAGCGACTCTATTTCCGCACCGTCGACGTTCGCAACAAAGTGGCATTTGATGTCCGGGTGAGCGAATTCCCGCAAGGCGGTGGTGGCCATTTTGGGTCCCAGGTCCGAGCCGCCTATCCCGAGATTAATCACGTCGCGAATGGGCTTGCCGTTGACACCCAGCCAGGTCCCGTCGCGGACCGCGTCGCTGATTTGGTGAACCTGATTGAGTTGTCCCTGGATCGCCTTGAGGAGGTCGGGGTCGAAGCCGTCTTCGGACTGGCCCCGAAGGGCGGTATGAAGGGCCGCCCGTCCCTCGCTCGGGTTGACGGTAGCGCCGCTGAACATGGCCTTGATTTCGGCAGCAAGCTGCATTTCCCGGGCAAGGTCGAGCAGGGATTGACTGATCTGGTCGTCAATCAGGTGCTTCGAGAAATCGGCGATCAGTTGCTCGCAGTCAAGGGTATAGCGTTCCGCGCGGGTGGGGTCGCAATCAAAACAGTCCTGTATGGATAGACTGCGTTTTCTCTCGGCATGACGTGTCAGGTCCGCCCAGGCGGGCGTCCTGTCGGGGGCAAGCGATAGGGATGCCCCGGCCTCATGGCTTGAAGGTCTGGTTTGGTCGCGGTTATTCATCTGGGCCCTGATTCTCGTTGAAGTGGCAAGGAGCGTCCTCTGTTCGGCAGCAAGATCCGCACCAGACTATATTGCCGGTATTTCTTGCCGTCAGTCTTCGAGCCTGTCAACCGCGGACGCCGTGTCGAGCATGCGATTGCTGAACCCCCATTCATTGTCGTACCAGGCGAGAACCTTGACGGTATTGCCAGCGACTCGGGTATGACTAAGATCGACGATACAGGACGCCGGATGGTGATTGAAATCCGAGGAAACCAGGGGCAATCGATTGATGGCCAGGATATCCTGCATTGGGCCATTGGCCGCAGTTTCCAGGGCCAGGTTGACATCGTCGACGTCACTGGGGCGTTCGCTGGTAAAAGTGAAATCCACCAGAGAGACATTGATGACCGGGACACGCACCGCCAGACCGTCGAGTTTTCCTGCCAGTTCCGGTATCACCAGGCCGATGGCCCCGGCGGCACCGGTTTTGGTCGGTATCATCGACTGGGTTGCGGCGCGGGCCCGGCGAAGATCTGTGTGGTAATCATCAATCAACACCTGGTCATGGGTGAAGGCGTGGACGGTATTGAGCAGACCACTGGCAATACCGATGTGCTGATGCAGTACCTGTGCGAGGGGCGCAAGGCAATTGGTCGTGCACGAGGCATTGGAAATAATCCGATGGTCCGCTTTCAGGATCTGATGGTTGACCCCGTAGACAACAGTGGCGTCGGCCTTTTTCCCCGGCGCGGAAATCAGCACCCGGCGGGCGCCGGCATCAATGTGCTTTTGAGCACCCGCCCGATCGGTGAAGGCGCCGGTGCACTCCATAACCAGGTCGACGTCGAGATCAGACCAGGGCAGACGGGCCGGGTCTTGTTCGGCGAATACTTGAATCCTGTCACCGTTGACGATGATGGCGTTGTCTTCCACATCCAAATGACCGCGAAAGGGTCCGTGTACCGTGTCGTAGCGAAGCAAGTGGGCGTTGATTTCCGGGGTGCCCAGGTCATTGATGGCGATAATTCTGATCGCCTGGTCGTAGCCGTTTTCATAACAGGCGCGGAGAATATTGCGGCCTACGCGGCCAAAACCGTTCAAAGCGACTCTGATCATGAAGTAATCCCTTTATGGCAGCCAGTGTTTCGGTTAGCGACGTGCTAACACATCAATAATGCATTGCCACTGCTCCTCCGTGACCGGTTGAATGGATAACCGGCCCTGGCGAAACAGCACCATATCCGTCAATGCCTGCTCGGACTTGAGTGTTTTGACCGGGATAAGATCGGTAAACCGGGTCTGCAGGCGCAGATCGACTGAGAACCATCGTGGGGAGTCAGGATCACTTTTGCCATCGAAGTAGGGGCTTTCCGGGTCGAACTGTAAGGGGTCGGGGTAGGCTTGGGAGCAAACCTCGGCGGTTCCCGCTATCCCGGGGGTTTTGCAGCTGGAATGGTAAAAAAACACACCGTCGCCGGGTTTGACCTGATCTCTCAGCAGGTTGCGTGCCTGATAGTTGCGGATACCGTCCCATCGGGTGGTTTGATCGGGTGCAGTGGCCAGGTCGTCAATACTGAACACATCCGGTTCGGACTTGAACAGCCAATATTGACGGGGCCTGGCCACGGGGCGGGAACTCGGCAGCTTAGTGCTGGTGGCCGCCTTCGCCGTGCACGTGGCCGTGGGCAAGTTCTTCCTCGGTTGCTTCACGGACGCTGTCGATGGTGACATCGAAGCTCAGGGTTTTGCCGGCCAGGGGGTGGTTGCCGTCAACGGTTACGTTGTCGCCCTCGACACTGGTAACGACCACGGAAATGGGTCCCTGGGGCGTTTGCGCTTCAAAGCGCATGCCGACTTCCAGGTTTTCGACTTCACCAAAGGCAGAGCGGGGCACAGACTCCACCAATTGGTCCATATGTTCGCCGTACGCCTGTGCCGGGGGAATGGTTACCTGGAGACTGTCGCCGGTGGTTTTGCCTTCCAGCGCTTCTTCCAGTCCGGGAATGATATTGTTCGCCCCGTGCAAATAGGAAAGCGGTGCCTTGCCGGAAGAACTGTCCAGCTGAACGCCGTCCTCATCCCGAACTGTGTAGTGAAAAGAGACAACGGCATTGTTTTTAACAGTCATTGATACATCCTGGTTGATATGAGGCCCCATTATGGTGGATAGGGCCGGGTGTCTCAAGGTACGGCATTTTTACCGGCGGCCTTTCAGCGAATGATTTTTATCCAATCCCCCTCCGCGGGCTCTCCCCTCGGGTAATATCCGTTGATCAGGCGAAGCTCCTCTTCGCCATATTTGCCGAGGCGCAGGTGCCGGGCGAGGGCTGCAAAGGTCGTCCTCGCTGTGGCCTTTACGTAGTGTATCCGCTGGGGCTCCATGCCGGAGAGGCGCTGTGCAACCGGGGCAAACGAGCGGATGATTGCCAGGAACGTGTCGTCCAGATCGTGGCCGCGGGCGTTTTTCGGGGCTTGTCCCTGGAACACATAAGCCCCTCGTTCGTAGTAAATCACCGCCAGGCGTTGGTCCGGCGAGCCCTCGGTCGGTATCAGCCCGGTATGTGCCGGCATGCCGTGTTGTACAAACCCCTGGTTTTTTCTCAGAAAGGGGATGCCCAGCTGATTCTTGATGAACTGATCCGGCGGTTGTACCGTGCGCTGTCTGATGTCGAGGGTGAGGACTGCGCCTTCCGGCGCTGTGACGCTCACACCAGTGCCCGTGCTTTTGGTTTGCCAGCCTTGCGGGTAATCAAAACGGAAGGCCCGATTGTCATCGTAATAGCGGTTGGGTTTTTTCTCGGGCACGGAAAAATTTCGCCCCCAGATCAAGCCATCCGTCGCAATCCTGAAGGGTATCGTGCCCCGTTCGCCCGATTTGCTGGTGGTGTCGATGATTTCGGCAAGACGCTGATCGTTACGGGGATGGGTGGCAAAAAGACCGTGGTAGGTTTTCGGCTCGCGCCCGCTTTCCCGGGCACGCCGTTTCTCGAAACGCTCGTGGTCCTTGAGCAGACTCAGCACATCGATAATGGCGCTGCTATTGTAGCCCGCCCGGGTCATTGTCTTAGCCCCGATAGCATCCGCCTCCAGTTCCATATCGCGCCCATAGCCACGGACAGTGGCGGCACCCCACAGGGCTGTGGCTTCACCAACTTCGCCGCTACCGGTGAGTATGGCGAGCAGCCCGGCGGCCACGTTGGAGGTGGTCTGCGCCCTTTGCTGTCGCGCTGAGTGATTTGCGGTGACGTGGGCGATTTCGTGGGCCAGCACGGCGGCAAGTTCTGCCTCCGAGCGCAGATAGCCGATTAAACCCCGGTTGATGTAGATGTAACCCCCGGGGGTCGCGAAGGCATTGATGTCGGGGCTGTCGATGACGGTAAAGGTAAAATTTCGATCCGGCTCGTCGGAGTGACTGGCGAGCTTTGCGCCCACCCGCCGGACATAGGTCACCAGCTTGTCATCGTTATAAATTGGCATTTCGGCGAGGATCTTGTCGTAAATCTCCTTGCCAATCGCCGCTTCTTTACTCTCTGACATGGACATCGAGAACGGTGCCAATAAGGAGCCCAAAGTAAACGCCAGAATACAAATAAGGCGCATTGGTCCGGTGCTTTTCGCCGTCATCAACGTTCCTCTGCGGATTCAGTGGAATTTTCACCCCCAAAAAAGGCCCTGAGCTGGTTGCCGATTCCATCGCAGGCTTCGCCCTGCACCCGGGCAATAAAGGGGATCGGGGCACCGATGGCGAGCAGATAAGAGGACCCCTTGGCATCGACCCGTACCCGGCCCTTGTCGGTCAAATCCCGGAGATCCCAGATGATGGCCTCGTAGTTGGAGGCTTTATCCCATGTGGCGAACCCGAAGCAGCCGCCACCGCCGGGCCCGACGGCGCAACTGACGCTACCGGAGGAGTCGGTGGTTTCGGTATTTCCATCGACCCAGATCATGTAGCGAATGCCCAGATCGGCCATGCGCTCGGTAATCAGCGGGTCCCGAAGCATGTATTTCAGACGCCCGAGTTTTAGCGGCGCTGTGCGCGGTTCAAACCAGGGGTAGAGTCGGTCGATAAACAGTTGCTCGTCCATAACCGAAACGGTATGACCATTGTCGAGACGCTGGCCAATGCAGCGGATAAAATCCGGTTCCGTTTCGTAGTGGCCGGCATGCCGCCGCCCGAGGATGATGATTTTTTCCTCGCCACTCAGACGCAGCGGTTGTGCGGTTTCCCTGTGTTCATTGACAGTCGTATTGGTACAGCCGCTGATGAGTATGAACAGCGTGGTCAGGAGCGCTTTCTTCGACCAGGTCATCATGTTGGCTGTTTCTCTTCGCCGGCGGTCGCCGGCGCGCGGGACCGGAGCCAGGCCTGGATTTCAGGCACCCTGCGAAACTCGACGATCAGCCGTGCTCCGGCATCCCGCAGGGCGACAATGGCCGCCTGGTTCAGGGCTTCCTCGTCCGAGGTCAGAAAGCGGGTTGGGGTCTTGCCATAGGATGACATGATCCAGTCGGCGATCGGTTGTCCGTGCTCGTCGTAGACGCTCAGGTTGTATTTGATCCAGACCTCGAATACCTTGAGCTGTGTCTCGAAGGGCCTCGCGACCTGGATTTCCTCCACCCTCGGCACCAGTACCAGCTCGCCGGTGGCATTTCCCTCCAGTGCCCGGCGCTCTGTCACCGAGGCGAAGAGGGCATCGGTGATCTCCTGAAACAGCATTGCCTGGGCTTCACCGATGGTGAAGGACAATTTCTTGCCCTTGGTTTTTTCATCGGTAAAGGTGTAGGTGCGGAATTCGTCGGTCAGAACCAGATCCGCGTTGAGGGGCAGGGGGTGGGCCAGCGGCGCAGGAAAATCCCCTTTGACGACCACATTGGTGCTGCATCCGGCAATGACCATCAATAGCATGGCAAGGGATAGTACGGTATAAATCGGTTTCGAATCAGTCATTGTTATTTTCAGCCTGCCGCCGTGAAAACTTACCACCTATAATTCAAAGCTCACAATACAGATTCCAGGCTCTAGCGAAGGCTGTTTAGGCCAACGAACGTGCCACCATTACGGTAGCTCAATTCACGCATTAATGCAGCAAAACGCGTTGCCGTCTGGATGTTTCCCCCCGGGGCGAGGAAATGAACGGGGAACCCGATGGTGTGTATGCGAACCAGTCGTTCTCCGGTTCGCCGCTCCCGGTTCAGACGGTCCACGGTCTGCACCACCTGGCGAATGGATTGGCCGGTGAAGTCGTCGCCGAAGACATAGATACTGATTTTTTTCCGGGGGTCGTAGAAACTGCTGATGGCACGTTCAATACCTTCGACCGGGCTGGAGTTACTGAAGGGCGTCCAGGTGTTCAGGGTGCGAAGGATCACATTGCGGCGCCCCGGCGTATCGGGAATCCATTTGCCCCGATAGGTCGAAAACATGTAATCGCCCATGTCGTTGAGGATCTGAATACCCTTTACCCTGGGATAGATGTTCAGAATATTGACCATCTCCTGACGTACCCGGGGCCAGGCGTAGTTCACCATGCTGCCGGACGTGTCGATGATAAAGACGATGTACTCGCTGTCGACGGGAATACCGCCGACCAGATTGCTGGTGGCACGGAAATCCGGGCCTAAAAGTCGTTTCATTTCTTCGGTAAGGACCTGAAGCGCGAGGGTCAGTTCGTCCCGTTCGGTGGTATCGACCTCCGCCTCGGCGTTCAGCTGCCTGTCGATGGTCGCCAACTGGCTTTGCAGCCGTGCGATGCGCTCGCGGATGTCCGACAGTTGCTCCTCCCGGCTGATCAGTTTGCGGTTCAACGTGGTGGTTTCCCCCCGCAATGCGAACAGTTGCTCCTGCAGGGCCTTTATTCGACCGGTATTGTCGACGCTTTCCTCCAGGGCGGTGGGCTGTACGGTTTTGGCGATCAACAGTAGCAGCACAATGGCCCCGAAGCCGCAACTGACGACATCGAGAAAGGAGAGGCTGACCTCCTGTAGCGGTCGATAGCGCTTTCTCATGCCGTTCCCGTCTTCATGGTGTTTCTGTCATGGTTGAATTTTGCCGTAATCA
This sequence comes from Porticoccaceae bacterium, assembly GCA_002702725.1. GTDB lineage: Bacteria > Pseudomonadota > Gammaproteobacteria > Pseudomonadales > Porticoccaceae > NAT127. The sequence goes on from PABE01000067.1 coordinate 10,083, forward strand.
GGGCCAGTCTGTAGAAGGACTTATGAAGGCACCGCCGGAGGCGAGTCCGAGCTGCCAGAACAGTGCAGCGGCACTGGGGTCTCCTTCCATGGGAAATAGAATGACATTGATCGGTACCCGGGGCAGTGTTTTCACGGCTTCGTTGAAAAGTTTTTCCCGTTCCCGGCGGTCGATGACGGATTTGTCGGGTGTCGATCGTCCTTGCGTCGGCAAACCGTCGGTAATAAGAAAGACATTATCGGGAGCCTGGTCAAACTCGCCCAGCGCTGCGAAGGCGTTGATAAGGCTGGTGCCACCCCCGGGAGTAACCCTGTACAGGGCGTCCCTCAGATTGCCTACGACGATGCTGTCGGCATTATTTTGCCACTCGCCGCCAGTTCCCTCTTTGACCGGGGTCGCGCGGGTATTGAAGGTATAGAGCTGGAAGCGAGTGCCCTGGGGTAGTTGTGCCATTAGCCATTCGGCGGTGCGGGTCGCCCGTATCCATTTCGGCGACTGCCGTTTGACGCCGTCGCTCATATTGCGCCGGCGGATGACGTTAACGATGTCCTCGGCGAGCATGCTCGCCGAGGCGTCGAGGAGGATCAGTACCCGCCGACCGCCGAGTTTCAGGCCTGTCAGGTACTGCCGGTCACCTTCCCCGACAAAGGCCGTGACATCCTGGTCCCGGCTTTGCTCGCGCAGGCTTGAGGTTTCCTTCTCCAGCTCTTCCACCTGCTTGCGCAATGTCGCGATTTCGTTTTCCGGGCTTGCCTGCACGCTTAGTTCAGCTTTTTTTTCGTCCAGTTCCTCCACCACGCGTCGCGATCGCCCCTGTGCTTCAACAATTTGCTCCTCTATCCGGGCCAGGCTGTTGAGCAGGCGAACCTTGTCCTCTTCACCCTGACGAATATCATCCTCGAGCAGATCCACTTCGGCGTTTAACGCAGGGTCGGCGATGGTCGACGAGGTGGGATCGTGCTTGAGAATCAAAAACAGAAGGGTAACGGCGCCAAAGCCGCAGGCCATTATGTCCAGAAACGAGAGATTGAACGGAGTGGCGTGGCGTTTTCGTTTGGCCATGGCCGATTCAGCCCCCGGGGGGAATCTCGATCAGATAGAGGGTCTCGCCGAACAGGGTCAGGGTATCGCCGGCCCGCAGTTTTTCCGCATTCGTATTCACCAGGGCGTGGCCGCGGACCACGACAATGTTGTCCCCCTGAGTGGCCAGCACCACCGGCGAGTTAGTGTCGCGAGCCATTGCCAGGCCAGTGCCGTCCGGGCCGATGCCAAGTCCGGTGCCAATCGCATAGCCCCGGTGGCGGTAGAGTACATGTGTCGCGGCCGGGGCTTGATGGCGCGCCGGTGCCGGGGCGGGTTTGCGCCTGCCGCGGGGCAGGTGGGTGACAAAGTCGACGCTGTCGCTGTCGCCCTCGGCCAGTTCGAGGGCTAATTTGCAGCCCTCGAAGGGCGCTTGTTCCGAAAGGACCGTTGCCCCGAGGGGCTCGGTAAGGATCCCCAGTTGATTGAGCCGGTAGCTGGCGAGGACAGGTGCATTGGGTGCCAGCTGATCGAGGTTGTCCCTGAGTCGCTGTAATCGGAGCCGGCTTTGCTCAAGCAGCGCGCGGCGGTGAAGGGTCAGGCGGAAGCTGCCCCGGGGCGTGCGCAATTCGGCCACCGTTTCGGTTTCGGTGCCGAGTGCGTTCAGCCACCGTGGCAGGTTTGAATAAAGTTGCTGCTCGGATTCCGCGGTGTGGAGGGGGTCATAGCGGTACTCGCGTATAAACCGTTCGGCGATATGCTGGGCCCAGCCGCCGAAAAATGCCCGCACTCCCGTATCGCTCACCGGTTCCACCGCTTCGCGGCTGATCCGGTCGCCGGCGCGCAGTTTGGTGATTACGGTCTGGTGCAGCTGGATGTCGACGTGTAAAAACTCGCCATCGGGAATGTCCGCGGACGTTGTGGCCGCCACGGCCGCATCGACAAAGGCGCGGGTTCGCACCGGCAGTGCATTGGCGAGGCCGAGGAGAATCGACAGTTGATCGGGTGAAAAACTGCCGGGAAGGGCGAAGAGTATTGACTCCGGTGCCCCCAGGGCCTGATGCAGCGCCTTGAGCTGGGCAAAGGCGAGATCCGCGTGGTGCCGGGCATGCCGGCTGGCGGCAGGGAGAGGCGCCAGATTGAGCTGGTGCCAGAACTGATTAAAACTGCGTTGCGGGTAAAGCCAGGCCTGGTCCAGGGCCGATTGGCCTGTCTGGACGCCGCCCTTGTCGAGTAGCGCGAAGCCCGGTTCCCGGACCAGTTCCTGTTGCCACAAGCCCAGGATTTCACTGTCTACCAGCTCGATAAACGCGGGTGAATCCGTCACAGGGCCTCCTGTCCGGCTTTCATGTGGCGCAGGAGGTTGCGGTCGCAGTAACTGTGGGCGTCCAGCACCAGCCGTTCCTGCATCAGTTGTAACTGATGCAGCATAAACATCACCACAATGCTGATGACCAGGGCGATGAAGGTGGAGTTAAAGGCGACGCCGAGGCTTTCGGTGACGCCGGCAATATCCCCCTGTACCGCCTGATGGGCCTGACTGAGGGCGTCGCCGATACCGCGCACCGTGCCGATGAAGCCGATGGAGGGGATGGCCCAGGCGATGTACCTGACCATGGAGAGTTCCGAGTCGAGGCGGTCGTTCTCGGTTTCACAAATGTCGGACACCGCACTCGATGCGTCCTGAATGTTCCGGGTCGCGCCAAAGCGATGCAGGGCGGCGGTTAGAGCGCGAGCCAGCAGATAGTCCTGCTGTTCCGCCGGCAGGGCCTGAATAGGGCGGGTCAGTTGCCGGGCGTCTTCAGGCAGAATGCGACTGCCCTCGGGCACGTTTACCAGGGATGAGTCGAGCAAGCGGCGTTCGGCAAATCCGCGGCGTGCCTTGAGGGCCATGATGGCCATCGCCCACAGCATGAGCACGAAACAGGCCTCCTGCTCATAGTCCTTGAGCACGATATAGAGCGAGCGCTGGGGCACGTAGGCTTCACCGGCGGCCTGGCGGGCCAGCTCTGCCTCGAGCTGGGCATTGGCGGTGGGCCGGATCAGGGTGATATAGACGCCATGTACCAGAATGACCGCGATAAGCAGGGCGAAGAGCTGGTAGAGAAAGTCCTGGTTGGCGCGTGTTTTCATGGTGTCATGTCCACTGGGTATGCAGTCAAATGTCCGTAGGAAAGGGTACGGACAGGTCTTCGGAAATTTCCTCGCTGGGTCGGAACACATCCGGGGAAGACGGTTGCGGCGCATCGTCGCCGCTCTCGGGAGCCGGTTTGTCGTCCGGACCGTCGCTACCGGGCGCCTGCTGGGCAGCGGTTGGCCCACTGGGGGTTGCCCCGTCGTTGCTCCCCGGCTGCGCCGAAGCGGATCCGCTCGCCAGCAAGGCCGCCAGCAATGCCAGCTGTATCAGTCTCATCGTGGTCAGTCTCCGTAGCGTGCCACGCGAAAGCCTACATCATCCCGGCCGTCTGTGCCGTAGTCACGGTAGGAGAGACGCAGCTCGGTCATTGTGCCGTGCCGCCAGCTGGCGCCCCGGATAACCCGGAATTCGCCCCGTTCCGGGCCGAGCGGATCGACCAGTGAGCGAGTGCCCATGGTGGGCTCGATGCCGTAATAGTCGTGAACCCACTCGGATACGTTGTGCCCCAGGCTGTACAGGCCCTTGCCGTTGGCCGGAAAACGCGTCACCGGCGCGGAGACCGCAAAACCGTCCCGGTAATTGCCGATGATTCGTCCCAGCACATTGGCGGCGCTGAGATCGGCGTAATTACCGCCGTTGGCGGGGGGAGGGAAGTCGTCGCCCCAGGGGAACTTTCTCAGATTGCCGGCTTCGTCCGCGCGGGCGGCCCAGGCCCATTCTGCCTCTGTGGGCAGTCGGTAGCCATTGGCCTCGGGGTTTACATCAGTAATCTGTGGGCCTTTCTGGCGGTAAAAAAGTTCGAGGCCCTCCCGGGCGCTAAGCCAGTTGCAGTATTGTGCGGCAGCCTGCCAGCTTACTTTGACGACCGGCTGTAAGGGGCTGTCGAGTGTCTGGCGATTGAAATGACTGGACGAGTGGGTGACCTGGAATTTCTTGAACTCGGCATTGGTCACCGGGGTCGTGGCAAGGTAAAAGGGGCGGTTCAGGGTGACTGACTTTTGTACCTCATTGGCGCGCCGACCCTGCTCCCGGCGGGAGGAACCCATGACAAACGTGGCTTTGGGCTCAAAAAGCTTCAGGGTTTGTCCAGCGGCGCTGGTGATACTCGCCGCGGCCTGCTTGCCGGCCGCCGAGGAAGGCTTTAGCTGGAAGGTCACCTGCTGCTCAACCCCGGGCTTGGGAGTGAGAACTTTTATCGCGTTCTGGTAACCCTCCATCCGCGCCTCGATTCGGTGGCTGCGGGCAGGCAGGTCGAGCCCCGCCGGCGGCACTGTCCGGTGTTGACCGTCAATAAATACCCTGGCATTTGCCGGCGAAACACTGATCTTGACCTTCCCCGTGTTGGCGGAAAGGGGGATATGCAGCGCCTCCCGGGAACCGGTTTTCGGGGCGATACGCCGTTCCTCAGGGTGATAGCCCTCCGCGAAAACACTGATGGTGTGCTCACTTTCAGGGCTCAGGGTCAGGGTGACGGGTGCTCGTCCCACGTAATTGCCATCCACGGTGACGGTGGCACCGGTTGGGCTCGTGGACAGTAACAACTCTGCGTCGGCGGGTGCCAGCACCACGGTTTCGTGCTCCACCGTCTCGCCAATTACCCCCGACAGGGTCGCCTGCCATGGATTGTATCCGGGCAGGGACAGCGTGACGGTTTCCCCCCGGGCAAGAACCCGGGCGGCGACGGGTGTCTTGCCTACCCGTTCCCCGCTAATGGTCACCTCGGCGCCGCTCGGTTCGGAGGTCAGCTCGACAAGCCCCCAGGCCGGTTCCAGGGTGGCATTCAGTGTCTCGGTCAAGCCCAGGCCCTGAACCGTGACCGTGCGCTGCCACGGCTGATAGCGGGGGTGCGCGAGGACGACTTCGTGTTCGCCATGGTCCAGTCCGGTGACGGTCTGTGGGCTTTGGCCGCGGTCCTCGCCGTCGACCACAACCCGTGCGCCGGGAGGGACTGTTGTCACGGCCAGTTGTCCCGGCAACCGCTCGAGCGTGAACGACAGGCGCTGCTGATTGTCGTCCGTTACCGTCACAGTCGTTTGCTGTTCCGCATAACCTTTTGCCTGAATGTGCAGCGGGTACTCGCCGGGATAAAGCAGGAAATGATCCGCCAGTTTCACCACGGGCCAGCCGAACAGGCGGACTGCGGCTTCAGGAGGGTCGATGACGATGGTGAGCGACCGCGCGGTTAGCATGAAGACCAGTATCGCGAGTCCGGTCAACAGCAAAGCGCTGATCCCGATGGTCACGAGGGGCGGCTTCCGGCGGGCCTTTGACGGTGCTGCGCCGAGGGGCTCGAAGGCGATTGGCTCGACACGCTGACCGTTGGCGCCCGAATTGCCCGTTTTTCGTCCGGCCATCAAACGGGTTCCTTGCAGATAATCTGGACGGTCACCGGTTCGCCACTGGCAACAGTGAACTCGACCCGCACATCCCGATAGCCCGGCCGGCTGCCAACGGCCACATAGCGGCCGGGGACCAGGTTCACCTCTCGCCGGTCAAACTGGCCCAACTCCGACACCCTGAGCAGGCTGACCCGGGTGGCATTGTCGGATTGCAGTGTGACACTGACCGGTTCGCGCGCGTCAGCGAGCGCCGAGGCGAGCCGGTGTGTCTGCGCTTCAAGCCGAGGGCCGGGATTGCCGAGGTTGCGGGCTTCGGCAAGTAGCGATTGGGCCTGCTGATAGACTCCGGGGTTGCTAAGCCTCAGGGGGTCGTCCAGCAGGGCGGTGATACTCTCATCAAGCCCGGCCCGGGCCTCGGCCCGAATGCTGCCGACACGGGCAGGGACAATGCTGTCGTCGCGGTCGAGCACAGCGCGGTAGATTGTCAGTGCTTCCCGCCACTGTTCCCGATTTTCCAGTTCCAGGGCTTTTGCCAATTGCTGTTGGGTCCACAGATTACCGAGTGCGGTTTCAGTTTGTTTAAGGCCGGCGAGGGCATCCGGGTGATTCGGTTTGATCGCGATGGCTCGGTTGAACGCTTGACTGGCGTCTTTATGGCGACCGAGGCGAAGGGCTTCAAAGCCCTCATCCATTGCCCGCTGGAACCCCATATCGGCCTTGGCGCCACGTGCGGAGGAGAGCGCTCGAGCGGCGCTTTCAAAGGCGGGGTCAAGTTCAAGTACTTTCTCAAGTGTTGCGATGGCGCTATCGAAATCGCCTGAATTTATGCTGGTAATAGATTGATTATAAAGTGGATATGTCTGATCTATTGTGCTTGCCCGGGCGAGACCCCGGCGGGCTTTCTCATTGTCGGACTCGATAGCGGTGACGAGGTCATAGGCCTCGGTCGCGCTGATTTTGTCACCCTCTGCCAAGGCCTTGGCGCCCCGGGAGAGCGAATCGGCGATCACTTGAGGCACCCGGTTGGAGAGCATTTCCAGATCGTCCAGGGCTGACTGGTACTGCCCCAGGGCGTTGGTGAAATCCCGTTGCTGGTATAGACGGTCTCCCTGCCGGGCTTTCTCGAGGGCATCGGCAAATTCGTCCGGCCCCCATCGGTCGACAGCGCGTCCCTCGAGCTCATCCTGCGCGGACAGGATTTGACGAAGGATTTCCTGGGCCTGGCTTCGGGCCTTTTGCAGCTGGGCCTGCTGGAAAGGGGACTCTGTTACCGGGGCGGATGATGTCGGTGGTGGTGCATTATCGACGGCGGGGGTTGAGGGCCCCGAAATCCATTCGGGTGCGAAGAAGAGAACGCCCAGCGCCACGGCCACCATAAGGCTCAGGGCGGCAAGTCGCCACCGGCGAGGCCCGGCAGACGCTTCGCCGGCCGGAGGGGTAAACCCCGCCGATTGCCCTGCATGGGGATCGGACCCCTGGGGTATGTCCGCCCGGGTCAGATCCACCGATGCTGGCCGGATCTTTCTATAGGTGGATTCAGATTGCTCTCGGTCAACCATGTTTGAACGTCGCTAACTTACGGGGAAAGGCCGCGATCTGCTTCGTATATGTCACGGAGCAGTGCTTTCCATTGGCTGTACTGTGCTTCAGCGTTGCCGGTCAGGGTAATGGTTCTGTCTTCGAGGTCGATGACATGGGGTTCGATGGCTTCCTCCAGGGAATCGCCGAGCTCGGCCAACGCTTCGATATGCAATTGCGCCTCCTGGCGTTTTTCCAGAGAGCTCTTGATCAGCATGCCTCCGGCACCGGCCGCCATAATACCGCCTACCTGCGCAGAACCGTCACTGGAGCCGGCGGCGAGAATACCGCCGGCAACGGCGACGATGCCGCCGACCATCCGTGCAGTGGATTGCCGTTTCAGCTGGCGGGTGGTGATCACCTCCTGATAACTTTCCGCACGCCAGCTCTGGTAGGGGTTATCCATACGGCGATAGAAGGCGTCATAATGCTCCTGCAAGGTATCGACGAAGAGGTAATCCCGCTCCCGTATCCGGCGTATCCGTTCCAGTATCGGGTCGTTTTCCGCCGGGAGGCGGATGATTTCCAGCTCGCCATTGCGGCTTTCCCGGGTATAGCCGTCGTAGGCGTCGGGGGCAAATTCCCTGGCAAAACGCAGCTCCGACAGGGTTCGAAGGGTTTCTGCCCGCCCGTCTGGCAACCCGCTGCGGATTTCCATGAGGTCATTGGCAATGCGGTTGTATAAGCCCTGAAACGGATCCCGGGTTTTGCTTCGCTGGCGATCGTAGGCGTAGACGCTGGCGACCTCTTGGTAGGTTTTGTCGAGCCACTGCCGGCCGCTTGAATCCGTGGCGGTGATGGCGAGCTCGAGGCGTTCGCCGTCGGAGTGGAGAATCGTGCCCCTGATATACAGATCAACGACGGAGGTGTCTGAGGGAAGGACGCGCACCGGTCCCCAGGCGCCACTGTTTTGCAGGGTGTTGACCAGTTGGGTGGCCAGATAACGGGACTCCGCGGTGCGCACTTCCGGTCGCAAGGTGTCGTCATCCTTGGCGTTATCAAGCCCGGGATCGAAGGGAATAACACCAACGTCGAGTAATTCCCGTTCCGGGACGATTTGGGTCTCCTGTGTCAGTGGCGTGTAGGTTGTGGACTTGACGGTGGTCGTGCCGCAACCGGCCAGCTGGGTGACGACAATCAACAGCAAAAGCCAATGCGCGATCTGTGCACGGTAATTGAATGTGGTTGGGATCATTCGAAACTACTGACCTTTCTTGTATTTGCGGTACTCATCCCAAAGCTTTTCCCTCAGAACCGGGTCCGTCTCGGCCATGGCCGCCTCGCGGATCTGACGGGCAACAATGTCATCGTCGCTGGCATCGCGTAAGTCGGGGGGCACGGTGCCATCTTCCTTGCCGCTACCGTAGAGCCCGGGTTTGCCACTCCGGGCGGCGACCGTGGTATTTTCCGTATCGCCGGATTCGCCGTTGCCAGTGCTACCGGAAACGCCGCTCTCCCCGGCAGGGGATCCGATACCGGCGGGTTCATCCAGATCGGCCTCTTCAAACAATGGTTCACCACCGGCCATGTCGCCGGTTCCATTCCCGCTTGCGCTTTCCTCGTCACCCTGGGGCGCGCTGTCTGACAACACCTGTACGGCGCTTCGTTCGGTGAGAATCATGCCGTCAAACACCGCCAGCGAGGCGTCCAGCTGGGCGTCGAGCACCCCAATGCGCTCCCCGGCGGTCATAACGTCTGCGCCAGCTCCACCTCCGGGAGTTGCGCCGGGGCTCGTCGGGTCGGAGTTCGCCGCGCCACTCCCGGCCTGAGCGGGGATGCCGTCGCTTTGTTCGGGACCTGCCTGGTCCGCCTGTCCGCCGGCGTTAGTGGCACCGGCACTGTCATGGGAAGTGCTATCAGCGGTCGTTGAGGGCGGGTCGGCGCCGAGGATACCGCCTTCCGGAGATGACCGCGTCGGTGAAACGCCAGGCTCACCGCGAGCTGCCTGAGACGTCATCTGGCCCGACCCGTTGTCGGCGGTATTTGCCGCTGGCGACGGGTTGCCGGCAGCTCCCGCGTCACTGGACGGGTTTTGCTCGCGGGCAGACGACGGGGATTGAGATGAAGCCCCCCCGGTTCGGGTTGAGGTGACAGTGGCCGACGATGGGGTGCTTTGACTGGCGCTGGACGACGCAGGGGTGGATTGTTGCTCGGTTTTACAGCCGGCAATCAGAAGACCCAAAATAATGATAGCGGTGCGCAAATACATATCGGCCCCTACGGCGCCAGCGTCAGGTTGAAGGCAAAGTCCTCGGTCGCGACCATCTCGCCATCGGCGAGTCTCGGACGAAAGCGCGCCTGTTTGAGTGCGGCGGTTACGGTATCCAGGGCATTATCGTCCTGCCGGTCCTCGACGACGCCAGTGCCGGCGTCAGGGCTGCCAGGGTCGGCGGGTGCCTCGAGGACAACCGACTTTACCTCACCCCGATCGGTGATGGTCAATCTGGCGACAGCTGCATCGGTTTTTAATGCGGATTGGTCCAAACCGGTAAATTCGTCCGCGGCCCCGTTTAGCACGCCCGATTGCAATGGTATCAGTCTGGGAGAGCCGAATAACGCCTGCGGTGTTGTCGCCCCGTCCGGATCGGTTGCCGCCAGTTGCCAGGCCTGGGCATAGACCTTGCGGGCGGACGCGGTTCGGCCGAACAGGAGGTACCAGTCGCCCAGATCCGCCATGGCCGAAGCCAGCTCGGCGGGCCTGGTATCGGGGTTGTGGTAGAGACTGGAAATGATCCATTCGTGGGCACGTTTGCCGTTATCGTAGCTGTTGACGACCAGTATTTCGTCCTGGGTCAGGGGTTCCGCCATCACTGAATTGGCGGTCTGGAAAGAAAATCCCTGACGTCTGGCCACGGGGTAGCGCCGCTGATGGTCGGCCAGGTAGTAGTTGGTCAGCACAAGGTTGTGCAGTAGCGGCAGCACGGTCAGGGTGCCATTGCCAAGCCTTGCGCTGAGCGCTTCGATGGCGCCGGCGACCAGCTTATGGGATTTCACCAGATGATAAAGACCCTGTTTGTCGGGATTTTGACTGTAGGCGGTCAGGTGCCATTCGCTGATTTCATCGAGCAGCGGCACCAGTCGAGGGTCGTCTTCGCCGAAGCTTTTGGTGTAAAGCCAGTACAGCTGGTCGTAGTTTTCGGCTATCGAAGGGACCTCGCCCTGCGCCTGGAATGAATCGATCATGCCACGCAACATGGGCTCCTGGCTAAGGCTGTAGATGCCGTCATTGACACGGGCAATATGCAGGGCCCGCTGGTAGGCATCGAGCGCTGCCTTGTGGTTGCCCGTTCGCTGGAGGACCCTCGCCATCCCCGTCAGGGTTTCTCCGAGCGCCGGGTCATAGGTGGAGGCAAGGTTCTCCTGGGCCTGGATCTGTTGCTGGTAGAGTGCGAGCAGCTGTCGGTTCTGCTCGGCGGGACTATGTGCCGTCATCAGTCCGGGTTCCCCGGGATTTTCGCTATCGCGGGTATCTTCCCGGGGCAGAGGGCCGGGCGCGCCCTGGTCTGATGCCGGACTGCGTTCTGTGTTTTCGAGATAGCCGACGACTGATTGTTGCTCGGGTTCGGGCATCCCGATCGCCGTCAGGGGGGCGATCAGGCAGGCGAGGCCGATGATCAGCCCTCGCCGACAACGCTTACCGGCCAGGGGGCCTTCGGTGTATTGGTCGTTATCTGTGTTCACTGCTTCTACCGCCTTGGGTGTCGAACAACCTTATGGATACCCGATACCTGAACAACCTGCAGTTGTAATATTCCCGTGCCAGGGCGACCGCTGTAGTGGCCATCGCCAACTTTCCACCCTTGCGCTGTTACAATGTTCCTCCTCTTGCGAAACTTTGTAAACTCTCCCAAAGGCTTTCTTCGGCGTCGGGTTATTCCCGGCTTCTACAGGACTTGGGTGAACTGACCGCGAAGCCCCGATAGGCCAAGTATAGGTCGGTGTGGACGGGTTTGCTGTGTAGTCCCAGACATGGAATCCAAATGATTGCTGTATTGCTCAATGTCATCGCTCCGGTGCTCATATGCGTATTGATAGGGTTCTTCTGGGGCCGCAGTGGCACCTCATACGCCACGGAGTTCGTGACCCGGATGATCACCTTCGTCGGCGCACCGTGCTTGATTATCGCGACCATCAATAAATCCCAGCTTCAGTGGCAGGATTTTCTGCTCATGGCAAAGTTGCAGGTGATGGTACTGGCGGGCACGGCAGTGATTGGTTTTGGCTTGTTTCGCCTTTTGCGCCTCGATTTTTCCTCGCTTGGCCTGTCGGTTGTCATGCCAAACGTCGGCAATATGGGGCTGTCCCTTTGCCTGTTTGCGTTTGGTGAGGAGGGGTTGGCCCTTGCTCTGATTATATTTGTCGTCACCTCGCTCATTCATTTTGCGAGCGGCGATCTGATCCTGAGCAGAGAC
>PABE01000068.1 GCA_002702725.1 Porticoccaceae bacterium
AACCCACTGTCGGTTTCCGTCAGTGAGCCCGTGGCACTGTCGCCACCTTCAACACTGATCACCGGCGCATCATTGGTGCCGGTGACCGTAATTGTAAGAACCGCAAGGTCGCTGCCACCACTGCCATCGCTGTTGGTGTAGGTAACACTGGTGGTTCGGCTCTGACCGTCATCGAGATCATCAAAATCACCATCTGGATCAAAGTCGTAGGAGCCATCACTGTTAATAGTGAAGGCACCTCCATTGCTGCCAGCCACTGCCTGGCCAACATCCCCAGCTTCGCCATTCACCGCACTCACGGTATGCGTGCCGCTGTTGTCAATATCCGTGTCATTGACAAGAACGCCACTGCCAGCACCTATTGACAGGGTACTGTCTTCATCTGTGGTATTGGTGTCATCGACGGCCACAGGGGCGTCGTTGGCACCGGTAATATTGACGTCAAAGCCCTGGTTGGCAACAGCACCCTGGCTGTCTGTAACCGTTACGGTAAAGCTGTCATTCGGCGTCTCACCGCTGTTTAGCGCTTCGATCGCTGCCGCGTTTTTGCTGTAGCTGTAGGCACCGGTGGTCGTGTTCACCGTCAAGGTGCCGTAGGTGCCAACCATACTGACCGTACCGTCTCCGTTATCGCTGCCGCCCGCAATGCCGTAGATCAAGGTGTCGCCGTTGTCCACATCGCTGCCGGCCAGGGTACCTGTAAGGTTGGCATCGGTGGTCAGGGGCGACTGATTGTTCTCGGCGATGCTACCAGCTGTCACTGGCGCCAGTGCCGGCCCGTCGTTGGTGCCGGTAATGGTAAAGCTGACGGTATCACTGGCGGTGGCACCATGGCTGTCTGTGGCAGTTATGGTGTAGCTGAAGGTGATGGTTTCGCCTTCGCCAAGGAAGTCGAGATCAAGATCACTGACACTATAATTCCAGGCAACACTGCCGGGCGCAGGGGAATCGGTAACACCAGTACTGAACCCTGTTGCCAGCGCACTGGCCAGCGCCGGATCGATGGTACCGCCACTCCAGGTGGCAGGGCTGGCAACGCTGTAGGTAATGTCCACCAGGTCGTCGCTATCCATATCATCGAAGGTTACCGTGCCGCTGTCACTCAGATCCTGTGCCGAGGCGTCCGCAGCTTCGGTGAATCCGGCGCTGTCACTGGCAACGACCGTAGGGGCGTCATTGGAGCCTGTAATGGTGACGCTGATCTGTTGCGTCGTACCGTCACTGGCCGTAAAGGTGATGGTGTCTGTCGCAGTATCACCCGTATCCAGGTGCTGGACGGCGGATTGGTCGAGGGTATAAGTCCAGGTGCCGTTTACGAGGTCAAAACTGCCATAGCCGTTATCGCCAACCGTCGCGGCGACATCGCTGAATACGGGGCTGTCATCGCCATCCACATCGCTGATAGCAATGGTACCTGTGGCTGTTTCTGCCGGATCGCCCACATCACCTTCATCCACAGACCCGGCAAAGGTGCCTGTGACCACGGGGTTGTCGTCAGAACCGGAAATGGCAAAGGCCGCGGTGGTCAGCACCGTGGCACCGTCGTTGTCACGCACCCGTATACCAAAGTTGTCAGTGGCGTTATCGCCGCTATCCAGTGCGTCAGTGTCAGTATCGCTATCGTCCAGGCTGTAACTCACCACGCCGGTGGCGATGGTAATGGTTGCCGTACCGTAGGTTCCGGTTTTGCTGTAGGTCTGGCCGCCATCACTGCTGGACCAGCCATTCTGGGCCAGATATACCTCGTCAATACTGGCGGTACCATCCACGTCGTCCAGGGTGAGGCCGATACTCGCGGTGTCAGTTCCGGGGGTTCCGTTGGCCGTACCGCCTGCTTCAACCAATGTTTGGTTTTGCGTCCCTGGGGTCACCGTAGGAGCGTCATTGGTGCCGCTAACAGTCACTGTAAGGGTTGCCGTGTCCGTACCGCCCTGTCCGTCGGACAGGGTGTAGGTCACCGTGGTCTGACGGGTTGCGCCCGCAGCCAGGTCTTCGAAGTCGCCGTTGGGATCAAAACTCCACGAACCGTCACTATCGATGGTGAACTGGCCGCCGTTGCTGCCAGCGATGGCGGCGCCAGCCGACACCGTGGTACTACCGTTACCAACCTGGGTGACACTGAGATTGTCATTGTCCGGCGTGCCGTCCTGATCGTTCGAATCAATAACCCCATTCGCTGCATTGCGGCTGATAGCGCTCTCTTCATCGGTGCTGTCGGTATCGTCTACCGCCACCGGCGCCACGTTGTTGACAGTCCACGTGAAGGTAGCGTCTTGCGAACCGCCATTGCCATCGGAGGCAGTAACGGTGACAGAATAGGAACCCGTTACCGAGGCGTTGGCGGCAATGGTGCCGCTGATTTCGCCCGTATTGGCGTCAATGGACAAGCCGGAAGGCAGCCCGGTAGCGACGTATGTCAGTGTGTCGCCATCAATGTCATCGAAAGCGGCGGCGGCATCCAGAGAGACCGTCTCGCCGTCATCACTGGTCTGGTCAGCAAGGCCGGTTGTGGTCGGCGCGTCATTCTGTGCGGTGACATCAAAGGTGATGGTGTTGGCGGTGGCATCAAGATTAATACCGCCATTGGCGGTGCCACCGTCATCGCGAACCTGGAAAGTAAAGCTAGCATAGCCAGTGCCATTGGCGTCGGCTGCCGGAGTGAAAACCAGATTGCCGAGATCGGCCACGGCAATTTCATCCCCCGCCGTCACCGCCAGGCCGTTGTAGGTCAGGCTGCCTGCGCCGGGCAAAGTGGAAATAATCACTGAAGAAAAACTGTTGGCCGGACTGTCATCGGGATCGGTGAAGCCAAAGTCGACAGCACTAAAGGTGTGACTGTTGTCCTCGTCGAGGGTAATGGTGTTGTCGGCTCCCTGGGGGGCGTCATTTACGGGGTTGACCGTCAGCGCCACAGCGACAGTTTCTGTGTCACCGTTGATATCGGTCACGGTGTAGCTGAAGCTGTCGCTGCCGTGATAGTCGCCGTCGGGGGTATAGGTGAAGGTACCGTCCCCGTTGAGGCTGACCGAGCCGTGGCTCGCATCATCATCCAAACTATAGGTTGCCGCCGCAGAAAAGTTGTCGTTGGTGCTGACATCAGCGTTGAGCTGCGTGTCTTCATCAGTGGCAAACCCATCAGCCTGAGCATCATCCAGGGGATTGACTGTCAGGTTGACAGTCACGGTTTCAGTGTCGCCATTAACGTCTGTAACGTCGTAGGTGAAACTGTCACTGCCGTTGTAGTCCGCATCCGGGGTGTAGGTAAATGAGCCATCGCTCAGCAACACCACGTCTCCATGGCTGGCATTGGTGTTAAGGCCATAGCTGCGGGATGCGCCGTGGGTGTCATTGATACTGACATTGGCGTTGAGGGCCGTGTCCTCATCGGTGACAAAACTGTCCGCAACACCATCTGCAACGGGCGTTACCGTTAGCGTAACGGTGTGGCTATCTCCCCGTGCGGGGCCACCGGTCGCCCCCATGTCATTGGTGGTGATCAGGAGGCTGTCGCTGCCATTGAAGTCGGCGTTCGGGCTGTAGGAGAGGCTCTCCAGAGCGGCGTTAACGTCCGCCTGTGTACCACTGAACACCAGGGTTCCGTCGCTGCCGTCGCCATCGCTCAGGGTCAGACCCGCAGTGACAGACAGGCTCAGAGAGCCTTCGGCCACAGTCAAGGTGACCTCTACCGGGTTGCCGGCAAGGTCCGGGTCGTTGACACTGATAACGCCGCCCGTGAAGCCAAGGGCGCCATCTTCAGCCACGGTGCGAGTGGCGGGTGCTGTGATGGCCGGCGCATCGTTGACGGGAACCAGGGTTATGGTGCCGGTCAGTGCCGGGGAAACCAGTGGTCCCGGGGTTCCACGGGTGCCACCATCGTTGAAGGTGACGCTGTAATCCCGGGTGAGATCAGTGCCCCCAGCCGTGGGATCATCGCCATCGTGGCGGAAGCGTATCGCCTCGATAATCGCTTCAACCTGGGCAGTGCTCACGCCAGCAGCCAGATTGATGGTCAAGCTATTGCCAGTGCCACCACTGATGCTGTCAATGCCTGTTGGGGAACCGCTCACAAACAGTCTGTCGCCGGCCTGATAACCGTCCGTGAACGCAACGGTAATAGAGGCACCACTGAATCCGATACCACCGTTATCCGCCAGATCAACATCAGACACAGTGGCCGAGCTGATCAACTGCACCTCATTGGTGCTGCTGCCGCTATCAGTCTCAACACCCTGTTCGGTGGCCGTAGGGTTTTCGGCGGTGCCGGTGAGGCCCGGCTGATCGTTAACCGGATTGACCTGTGTACTCAACGTCTGGGTCTGAGACCAGGTATCGGTGGCCCCCAGATCGGCGCTGATATCCTGGCCAACCGCCGAAGTCTGCGCAGAGTCCGCCAGCCTGACACTCAGGCTGCCGGGGGCGCCGTTGTAATCACCATCGACCGGCACGAAGCGCAACCTGGTATCGCTGGTGTTGGCGAGAATCAGCGCATTGTCGTCTGCCACATTGGTGGCAATATCGGTCCAGCTGCTGCCGCCATCGACACTGTACTGCCAGGTGCCCTGTGCCGCAGTTGCAGCGTTGCCCGTTATCGCCACGGCACCGAAGGCTGTGGAGGAATCACCGCCTCCCGCGATACCGGTCTGGTCGTCGCGGCTATCGTCGTAGCCGGTGCCGAACAGATTTTCCAGGGTATCCCCCACCGGGTTGAGATTGGCCTCATCAATGGCGCCCAGGACACCATCTGCTGCCTCTGGCCGGTCATTGACCGGGGCGACCTCTGTCTGCAGGGTTACCGTGCCGGCAGACCAGCGTCCGGTTGTACCGGTACCGCCTTCGCTGCTCAGGTCTTTGAGATCACCAGCACCTGTGCTCGCAGTTATGGCATCGATGCCGTCACCATCCGCCAGACGAACCTGGAGGGTACCCGGAGTGCCGTGGAAATCGGCAGCGGGGTTGAAGCGAATCGCCCGTGACACATCCACCACAAGTGCGCTGGAGGTGCTCAGGCCTGAGACCGGAATATCAATCCAGCCGCCGACACCATCGCTGACCTGCCAGGTTCCCTGGGAGGCGTCATAGTTGGTAGACCCGACAATCGCGACAAACGACAGCGCGGTTGATGCGTCACCGCCATCTGCAATGCCTGTCTGGTCATCGGTGCTATCAGAGTAATTTCCAGCCAGCAACGCAGACAAAGTATCGGCGCTTCCCGCCTGGTCTTCCACGGTGACTGATACCGTTTCAGGCCCACCGGACGCCACGGGGCTGTCGTTGACCGGTGTGACGGTGAGATTCACCGTATGACTGTCACCCTCGCTGACCGGCCCGGTATTGCCACCGTCATCAACACTGATAGCCAGCGCATCAGCACCGTGAAAATCGCCATGTGGGGTGTAAACAAGACCGTTGAGGGCGGCATTGATGGCCGCCTGGGTACCACTGAACACCAGGGTTCCGTCGCTGCCATCGCCATCTGTCAGGGTCAGGCCTGTGGTGCCCGACAACGCCAGGGTACCGTGATCGACATCCAAACTGACAGTGAGGGTATTACCGGAGTGATCCGGGTCATTGATGCTGATCAGATTGCCGCCGGAGAACACCAGGCTGGCATCCTCGTTCACGGCCGCCGCACCCGGCGCAACAACAATGGGTGTATCGTTGACGGGTGTCAGGGTGATTGTGCCTGTCAGGGCATTGGAATCGAGACCCCCGGGGGTTCCGCGGGTGCCGCCATCGTTAAAGGTGACGCTGTAATTCCGGGTGGTGTCGGTGCCACCGCCGGTGGGATCATCGCCATCGTGACGGAAGCGTATCGCCTCGATAATCGCCTCTACCTGTGCGGCACTGGTGCCGTTTGCCAGGTTGATGGTCAAGGCGGTCCCATTGCCGCCACTGGTGCTATCAATGCCTGCGGGGGAGCCGTTCACAAACAGGCGATCGCCGGACTGATAACCATCGCTGAACTCAACGGTGATTGAGGCTCCATCAAAACCAATACCGCCATTATCGGCAAGATCAATATCGTTAAGGGTCACCCCGCTGACCAATTGAACCTCGTTGGTGCTACTGCCGGCATCGCCGGCTGCACCCTGCTCTGTCGCTGTGGGGTTAAGCGCTGTCCCCGTCAACACCGGCGCATCGTTCACCGCCGTAATATCGATTTCCATGGTGCGGGGGCTGATATCAAATCCACCCCGCTCGTCCTGGACGGAAAAGGTAAAGGTGGTCAGCGGTGCCCCATTGAGTTCGGCATCAGGGGTAAAGCGCAGGCGGCCACTGGTAATGTCCGCCAGGGCGATCAGATCATTGACACTGACATCCTCGCTGCCACTGCCATTTCTGGTGCCACTGTCGTCGCCATCAAGCCACAGCACACCGTTCCCCGGCAGGGAATCAATACGTACCGCCGCGAAGGCATCGCTTTCATCCCCTGGCTGGCTATAGCCGAAATCTGCCTCGACAAAAGTGTAGGAGGTATCTTCATCCGTGATCACCGTATTGTCGCTGCCCAGGGGCGGATCATTCTGTTCGTTGATGGTTATAGACCCTGTCAACGTTACTGACGCCGCCGCGCCGCTTCCAGCATTGTCACCGTCGCCATCGATATTTTTCTGGTCATTCACCGTAATCGTGAAGTCCCTGGGTGCCGTCGGTGGTATGTCGGTGGTATGTTGATAGCGCAAATCCTGAAGGATGGCATCCACCTCGCTGAAGGTGGCGTCGGGAGCCAGATTGATGATCAGGTCGGCACCATTAGTGCCGCCGGAGACACTGGCAATACCGGCCAGGGCACCATTGACCAGTAACTGGTCACCATTAACACCGCTGTCCAGGGAAACGGTAATTACGCCGCCCCCGAAGGTATTGTCGTCGAGCACCCCGGTGGTGGCCGGGTCCACATCGGCGATATTGGGATCACCGGAAAGCAGGTATTCCTCGGCGGTACCCGCGGCGGCAGAACTATCCTCTGAGGTGATGATATCCGCCGCGGTATCGGTGGCTGTGGGGGCATCGTTTACGGCGTTGATGACCACATCGATAGTCACGCTGCTGGCAGCCACCAGCGCTTCCAGATCATTGGCAGTCGGATCATCTGCCGTGTTGTATGTCTCAGGAGAAGCTGAGCTGGTTGTAAAAGCAAGGGCTGTGGGGCCACCGCTCAACTCATCGGTTTCCGCACCGTGAACCGTCAGTGTGGGCCGGGTATTGCCGGATGTATTGGCATCAAGAGCCGGGACAAAGCGAACCAGCGTACTGGCATTGAGAAGCAGCGCGTTGCTGGCGGAAAGGCCACCGGCGTTGGTATCAAAGGTGGCCAGATCTTCCCAGCCGCTGCCCACGTCGATCTGCCAGGTTCCAAGACCGGCTTCATCGTATCCCGTGAGGGCAACACCGGCAAAAGAGCTGGTGCCATCCGGGTCGCTGAAGTTGGCTCCAAGCAAGGCATCAAGGGTAGACTCACCAGCCGGGCTGCCATCTTCGGAGGTGGTGAGGGTGGCGCCACCGGAAAGGGAGGGCGCATCGTTGGTGGCCTGAAGCGTGATATTGACCACGGCAGTTGCAACACCTGCGCCACCACTACCCTGGGCACCCGCATTCGCGTCCGCATTGCCGTCATTGAAGATCACTTCAACCTGTTTAACAACGCCATCGGGCAGGGCCTGGTTATCGGAGTTGAACGACAGGTTGCGCAGCACCGCGTTGACTGCGGCACCTGTGGCATTGGCGTTAAAGCGAATATGGAGGATGCCGGTGTCACCGCCACCGTCAGTGCCCACACTGTTATCCACAATGGTCGCCACCGCCGTACCCAGATAGGTAATCACCGAACCATCGTTGAAAATACGCTGGCCCGAGGTGGTTGTGTCGGCACCACTGATGCCGATACCGTTGACACCACTGCGCACAAAATAAAAGTCGTCGGGGTCGGCGCCAGCCTGATCCCTGACAATCAGCGTGGCGCCGTCAAAATTATCCTCACTGTTGGCAAGCAGCTCGATTTCAGAGGCGAGGGATGCCAGGGTGCCCTGGTCAAGCACGATGGCCGTACCCTGGGCATCGGAAATACCTTCCGTAAAGGTGGTGGAATCGCCATCCAGATCCCCCAGGACAGGCGTATCATTCACCGGCAGAACCGAAGCTGAAACGGCAACACTGTCCGCCGACAGATCACTGCTGCCATCACGGGAGCTGGCGTCGATCCGGGATTCGCTGCCGACACTGGTGAAGGTTCTGGCCCCACTATCGTCCAGGGCGAGAACGTCCAGTTGTGGCGTTGCAGGGAACGTGGTGTTATTGGCATCGGCATCGGGCACAAAGCGCAACAATGCAGTGGTATCCAGTAGCAGGGCATCGTTCTCTGCCACGGTGCCGACATCAACCCAGCTGATACCACCATTGACGGAATACTGCCAGGTTCCCTGGGTTGCGGCGCTGTTGTTGCCAACAATGGCAATACCGGCAAAATCCGCGCCGGAACCACTGGGGTCAGGATCACTGAATTCAGCCGCCAAAAGTGCCGCCACCGTTTGGCCATCGCTGTCGCCGGCACCGGAGAGGTCTTCCTGCACGGTCAGGGTAGCACCATCATCAAATGATGGTGCATCGTTGATATTGGTCACCGTCACTGTGGCCAGACCGCTGCCGGAAAGATCGCCGCCACTGCCCTGGGCACCGGTGTTGCCGTCGTAAAAGGTGAATTCGATCGTCACTGAGCTGCTGGGATCATCATCGACGCTGGCAAAAGAGACCCGTTTCATCACCGCACTGACGGCATTCTGGTCAGCATCGGCGTTGAAGACAATCCGGTAGAGACCTGCGCTACCTGTAGCACCGGTGCTGTCACTGGCAATGGTGCCAACAACCACCGAATTGAACAGCACATCACTGCCGCTTAGCGCCACCGTCTGGCCATCACCGTTGTAGGAGGTATCCAGGGAGAAGCGATCGTCACCATTTGCTCCACCCTGGCGGGCAATATCCAGCCGGCTGGAGTCGAAGTTGTCCTCATGCTGGGCAATCAGCTCAATGTCCGACACCAACGAGGCGTCGCCATTGGCATCGAGCCGCACATAGGTGCCTTCGGCGCCACTCCCGCTGCCTTCGGTGTAGTTAACCGTGTCCCCCAGCCCACCAATGACAGGGGCATCATTAACGGCAATCACGTTCAAGGTGGCGGTGGCTGTATTGCCCTCGGCACCGGCCTCGTCAATGGCGGTAAAGGTAAAGGTCGGAGCACCGCCCTGACTGTTGTTGAAGTCTGCGTCCGGGGTAAATGTCATGCCAGTGGCTTCAGCCACGCTGATAACGTCACCCGCAGTGATGACATTGCCACCGCTATCCCGCAGGGTGCCATTGGCCGGCAGGGTCTCCACCCGGTAGTTGGTGACGACGGCATCGGTGACACTATCGCTACCACCATCCACGGTGGATGAGTCAAGGCTGAAGGTGATTGTGCCGTCTTCGTTGCCGCTGGCGGCAATGTCAACGGTGACAGGGTTGTCGTTGACGGGGGATACCGTGATCGCCACGGTATCAGTATCTGTTTTCTCTCCGCCAAGACCGGTATTGCCCTGATCGCGACTCACCATGGTAAGGGTATCAGCGCCGTGGTAATTGCTGGCACCACGATAGACAAGGCCTTCGAGGGTGGCGTTGATATCCGCCTGACTGCCGGTAATGACCAGTTCGGAGCTGTTGTTGCCAGAAAGCACAACACTCCCTCCGGCACTAGCAGACAAGGTACCGTGGAGCACCGTCAGCGTCACCTCTGCCTCATATCCTGCCCCCTGGTCAACATCAAAGACAGCGAGACGATTGCCGCCAGCGGTTGAGAAAACCAGATCCGTATCTTCATCTACCGTTTGGGCGCCTGGCACTGTGTTGACAATGGGGTCGTTGACCGGCTGTACAGTTATGGCAATGGACGCGGTGGCCTGTTCGTAGGTGGTGTTACTGTCACCGTCATCCGTCAATACAGGATCGAAAGTCAGCCCATCCAGCGCCTCACCAGGCCCGGTGAGATCCGGGTCTGTTCCGGTATTGCCCTGGTCGCGCACGGTAATGGCAATGGCATCACTACCGGTAAAATCCACATTGCCGGTGTAGGTGAGGCTGTCGAGGGTGGCATTGATATCACCTAGGTTGCCTTCCACCACCAGCGTCGATGAACCTGTTCCGGTGACCACGGCACCGCCAACTGCTGTGGCGCCAAGACTGCCATTGGCCGCAACAAGCTCGACCCGCAGCGGGCCAAACGATTCATCTATGACACCGCTGCCATCCACACTGTCCGGATCGGCAATGGTGATGCCGGTAACATAAACGGTTTGTTCCTCGACGGCGATTCTCTCCGCCGGTGCGGTAATGGTGGGAGCATCGTTGATTGGCAGCACATCAATTTCGAAAGTCCCGCTCGGCTCACTGCCGCCGCCGGCATCAGAGATGGTGAAATCGAAGCTGTCCTCAAAATGTTCAGAGCCGTCGTGGCGGTAGCTGATCAGGCCGTCTTCCAGATCTTGCTGGGTGAAGGTGCTGCCCACCCCGAGAACCTGTCCGTTGCGCAGCAGGTCGCCGTATTGAACATTGCTGTCGATGCGGAACTGACGCTGGTTCGCTGTGTTATCCGGGTCTCCCGCGGAGAGCACTGCCGTGGTGATGACCTTGTGCTGACCCTCGTAGAGGGCGGTGCCTTCGTTGGTGACAAAGCCGTCATCTGCTTCGCTGACGGGGTCGTCGTTGAGGGATATAATGCCCACATCCACCACGGCCGTGGCTGTGTCGTTGGCCGCGCCGGAATCATCCTGCACCGTCACCCGGAAGCTGTCGTTAAAGTTTTCGCTGCCGTCATGGGTGTAACGCAACTGGCCATTGTTGACCTGGGCCTGGGTAAAGGTAGTACCCGCCACCACTACGGTTTCAAAAGTGCCGTTGTTATCGCTATCGAGTTCAAGAGTGCCGTGGGAGGGGAGATCCCCAGCGCTGTCAATTCTCAAGGTGAGAACATCCCCGGCATCCACATCACTGGTAGCAATATAACTGTTATCAATAATGATAGAGGCGCCTTCGTCAACCACCACCTCTTCGACAGCGATAACAGGCTGGTCATTGACCGGGGCGGCCTGGAGGGTCACCGTGCCGTTGACGGTATCCCCCGAAGCATCTGTGAGTTCAACGTTAAAGGTCGTCGTGTGGTTTTCACTACCATCGTGCTGAAACTTGATGCGCCCTGCATCCAGATCGGCCTGGGTGAAGGTGCCGTTGAGGCGCAAATCCCGGGCATCACCTATGCCGTCTCCCGGGGTGGAGTCAAAATAGAGCACGCCGGCAGCGGGCAGGCTGGTCAGGCGGTAGGTGAGCTGTGCTGGATCATTGTCGACATCGCTCGCCGCCATGGCGTCACTGTTGAGGGTCACAAGCGCACCCTCATCAAAACCGCCCTGGGTACCCGTCGAGAGCATGGGTGGATCGTTCTGTACCAGCACCACGACGCGACCGGTAGCGCTATCGGTGTCCGGGGTGGCATCATCCACGGTATAGGTGAATTCAGCGAACCCGCCAAAGTTGGCATCGGGAGTAAAGCGAATGGTGGCGTAGCCATCGCCCGGATTGAGGTCGCCCGGGTCGCCGTCAGCAATCAGTTCAACAGTGCCGTTGACCGCCCCCTGAACGGAGACAATATGCAGTGGCGTGTCGCCGGTATCATTGCCCAGCAGTACCGCCTCACTCACATAAAGAGGCGTGTCCTCCGGGGTGTAGAACTGTTCGTCGTTGGCCACGACCGGGTCATTGCCGGTGCCGGGATCAGTTCCGCCCGGCGTGCCGTCACCGCCAACGGGGCCGCCCCCGCCGATGGGGCCATCGTCAGGCGTACCATCAGGACCGCTATCGCCAGTATCGTTAACCGTAATGTTCACCACCAGGTTGACAACTGTGCCGCCATCATGGACGCCGCCCTCGCCATCCCGCAGGGTGACTTCCAGGCTGTCGGCATCAAGACTGGAACCATCGTGCTGGAATTTTATGTAACCGTTGGTGACATCGGTAAGGCTGAAGGTGGCCCCCGCCCCCATGGGGATGAAATCGGTGCCGTCGTCAAAGAACAGCAGGCCGTGCTCCGGCACCACTTCAACGCGGAAGGTCAGGTTTTCAACTGGTGTATCCACATCGCTGGCGTTTAACTGGGCAGTGGTTAAGGTGAATACCTCCCCTTCGTCCAGGGTGATGTCACCACTGGTGCCCACGGGGTCATCATTGACCGGCTGCACGGCTACGGTCACAGTGGTATCTGTGGACAGTGCAGGCGAACCGCTCACCGCCTCGTCTGTGACCCTCACATCAAAGGAGACATCCGGCGGCGTTTCCTGGTCGGCGGAGATGTGGTTGATGGTCAGCAGGTTCTGCTGGTCGGCACTGAAGCTAAAACCACCATCCACCATGCCCTGGGTGATTTCAGCGCCATTGAAGTAAAGCACCGCTTCCGCCGGGTCTGGCAAGGTAAGAATGGTCACCGTCAGGTTGGCGGCTGCCGTCTCGGCATCGCTGATGTTCAGCGACACCACCTTGCCCTGCTCACCCTCGTCCAGCGTCATTGACCCTGCAATGAGCGGTGCACTGTTAACGGGATCGATCGCGATATTGACGGTTTTCGGGCCTGCCACGCCACCGGCGCCATCACGCACCACCAACTGAAAACTATCGGCACTGGCGCTACCACCATCATGGGTGTAGACAAGGTCGCTCAATTGACTGAGGAAAAAGGTGGTACCAGCGCCCACAGGGGCGCCATTGAGCGTCAGCTCTCCCGCCGAAGGCAAACTGCTGACCTGGAATCGAATCTGGTCTGCAGTATTGTCTGGATCGACCACCTCGATATTGGCCGCGGAGAAGGCCAGGGAACCACCCCGCTCAACCCCTGCGGTAAGTGGATTGCCCCCGGAGTCCTGTTCACCGGGTACAGCAAAAACCGGGACATCGTTGACCGATGAAACATTGATGGCAAGGGTGCGACTTTCGGTGGTGTCGCCATCGGTGACGTCATAGGCCAGGGTTTGGCTACCACCGGTTTCGTCACCATTGTGGATATAGACCAGGTTGCCGGCATTAAGGTCGGCCTGGGTGAAGGTATCCCCCACGGAGATGGCCGCACCATTGAGCTCCAGCGTTCCTTCAGAGAGATCCGTGCCGGCGGTGAGAGTGTAAATAATCTGTGACGGCGAGGCCTCGACATCGATGATTTCCAGAACGCCGTCATCAATAGTGACATTGCCGCCCTCGGACACATTGGCCACTTTGTCGGTAACCACCTCGAACAGGTCATTGACCTCGGTGACACTGGTGTCGAGCGGGGCGCCATTGGCGTCAATATCGGTGGCGCCACTGTTGACGTCTGCGGTTAACCGGGTGGCCACACTGGTTGTGAACGTGCGGCTACCGCTGTTGTCGATGGCGTGAACCGTCAGCGCCCCTACCGGGCCGGAAAATTCAGCACTGGGCACAAACCTGAGTTTGGCGCCACTGTCCAGCAACAGAGCCGCTGACGTACTTACCGTGCCAACACCGCTCCAGGTAATACCATCATCCACTGAAAATTCCCAGGTACCATCAGCACCACTGCCGCTATCGGCACTGATGGCAATGCCCGCCAGGGTATCGCCATCGACATCACTGAAGGCAGTCAACAGTGAGCCTACGGTGGCACCGGCCGGGTCCAGGGTGTCTTCGCTAACGGGGGCGAGCGTACCGCCACCGGTCACCGGGGCATCGTCGACGGGGTTGACCGTCACCGCGATGGTGTCGCTGTCAGAAAGCGCGCCTCCGGCGCCGGAGTTACCGAGGTCATCAATACTCAAGATGATACTGTCACTGCCGTAGAAATCGGCATCGGGCGTGTACTGGAGACCATCCAGGGCACTATTGATATCCGCCAGGGAACCCTGCACGGTCACGGTTGCCGAGCCATTGCTGCCTGCGGTGACCACAAGGCCGGAAAGGGATGACAGGGTAATGCTTCCGTTGCTGGCGGAAACGGTCACCTGCACCGCATTGCTGCCAGCATCGGGGTCTGAAACCGACGGCGCGGAACCACCAGTGAGCACCAGGGAGCCGTCTTCGGCGACACTCTGGGCACCGGGAACCGTCACACTGGGGGCGCTGTTGCCATCAGCCACGGTAATGGCCAGGGTGCGCCCCGTCAGGTCGGCATTGCCTGGGCCGGAGACTGTGTACTGCAACGTCAGTGCACCCGCACTCTCGACACCGCTGTGCTGGTAGACCACCAGGTTATTGTTGATATCCGCCTGGGTAAACGTGGTCGCGCTGACCCCATTAACCAGCAACTGTCCTTCAGGCACGGAGCCAACAACCGTATAGGTTATCTGGGACGGCGTCAGATCGGGGTCGGTAATATTGAGTTCCGACTGGTTGATCACCTCACTCCCACCCTCTGTTAGCGAGAGTCCGGTATCAATCTCCACGGTAAAGGGATCATTGACCGCGGTGATGGATGTCCCCAGGGTATTGCCGGAGCTGTCCAGGTCCGGATCGCCACTGTCCACATCAACATAGGTGCCAAACGCACGACTGCCGCTGTCATCCACGGCATGGACGGTCAGCGACCCCACCGCGCCGTTGAAATTGGCCGCCGGCAGGAAGCGGATTCGGGTATCTCCAGCCAGCAGCAGGGCCGAACTCCGGCTCACCGCGCCAATATTGTTCCATGTGGGGGAGCCGCTGGTCTGGTATTGCCAGCTCCCCTGCCCTGCAGTGCTGGCATCGGCACTGATGGCGATCCCGGCCAACTGGTCGGAGCTGTCGCTGTCCTCAAACAATGCCCCAAAAAGATTGGCTACCGTATCTCCTGCCGGATCTGTGCTGTCTTCTGCCACAGGGGCCAGGGTGGCGTCACCGGTCAGGTTGGGAGCATCCGCCACTGGCGTGATACTGACCTCGAATGTGTGTACAGCCTCCCAGTCGCCATCGCTGTCACTGGTTTCACCACTGTTGCTGTCAACACGGATACGGATGATGGCAGTATCATTTGATTCTGGATCCGGCACATATTCTAGTTGATCGAGAAAGGCATTAATGGCTGCCAGATCCCCCGTAGCGCTCTGCCCCGCAAATGCCGTCCCACCGTTTCGGGACAAACCACCAGAGCCCGAAATAATGTCCACTTCGGCCACCATATCGGCATCACCCCCGGAGACTTCCAGGGCAAGGCCCGAGAAATCGAGAGCGCCGCCCTCGGCGATAACCTGGTCCGCAGGGGTCGAGGCAAAAGCGGCCGGGGCCAGCAGCCCGTCGTAACTATCAATGGCGAGGAAAGCAGAATCAATCGTTCCAACTTGGGTTTCCAGCTCCCAATCCCCGCCCTGGAGGGCATCGCCGGTGGCATCCGAGGAGCCGGCCACATCAGCGCCGGTAAGCCGTGCAAGCATCTTCGCTGCTTCAACACCTTTGTCACCGCCGGTGAAGTCGCAGCCATAGGTGAGAATGTCGCCATCATCGGAAAGTGCGCTGCCAATGGCCGTCAGCTCATCGCCGTACTCGGCCCCCATGGTGGCGCTGTTGACCCTGGCCGTGCCCAAGCGCAACTCTCCCTGGTCACCATGGGACAGAATATGTACCGCATCAATGCCGGTGCGGCCTTCCAGGTAGGCGGCAATCTGCTCCACACCGTCTCCGCTGGCATCAAGCAACACCACTTCGCTACCGTCGCCAACTGCATCCACCAGGGTTTGATAATCTTCCAGCGCACCGTCAATAAACACGATTTCAGTGCGCTCTAAAGCGGCTGAAGGCGTTGCCTCATCCACAGCCATATCGCCATCGTTGGCCGCCCGGACTGCCGGAGCGCCAATAACACCACTCTCGTCCGTGCCTGCATCGTGGCCGCCTGCCAGGGCCTCGGCAAGCTGGGTGTCATAACCCTGCTTCGCGACAACCAGATCAACCACCGGCATCGCATCGACAGCTTCTACCGCGGTGACAGCACCCGCCGCATCGAAAAGCATCCTCGGCTCCAGCGCAAGAGCCGAACCGGCCCGTCTCGACCGACGGTCAGACTTGGTACCTACGGTGACGTTTTCGGCAGCGGATACACGGGATTTCTCTTTGCTTTTTCGAGTGCCCATTTCGGAGGCGGCCTGCCATGCACCCTTGGCGCTGTTCCAGATAACGCGGTAAATCTTGTTCATAATAAATCACTAGTGTCCCAACGTTTATTCAAACAAAATCAACTGGTTAGAAGATTCTGTCTGATCAATAGTGTAATCCTCGATGAAAAGTGCCTTGTTTAAAGGCATTTTCTCGAAAAGCGTGACGCTTAGAACCTGCAAAATTGTGTAGAGGCTGGCGTCGATGTTCAATCGCTTCTTGATGATAGCGACCAGCACATAAACGGAGACGGCGATCCAGATTTGAGTTTTCACGGCATTCTCCGTCGTGCCGAAAAAATTTTTGATGCGTAGGTGTTGTTTGATCCATTTGAAAAACAATTCGACCTGCCAGCGACAGCGGTATAAGTCGGCAATGGTGAACGCGGGCAAGTTGAAATTATTGGTGAGAAACACGAAGGTTTTGTCGGTGTCTGCATCGTGATACTTGATACGACGCAATTTGTCTGGGTAATCCTTTGCCGCATAGAAACCGGTGAGCTCCACCGTTTGGTCGTAGCGTAGGCCGGTGGTTTTGTCGACGGGCCGGGAATACAGACGGCGGCATTGTAAATTGGACTTGGCGCGGATCACGAAGAATGCAGCATTGAGGTGGAGGACATGAAGACGAGCGAAATCCAGATAGCCGCGATCCATAATGTAGAAGGCGCCCGCCTCCGGGACAAGCAGATCGAGTGCGTTGACATCGTGGACCTTGCCTTCGGAAACATGGATAAACGTGGGGATATTGCCCCTCAAATCCATCAGCGTATGGAGTTTGATCGCCCCCTTGGTGCGGCGAAAATGGGCCCAGGGGAAGACGGAAAGACAAAGATCGATGGTCGTGGCATCGAGCGCATAGACCGTGTTGGTGAGTTCGACGCCAAAGGAATCTCCCATATAGAGCTTGCGTGCGATGTGGATCAGGGACTGGGCGAAGTCGGCATAGATGCGCCAGTCGCGTACCTTGTTGGCATTGGCCAGGGTGTTGCGGGAAACTCCGCCCCGAATCCCCATGTGGTATAGCTTTTTTTGCTGAGCGCGTAGACAGGCTTCGATGTCGCGAAGGCTTTCGCGATAGGTAAGTTGAGCGAAAGCCATGCAACGAAATTGATCCTGGCAGGAGAAGTGCTTGGTTTTGTGATGGCCGCGATAACGCTCGACACACCGACGGAAGGTGTGCATTGGCAGATGTTCCATCACTTGAGAGAAGATCATGCTGTCCGAGTACATGCGCCACGCTCCTCTGCGCGCCTAAGAAGCTAGCAGGGTCGCAATTAGCAGTAGTACAGTTCAAGTCGGTGACAGGCACAATCGGGTCTATTTAAGTTAAATATCAGTATGTTATATGCATCTTTTAGTCAAACGTTGGGACAGTAGTGTCCTGCAATAGGTTTTTTCCGATTTCAATGACCTGAGTTTCCACTGTGCCTGGTCGAAGAGCGTCTGTTTCCGGGACATCTCGTGCGCCATCTTTACGCCCATGGTGCTCAAGATCCATTTTACCAGCTTCCTCTTCAACATCTAACAGCCGAAAGCCAGCTCGCTTTCGTAGAGAAGTATCAGTATTGAGCGAGAATAGACGCTTTAAAAAATTGAACACTTCCGAACCCCTTCACCCACTTTATTGACAGACAATCCAGGCAATCTAGATGCCAACCTGTTCCAATCCCTCTCGCCGCTCTACCGTAGATATCGACCCCCGCCGCTCACATCTTGTCCTTTCAGTATTCTAGGGGATGGAAGTCCACTAGCTGTGCGGGATGCATGTGGTGGACATACATTTCGCGTCGTCTCATAGTCAATGCCATCAGGACGCCAGGAAGAATTCCAGACTCGGCCACTTGAGTTGGTAGAGCTCTAAGCGGGCAGACCTCATTCAATCAGTATCTAGCTACTGGGCGTGATGGGCTTTAATCAAGGTGGCGTCTAGGATAGTCACCGTTTCGCACACGAGCACCTAGTCAGCCCGAAGGCCCTAGATTCAGGTTTCCTGATAGGGTAGTGTCGTCAGATATAGCCCTCCCTGGAAAATTATAGAGAAAGCCCTAAGGTACTGGTGGGGGCTTTCGATACTGAGTAGATCATAAGGCCATAGCGCGGCTGTTTCCAGTGTTTCCTGCCTTTCTAGACTCCGCTTCATCCCTGTCCTCGACCGCTGGTCCTTTCTTCCGTTGAATTAGCGACCATCTCGGAGCTTGCAATCTCCCTGAGCCCTATAAGGATACCCATATACGCTTTCCCACCCCCCGTTCTCATCAAGTCTCAGCAGGCTGTCATCCAGCAAGCTATCTGCCTGCTGGACCCCCAAGCTGACCTAAGCGGCGGAGTCGCAGACTCCCCAAGCCATCAATTAGTACTACTAGCTCCAAATCGGCCAAGCAAGAGGTAGTCTCGTGCTGCTTCTCAATAGTTATCAGCACTGGCCACGCTGAACGCTTGGACGTGGTCAGTGTGCTCAGTGCTGACCAACGGCGGGCACACAGCCTGCGACCACGCGTTGCGCCAAGCATGAGCAGGCCGCTACGATCACGTTGCTAAGCTAACATTTGCAGACGGTTAATGAATCGTTTCACCTTTATCGGCCATCGGCATCAAATTGGTTATAAATTAATCAGACCGATGGTCACTCATTTATAATCGCTTTATTTCAGGCAGACCTCAAACCTACATCACCTCTATGAGCCCGGCAGATTCCCTGCCGGTTTCTTCCACTCATACGAGGTAACCCCCATGACACGTTGTCCCGTCTGTCGTTCTGATCATGTTCTCACCCGCAACTACGCCAAGCGCGTAGGGCGCACCCTGGGTACCGCTGCCGGTATCGGCGCCGGTGTTTCCGCCACCCTGAAGGGCGCCCGCATCGGCACTCAGGTGGGATGGGTAGCCGGCCCTCCCGGTCGTCTCGTTGGCGGCCTGACCGGCGCCATTGTCGGCACCCTGCTGTGGGGGGTGATGGGCGGCAAGGCCGGCGCCACCCTGGGCGAGGTGGTGGACGAGCACATGCTCGACAACCACCAGTGCCTGCGCTGTGGCCACCGCTTCAGTGAGCCCTCCAATCACCTGGTGATCGACGGCCATTTCACGGCCACCCCACCGCCTGAAGACCGGGGCCGGAACCCTGACGAGGGCTACCCGGGCGACTATCCCGAGGCCTACGCCTGAGATGGTCACTACCCCCTCATCTTCTTTCTTCCTCCCTTGTTTACACCTTTTGTGAATTCACATCGCCCGGCTGCTGCGGCAGCTGGGTTATGTCTGTTACTGACAGGAGATTTACCATGGCACATCTTATCGACAACATGGCCTATGTGGGCCAAACCCCCTGGCACGGCCTGGGCAACCGGCTCACCGCCAACCGGCCCATTGAGGACTGGGTCATTCAAGCGGGTCTGAACTGGCGTATCGAAGAAACCCCTGTACGCTTTTTAATCGGCGATCGGGGTTATCTGGGGGAGATCAAGGCCTTCCCCGAGAGCAAGGTACTCTATCGCTCCGACACCCACGACCCCTTGTCGGTGGTGGGCCATCGCTACAACGTGGTTCAACCCCAGGAGATCCTGGAGTTCTACCGGGATCTGACGGAAGTATCTGGCTTTGCCCTGGAGACCGCAGGGTCGCTGAAAGGTGGGCGCAAGATCTGGGCCTTGGCCCGCACCGGGCAGTCCACGGCGCTCAAGGGCAAGGATGTGAGTAATGCCTACATCCTGCTGGCCACCGCCTGTGACGGCACCATGGCCACCACAGCCCAGTTCACCAGCATCCGGGTGGTGTGCAACAACACCCTGGCGGTGGCACTGAACCAGCAGTCCACCGGGGCAGTGAAGGTACCCCACCGCTCCATCTTCGATGCCGACAGTGTGAAGCAGCAGCTGGGCGTCACGGTGTCGTCCTGGGATCAGTTCATGTACCGGATGAAGGTCTTGAGCGAGCGCCCGGTGAAACACCACGAAGCCAAGAACTACCTGCTGCGTGTCTTCTCGGACCCCAACAAGGCGGTGACCGGCGCCAACACCAATGAACGGGCCATGGCCAAGTCGCTGGCACTGTTCGAGGGGGAAGGCCGGGGTGCGAACCTGCCGTCGGCGGAGGGAACGGCCTATGGGTTGCTGAATGCGGTGACAGAGTTTATCGACCACGAGCGACGCGCCCGCAGTGTGGATTCCCGGCTGGATTCCGCTTGGTTCGGCCAGGGGGCGACCATCAAGCGCAAGGCATTGGATGAAGCCCTGCGGATGGTGGCCTGACGCAGGTGTGTTCAGGCACCTCAGGATTCCCTTTGCTGAACTCTCAGCTGCTTCTATACCAACCTTCTATCCCACCATCCGACTATCCAACCATCCAACCATCGACGCCAGACCTGCCTCCCGCCGGTTTATCCCTTTACACCATCACAGCCCATCCCGGCAGCGGCAACGCTGTCGGGGGCTGTGTTTGTATGTGCGGGGTATCGCGAGGGGGAGGGTCTGCCAGGAGAAAAGACCATGACCATACCCACAAAACGTAACAACACTGAAAGTCGAAGACCGGCCCTGCGCCTGGTCTCCACCCGCCAGATGCCCAGGGAGGACTGGCTGGCGGTGCGCAAGCGGGGCATTGGCGGCAGTGATGCCGCAGCCGCTGTGGGTCTCAACCCCTACCAGTCCGCACTGGAGCTCTGGCTCATCAAGACCGGGAGGGATGCCGGGCTGCCCCAGGTGGACGCGGAGGATGACAGTTCGCCCCTGTACTGGGGCAACATCCTTGAACCTATCGTCGCTGCCCACTACACCAAACGCACCGGACGCAAGGTGCGGCGGGTGAACGCGGTGCTGCAACACCCGGATCCGGACAAGCGCTGGATGCTGGCCAACCTGGACTACCAGGTGGTGGGTGATGGCGAGGTGCAGGTGCTGGAGTGCAAGACCGCCGGAGAGTACGGCGCCAGGCTGTGGCGGGACGGCGTGCCTGAATATGTCCAGTGCCAGGTTCAGCACCAACTGGCGGTGACCGGCAAGGCGGCTGCGGATGTTTGTATCCTGATCTGTGGGCAGGAGATCCAGATCCACCGCATCGAGCGGGATGAGGCTTTGATCGCCAACCTGATCGGGCTGGAGCGTCGCTTCTGGGATTGTGTGGTCAATGACACCCCGCCCCCAGTAGATGGCACCGAGTCATCGGCCAGGGCCTTGCAGTGCCTGTTCCCCCAGGACAACGGGGAGACACTGGATTGCTCAACCAACTCCCAGCTGGGGGCGGTGTTCGATGCCCTGGTGTCCACCCGGGAGGAGATAGTCAACCTGGAGCGGGTGGAACAGGATCTGAAGCAGACCTTGCAACAAACCATGGGCGAGGCCACCAAGGCGGTGTTCCACTCAGGCTTTGTCACCTGGAAGCGCAGCAAGGACAGTACCGGCCTGGACACGGCAGCGCTGCTACAAAATCACCCCGAGGCACTTGAGCGGTATCCCCTGGTCAGGCCCGGCAGCCGTCGCTTTCTGGTGCGGACCTGAATCCAGCGCCCCATCCATCTCGACCAACTATTCATCATCACTCACCCTTTCCTACCCCTGGAGCCTTGCCGGTGTCGGGTTCGCCCTACACCGGATTTTTTTATTCCCAAGACGCCAGCGTTGGCTGGCTTCCCGAGTTCTACAGACCCCTTACCTATTTATGAGGAACATCACCATGATCAAAGGTCTCGCCATTACCCCGCCCGTATTGGGCAGAATCAGCATTGGTCGCGTCGTCGAGAAGAACGGTAAGCGTTTGCCGGAGAAAGACGACCAGTTCACTCTCACCAGCCTATTGCAGACTCCCGAGGGGTGGATCAAACATCCCCTGGATGAGCAGCTGCGCCAGCAAAAACCTAACGGCAAGTTGCGGGAGATCCCCGTGATGCTGCTGTTCAACGATCCCGACCTGAACTTTCGAGCTGCCTATACCTTGTTCGACCGCAGCAATGGCCGACCGGTGTGTGCCGGAGATGGGGTTACCTGTCGGCGCCATACTGCCGATGGCATGGCCACACTGCCCTGTCCCGGCCCCAGCCTGTGTGCCATCGGTGCCGGGGGTAAGTGCAAGGCCTATGGGCGGCTCAATGTCCGCATTGGCGACGATGACAGTTTGGGTACGTTCATCTTTCGCACCACGGGCTTTAACAGCATTCGCACCCTGATGGCCCGCCTGGCCTACTTCGAGGCAGTGTCCGGAGGGCTGTTGGCCTGTCTGCCGCTGGAACTGAAGCTGAGGGGCAAGAGCACTACCCAAAGCCACCGGGCACCCATCTTCTATGTGGACATTGGCGTGCGCGACGGTATGACCCTGGAGGATGCCATTGCCCAGGCAAGGGCCACCCATGAGCAACGTCTGACGTCTGGATTCAATCAGGTAGCCCTGGATGAAGCAGCGCGTCTGGGCTTTGCCAACGCGGCGTTCGAGGAGGATGACGAGGAGGTTCCGGCTATCTTGGAGGAGTTTTACAGCGACAGTGCTGGGGAAGCGAGTCAGGACGTGAGCACCGGGTCAACCACCCCAGCATCCCGCCCCCAACAAGGACAGGAGGTGGCTCAGACAAGCACCCCCACCCTGGCTGCCAAGCTCCAACGCAAGGCCAGCGATGCCATTGAAGCGTCACCTCAACCAAGCCAGATAGCCACTGAAGACTGACCTCAGGCATGGCCTGGCGACACACTCAATTGCCAACAGCAGACATAACCCTACCCCTGTCACCCCGTTGGGGGTGGCAGGTCACTTGAGGACAAACCCATGAACAAAAAAGATGACGTCAACAACTGTCGCGCCTATGCGGTCCGAGCCGGAGATGCCGACACCCTGCGTCTAATGAACGAGGACGATGTCCTGACCACGGCCAGATCCATCATGGAATCCCGCTTCCAGCGCAGCCACTACCTGACCAGCCCCGATGTCACCCGGCAGTACCTGACCCTGAGTTTGGCCAATGAACCCAGGGAGGTGTTTGGGCTGGTGTTCCTCGACTCAGGCCACGGAGTGCTGGGGCTGGAGATCCTGTTTCAGGGCACCATCGACGGTGCGGCGGTGTACCCCCGGGAGGTGGTCAAGCGGGCACTGGATGCCAATGCCGCTGCGGTGATCCTGGTGCACAACCATCCCAGCGGCAACCCCGAACCCAGTCGAGCCGATCAACTGCTGACCGAAAGGATCTGCAAGGCATTGGAGACGGTGGAGATTCGGGTGCTCGATCACCTGATCGTGGCGGGCAGTGGGGTAGTGAGCTTTGCGGAGCGGGGGCTAATCCCTTTAGGAACCGGTTGACCCAGCCTCATCCGACGGCTGTTGCTTCAGAAAAGTGAAGAACTCCGTCGGCTCCGCCCCCATGGCCCGGCAGTAATGGACGAACTCCACCACATCCAGGCGCCGTTCTCCACTTTCCACCTTACCCACCAGCGAACGCACAACCTGGAGCTTGTCCGCCAACTGACGCTGAGTCAGCTTGGCGGCTTTGCGCTGGCTCACAAGCCACTCTCTCAACAAGAGCTGCTCGGAGCCATACATCGAAGGCCTGAACGTTTTCATTGCACCTAATATAGGTGCACGCTATCATGCTCCCATTTTAGGAGCGGCGTGAGTGATTCAGCCTTTCAACAGCTGGGTTGTGGTGAGGCGTCTCCTGGCAATACCTGTTAACTGATAGATGAAAGGAATCCACATGGACATCAAACGAGAAGAAAACGAAAGCATCGCACAGGGCACGGACATCACGAGCTTCCTCAGTCCCGTCTACATAAAGTACTACTTTATTTCACTGATCTTCATGTTCGTGATCATGGTTTACAGCTTCTTTAGCAGTAACCCGGAAATCCCGGAGATTGGGTTTTGGAAAGGCCTCCTTATCTTGATCATCACTCCCCCCCATCACCGCCCTCGGCGCCTTTATTGGTCGTCTTTTCAGGGACTACACACGGCCTGATTTTATCCTGACCT
>PABE01000069.1 GCA_002702725.1 Porticoccaceae bacterium
CGGTGGGCGTGGCGCTCGCGGGCCGTGGCTATCCGAAGCTCGACGAGCCGCCCAGCCCACCCGACATCAGCCGCGGCCGGCAGGTGTTCGAGGCCCAGTGCGCTTTGTGCCACGGCGAGGACGGCCAGGGCCGCAAGGCCGAGGGCGCCTATGCATTCCCGCCACTGTGGGGCAAAGACGCATACAACTGGGGCGCGGGCATGCACCGCGTCAACACCGCGGCCGCCTTCATCCATGCCAATATGCCGCTGGGCAGGCCGGAATCACTCAGCGTCCAGCAGGCCTGGGACGTCGCCGCCTTCATCAACAGCCACGAACGGCCACAGGACCCCCGGCATGAAGGTGATCTGAAGGAAACCGACGCGGCCTTCCATGCGCACCAGTGCCACTACGGCGACGAGGTGGACGGGCAGCTGCTCGGCAGCCACGCCCATCCCAATCCGCTCCAATAGCCGGCGGCGATATGCGGCTCATGCAGGCTTTCGCAGCACCAGCAGGCGGTAATTCTTGTAGCGCTCGAACACTGCCTGGGTACGATAACCGGACAGGTATTTGAACCGCAGCTTCTCCCAGCGCTTGCGCAGCAGCCAGCCCAGCAGCCGCGTGCCCCACGGATGGCGGCCGCGCAGATAGATCCCGGTGGTCTCCACCGCCGGGATGATGCGCTCCCTGAGCACCTCGTCGAGCAGGGCAATGGTCGGACTGACGCGCGTTGTGATGTCCTCGTCGTGCAGGATTTCGAAAGGGGATGCCGCCAGGGCGGCACGGAAATCGGATAGGAGGTGCCCACCGCCGAAGCTGCGGCTCTCAGGGGTGGCATCCGCGGCGGCCTCGGTCTTGAAGAAGTCGCTGATAATTACCCGACCACTTGGTGCCAGCAGCTGGTCGAGCCGTTCAAACACGTCATCCAGACGGATGTACTGGAAACTTTCACTGAACAAGGCAACATCGTACGCGCCGGCGA
The DNA here is from genome assembly GCA_002702725.1 of Porticoccaceae bacterium. Classification (GTDB taxonomy): domain Bacteria; phylum Pseudomonadota; class Gammaproteobacteria; order Pseudomonadales; family Porticoccaceae; genus NAT127. Next base: position 965 of record PABE01000069.1, read on the forward strand.
GGGAAGGAATATCAAGCGCTTCGAAGGTCGATTCAAACAACCGCACCTGCGCATTGTCCGTCTCCATCAGCCGCTGGCGTACCATTTCGGCGAGTGCCGGCGACGGCACCACGCCATCGGCGGCATAACCCTGTCCGCGAAGCTGGACCAGCATGTTGCCCGTACCGCAGCCGATATCCAGCAGCCGCGGAAATTCATCGGTCGGGGGCAATGACTCCAGGATCCTGTCGGTGTAGTTCTGCAGGGCGCGCGGGAGGTTAGCGACGGTAACGTCGAGATCGTCCCATAGACCATAATGCAGATCCTCGACGGCAAGTAGCTGGCGGGCCAGGATCAGACCATATTCACGTGAATGCATACCGCAACTCAACACCCTGTTACATCGAAAATGCAACTCGACGGCACACGTATTGCCTTGACCCGACGCTACTCAATACGGGTAGAGATATAGAGCAGAATCATATTCAGATTTCCAGCAGTCAGACACATGGACAACCTTATCCCGCCGCCATACCAGGCACAGATTCCCTGGCCATGACGCAGTCCAACTCAACTACATGGCCAGTATTTATATCGTGACCAGATGGATATATTCCGGTCAACTCAAAGCCAAGATCACGATAGTTTGATAGCATCTGAACATAATCGGGAACACCCTCATATATACCCGCAACAGAAAGCTCGGAATGCAGCGCCAATATGGACGACATGGATCTTTCTGCACCACGGACAACCCATGAATCATGCCCCTGGGTATCCATTTTCAGAAGAATTCTTCGGCCGGCATAATCCGGAACCACCTCAGGCAGCACATCATCAAGTCGCAATACCCGAACCGGAATCTTGTCCACAACCTCTATTCTTGGCCAGTATTGGCTGGTACCGCGGTCGTTCGGGAGATGGAACGAACTGAATACAGAATTCCTGGCTATATTGAAATAGGTTTCATGATATTCCTCACCCAGGGCATAACTGAAACATGACCAGGATTCATCCGAGCGGCAGCGTCGGGAAAGCACATCGAATGCCTTCGGCAAAGGCTCGAATGAGACGATCTCTCCCTGGTACCCCATACTCCTCAACAGCCGCCCATACTGGCCTTCGTTGCCCCCCACATCCAGCACCAGATCCACTTTCAACAGCGGCAGGAGCGATCGCAGATGGCTCTCAAGTGTCATCTGCTTTTTCTGCTTGACCAGATCATAGCCGAACCACGAGGCAATCCTACTGCGCAACTTACTGCCCATTTTTACCCTCTATACAGATAAGTAAACCCCCCGGAGCAATTGCCGCCTTAGCGCACGACAATCCGGTGTTCCGCCTCATTGAGGCAACAGCGCCTCGAAAGCTCGGGCACGAACTTCATGATACTTTTATCTTCGACCTGCTCACAGGATTCGAGCTCAGTCAGCTTATTTCTCGCCTTCGTTGCCCATTGGGGCTTATCGACCATTCTGCCACGGGATATCTTGGCACAGAACTCCTGCCTGCTTTTCGTGTAATAATGATTCACTCGCAGCCCTTTGAGCACTGCAGTACGCCCTCGGACCTTCTTTGACGCTAGAACATTTCCTGCCGCGTCGATATACTTGCCACCCGCAACCTCAATGAAGTGCGCACTATCTACAGCGACTATGGACTCTGGCCGAGCGACTGTTTTAATCTTTAACTTGGTATCAGCCTGGATGTCCAGCCTCATCCTGTAGTTTTCCACGACCATGCCATCCGGCTTGGTTTCATGGCCACACGGGCCGTATTCATACCTGCATACGCCAATGGCAGCCACATCAAGACCGGCAAGTGCAGATATTTCATCAACCAGACTGTCCGTGCTGTCTGAAAACAGGAATTCATCCACGTCTATGAATGCAATCCATTCAGCAAGTGCAGCATACGCATGCGCGCAATGCGCATACGCAGCAAACTGGGGGTTCAGCGAGACAGAAAAATTAGGCCAGGGTATCAAATCTACGATACCTTCATCGCAATATTCTCTCAGGATCTCCAGTGTCGTATCACTACTCCCATTGTCATAAATGATAAAGTGCCCAACCCCCTGGATCCGGTGAAACTCAATCCACTCTCTTATGTAATCCCCCTCATCCTTGACGATGGCGCATATCGCCAGCTTCCAACTTCTGTCGGCCGCCAAAGTAATTGGCTCGTTCCTGGCATGCACTCTGGTCCTGGCACGATTGAGCCGCTTCATGATGGATTTTCTGATCTGATCAACCATTAATTGCTCTCTATAGACTCAAGCTTTTAGTTCCGAAGACCCCGAATGCAGTCCAACACCGCACCCACCCGACGCCAGTCCTAGCCTAGCCCTGTATCGTGATATACTATCATTTGGGTGCTTGGTCGCGCCGACGCGGGAGCAGGCAGAGTCAACTCTTTGATTATAAATAAATCGCCCAATGAATTTGAAGAACGAAACAAGATCAGGCCCGGCCTTGTCGGTGGAAGCTTATTCTAGGTGCAACCCGAGCCCCGAGTATCTCGAGATGGTCAGGATGTACGAGACCATGCATGAACAGGGTGAAAAATCGGCTGGGAAATCCGCCGAAGATACATTTCCCGGCAAAATGCTGATACAACATACACCAGGAATCAAAGACATGATTCTCCACACCGGAGCGAAATCAATCCTTGACTACGGTGCCGGGAAAGGATTGGGCTACAGGCAGCGTAATCTTCAACTAACAAAGAACCTCAGGATCGACAGTATCCAGGACTACTGGGGGGTCGACGAGATTCGCTGCTACGATCCCGGCTACGAACCCTACAGTCAGCTGCCGGATACGCAATATGACGGTGTAATCTGCACTGATGTTCTGGAACATATCACCGAGCCGGATGTACCTTGGGTAATTGATGAGATGTTCTCCTATGCCCGAAAATTCGTCTACGCCAATGTGGCCTGCTTCCCGGCGGTAAAACTTCTGCCCAATGGACAGAATGTACACTGCACCCTTCACCCCCCGGAATGGTGGGCCGGGCTTGTGCATGCAATCGCCATGCGTCATATCGGGATATCCTACCGACTGGTGATGTCCACCAAGACCGGTCGCCGTAAAAAGTTCGGCTTTGGTAGAAACCGCAAAACGGAGTACCACACCATAGAACGACTGGTTTAATTGCGCCGGACCCAGCTGGCTATCACATAATAAAACATACCTAACCAGTTTTTGCTCCCTGTGTCACTCAGGTCTTCAGATCTACTCTGATTAGCAAACGGATTGACGTATCTTGAAAAACACGATGAAACCGGCTTCACTCGCATTCACCAGATTCGCCAGAAAGAGATTGCTTCCTCGCATACCCCTACCGCTTGAAAACAGGCTCGAAGCCGAGCGCCGCCTGCGTGGAAAAGAAGATTTCAGCAAGCTATCACTTTCTGACACGATAATTGTGTCGCATGAAAAGAGCGGACGGACCTGGCTGCGGGTCATGCTTAGCCGGTTTTATCAGCAGCGCTATCGCCTGCCGGAGGAAAAACTGCTGAATTTCGATCGCCTGCACCGGATTGATTCACGTGTTCCTGTAGTGTTCTTCACCCATGACCGGCACTTGGGCTATTACACCGGTAACTGGAATAATGATGATCTATACCAATCTGCCCCGGTAATTCTTCTGGTTCGCGACCCCCGCGATGTGGCGGTTTCATTCTATTTCGACTGGAAATACCGCATGAGCGATCACAACCGCAAGCTCAATCAACTGCCGTTGGATGACATATCCATGTTCGACTTCATGATGCGGAAGCAGTCCGGCCTGCCAGCAGTTATCGCCTTCATGAACCGATGGCATGAGCGACTCGTTCAAATGCCTGATCTGCACCTGTTCCGCTACGAGGACATGCGTGCTGACACCGCCAACGAACTCGGTAAGATACTCCGAATTCTCGCTGCCGATCCGCAGCCGGAGGAACTCCAGGAGATCGTCGCCTATGCTGAGTTCGAAAGAATGAAACAGCGTGAATTCACGGGTAACACCCGAGACAGCCGCATCTGCCCCACAGATCCGGACAACCCCGACTCCTTTAAAGCCCGCCGTGCCAAGGTCGGTGGCTACCGCGACTATTTCAACGAGGATCAGTTGCAGGAAATCGATGCCCTGGTCGCCAACACCCTGAACCCGGGTTACGGCTACTGATCCGGTTTCCGCTCGGCGCGCACGCTCGCCCCGGAGAACATGGCCCTGTGCGCGGCGAGCGCACCGAACAGGATCAGGAGATAGTGTCCGCGTTCATCATCGTGTCGGATCTGGAACAGGCCGGCGAGCAGGAACAGGGCAATGGCGGCGAACAGGAACACGACCACGGGGAAGGCTTCCCGCACATTCCGCGCGCCGGCGCCCGCCGTTTTCAGGGCCGTGCCTATCCAGACCAGAAACAGGATGAGGCCGACGCTACCGAGCTCGACCTGCAGCTGCAGATACAGATTATGGTAATGGGTCAGACTGGATCGGTGTCCTATTTCAGACGTACTGATCAGTATATCGCTGGTACCTGCCCCCCATCCCAGCACCGGCCGCTCCCGGACTCGTTCCAGTGCGTCTCGCCACAGGGGCAGACGGTGACGCAGGCCCGAATTCCCATAGTCCCCGGTCTCATCCGACAGCAATGCCATGAAGGCAGCGCCCTCGCCGGACAGACGCCGCTCCAGAACCTGGCTGGTGGAAACAACCGCGGCGACCAGCAGACCTGCAACTACCAGTAGCAGGGCGATCGCCCGCCTGTTGTCGTGGTACTTCCAGGCATGCAGGGTCATCGCAATCATCACCAGCGGCAGCACCAGGGCGCAGGCAAGCCACACGGCCCGGGTCTGGGTCCAGAGGACCACGACCGCCAGACACCCCAGCAGGACCAGGGCGGACAACTCCAGCCACCAGCTGCGCAGACGTCCGGAGGCCACCAGGATCAGCAGCCCCGTCAGGCCGGTGGCGGCAAACAGCGCTGCCCCGTTGCCCATCCCGAACAGGTCCCGCGCACCGCCCATTACCGCGTCCAGCCGCTCCCAGTGGAAGCCGGTCAGCAGGGCATATACCAGGCCCGCCAGCCCCAGCCCCAGCACCCAGCGGACACGCCGGCCGTCACCCCCCAGCCAGTAGGCCGCGACAGGGGCGAAGATACCTCCGGCCAGCAGCAGATCGAGTGCCGATTCCAGGACCTCCGGCCGCCACTCGTCCCCGGAGCGCAGGTAGCCCAGCAGACCGCTGACCAGGATATAGCCCGTCAGCAATGCAGAGATGCGGAAAAACGCCATCCGGCCGGCCAGCTCCAGGAACCGACCGCCCTGTCCGGACAGGGCCAGCAGCATCAGGACCAGGCCGCCGTACATGAGGCCTTGATTCACGAAGCCGCCCAGGGCGAACAGCCCCAGCCCGGCCACGCCCACCCTGGCGCTGCGGTTCGGAATGATGTCGGAACTTGTCAGGGGAATCGGTTTCAAACTACTGCCAACCGGTTGCACCACCCCGGAGGGCAGCCTGATTGAATGGATGCGGATTCTACCCGAGACGTGAGGTCGGGGCCACTGGCCGGCACATGAGACCGCACTATCAGCCTCCATGGACGGGACACCACATGCAAACCCATTCCATGTCAGGTAAAATCGGCGACTCGCATTGATTTATCGGTTCTTTAAGAATACCCCATGCCCAGCACCTTCGCCGCCCTGCGTGCCTCGCTGCCCCAAGCAGCCAATACCTTATGGCAGAAAGGTTCACGCAAACTATTGAAGATCGGCTTGCGCCTGAGGGGCTACTCAAAGTCAGAGATAGTACTTGCCGAACGGCGTCTGCGTGGCTACCAACACTACCGCAGATTGCGACAGGCCGACGCCGTGGTGGTCTCCTTCGGCAAGAGCGGCCGTACCTGGCTGCGCGTGATGGTCTCGCGTCTGTACCAGCAGCTCTATGGCCTGCCCGAGAATGCCCTGATCGGGTTCGACAACTTCCACAACATGGACCGCCGGATCCCGCGTATCTTCTTCACCCACGACAACTACATCGGCGACTACACCGGGCATGTGGATTCCAAGGCGGATTTCTACGACAAGAAGGTGCTGCTGCTGGTGCGCGACCCGCGCGACGTGGCCGTCTCCCAGTTCTTCCAGTGGCAGCACCGCATGCGTCCGGAGAAAAAGGCGCTGAACCAGTACCCGCCGCACGGCGAGCAGTGCAGCGTCTACGAGTTCGTCAGGCACGAAGGCGCCGGCCTGCCCAAGGTGATGGAGTTCATGAACCTGTGGGCACGGGAGATGGACAAGGTCAGGGAATTCGCCCTGGTCCGCTATGAGGACATGCGCGCCGACCCGCACGGGACGCTCAGCCGGGTGGCCCAGTTCCTGGAGATTCCGGCCAGTGCGGAACAGATCCAGGAGGCGGTGGATTACGCCTCCTACGAGAACATGAAGAAGATGGAATCGGCGCAGAGCTTCCGCCTGAGCGGCGGTCGCATGGTGCCGCGCGACCGCAACAACCCGGACAGCTACAAGGTACGCCGGGCCAAGGTCGGCGGCTACCGCGATTACTTCGAGGACGAGCAGGTCAGCGAGATCGATGCGCTGATGGAAAGCACGCTGGACCCGGTGTACCGCTATCGAGCCGGTGAGGATCCGGCGAGTTGAAATCCCCCGCACGGCCTGATGTCACTACTTACATAATCCCACTTATGCGACAGTCGGGTTAGGTAAGCGCCATTCGTCTCTCAGCCTACCTGATGACCTGACGGGAGGTTTCCAGGTAGTCCCGCCCTTTCGACTTCACCGTCTCAGGATCGGCATTCTCCGAAGCCAGATGCACTTCTTCCAGCACCTCGGCCAGGTCCTCCATTTCCTCGCGCAGCTTCTCCAGCGCATTCTCCAGGGTATAGGTCAGCTGATGCACCTCGTGCAGGTCGCGAGAACTCAACTCCCCCTGGCCCAGGATCGCTTCCAGACGCCGGTTGTACTCGGAAAAATTGGCCACGGCCTGTTCCAGCGTCTCTGCCGGCTCACCTTCATAGTGACCGGGACGATCATCCGCGAATACCGGCACAGACACGCAAAGGACAGAGGACAGTACTGCCATTTTCAGGGCTTTCATCACGTCTCCTTAACTACAATCAAGAATATCGGTCAGACGATACCGACGCCCGGCGGGTTGCACATGCCGGGCAAAAAGAGCGGGGCAGACACCTGGCCTGCCCCGCGTTCACGCTAAGAACACGGCTGCCTCAGAACCGGTGACGCAGTCCGACCGAGAAGGTCTGCGGCTGATTCGGCCGTGCCCCGTCCGGCAGGCGGGAGACGATCTTCTGTTCGTCGAACAGGTTCTCCACCCGCAGGAAGACATCGGTGTCCCGTCCCAGCGGATACTGGCTGATGAAGTCCACCACGGTCAGCGACTCGGTTTCGTCGAAGCGGCTGCCGCTGTTGTTGCAGCCGGCCACCACACACATCTCGTCGATGTATTTCACCACGGCGTAGTTGTTCCAGCCACTGGGATGCTCCAGACCCACGCGCAGGCTGAGCATGTTTTCCGGCACATCCTTGAGCTGATCACCCTCGCTCAGGCCCGAGGCCGCATTGTCCTGGCTGATCTCGGCGTTAGTGTAAGTGTAGGCCAGATCGACCGGGATCAGGAAGCGGCCCTGATCAAAATCAGTGGACAGCTGGAATTCCAGGCCTGCGATCTCGGCCTCGCCCGTGGTGAAGGTGCCGGAGGTCGCGCCGTTGCTGCAGGGCGAACCCACCGAGCAGTTTTCCACCTTGTCGGTGAAGTCGCTGTAGAAGCCGATGGCCTCGGCGAACACGCGGTCGCCGAAGTAGCGCACGCCGGCCTCCCAGTTGTCGCTGGTTTCGGGATCCTCGTTGGCCTGGGCGCCGCCGCCGAGCGGGGAGAAGCCGCGATGCACGCCGGCCAGCACCTGCCAGCGATCGGCCACATCGTAGGTGAAGGAAGCCCCGGGGAGCCACTCGTCGCTCTCGTTGCCGCGGGTTGAATCCACGGTCGTGCGGCCAACATCCGCATACTGCACCCGCGAGGTCTCCACGTCCTCGTAGCGCAGAGCCAGATTGAGCCTGAAGCGATCGGTCACCTGCCACTGGTCCAGGGCCCAGAAGCTCATCGCCTCACCGGTCTCGAAGCGGTTGTCACCCCCCGTCGGCAGGACGGTGTTCTGGAAAACCAGCGAGCCGTTGACCTGATCGTAGATCTCCACGGGCTGGAAACGGTCCATCTCATCTTCGTGATAACGTCCGCCCAGCGCCAGCCGATGCGCGCCCAGGTCGATGTCGAAGTTGAGCTGAACGCCTTCGGAGACGTATTCACGGTTGTTGTTCTTGTAGGAAAGTCCGGCGACATCGACCGTGCCGTCCAGGATACCCTGGGCGTTGGCATCGCCGGCGTTGGCCGCATCGATGTAGGCGCCGCCGCCGGAGAGCTTGAACCAGTTGCGTTTGAATTTGTTGCGGTAGATCGTCGCGGTGCTCTTGACGTTGTCGGTCCAGTCGAACTCGTGGGTGAGATTGATGCCGGAGTGGGTGTTGTCCATCTGGTCGATGCTGGACAGGCCGTAACGCCGGTTGGGGTCGCGGTCGAAGTCGGCATCGGTCAACCCGAGGTAGGTCTCGTTGGAAATCTCTTCCGAATACTGCAATTTGAGCTGCAACGCCTGGCGCTCGCCCTGCCAGCGCAACTTGCCGACATAGTCCTCGATGTCGAAACCGCTGTCGCGGTTGCTGCGGTCGATGTCCTTGAAGCCGTCGCCGTTGCGCTGCACTGTCTCGACCATCCAGCTCCAGGGACCGGCGACATCGCCGTAGTGGGCGTGCACATCGGTGGAGCCGCGCTCGTCGAGCACGGTTTCGACCATGCCCGAGCGCTCGGTCGGGATCGGGGTCGACAGCAGATTGATCACGCCGCCGGTGGTCTGCGGACCATAACGCAGCAACGGCGCCCCCTTGAGGATCTCGACACCGGTAATGCGCATCATGGTCGGAAAATAATAGGCGGCGGGATTCGAGTAGGGTGCGGGGGCGATCGGCACGCCGTCCTCCATCAGGGTGATATTGCTGCTGCGCTCGGCCGTGGCGCCGCGGATGCCGATGTTCGGACGCAGCCCCTCGCCGTCCTCCTCACGGGCATAGATACCCGGCACGGTCTTCAACACCTGGTGGATGTCTGTGGTGCCCTCGATCTCGAGTTGTTCTTCGGCCACGACTGCACTGGAGCCCGGCAGAACACGTGCCTGCGAGGTGTCACCGATGATCTCCACGGGCGACATGGTCACCGCCTCGTCGGCAGCACCCATGCCCGGCAGCAGACAGCTGCTGATTGCCAGCGACAGAAAAGAGCGTTTGAACATGCAGTTATCTCCCTATCAGTTGTATTGAATATTTACGATAATGAGAAGCTTTATCAATTGCGGATGATATTTCGTCGCACTCGTGAGGTCAACACCCTGTCATGCCAGATTGAAAAAAAAAGGGGGATTGTACGAACAGGGATATACTGTATAATCGAAATCATTCTCATTAGTCTTAATAAACCCGGCAGGCGTATCAGCGCCGAGGACTTGCTGCTGCGATGAACGATGAAACCCTGACAATGACGCCCCCGACTCAGTCCGGGCTCTATGAACAACTGACTCAACTGCTCCAGGCGGGTGGGCCGGTGGTGGCCATCCTGCTCGCCATGTCCGTGATCGCATTGACGATCATCCTGCTGAAACTCTGGCAGTTCCAGGCAGTGCGCACCGGCGAGCGCCGCACCGCTGTGGAGGCGCTGCGGCTGTGGAAATCCGGCCGGGTCGGCGAGGCGCTGGCGCGAACCGAGGGCAACCGCAATCCGGTAGTCCAGGCCCTGGGCCGGGCCATGCGCGGACAGCACCGCGGGCTGCCCGAGGCAAAGGTACGCGAGGAGGTCCTGCGCTATGGCGGGGATGTCCTGGAAACCCTGCGCGGCGGTTTCCGGCCGCTGGAGGTGATCGCCTCGCTGGCCCCCCTGCTCGGACTGTTCGGCACTGTACTTGGCATGATCAAGGCCTTCCAGCAGCTGGAAGCCGCCGGCAACCAGGTCAACCCGGCCATCCTCTCCGGTGGCATCTGGGAGGCCCTGCTCACCACCGCCGTCGGCCTGGCGGTCGCCATCCCGACCGTGGCCCTGCTGAACTGGCTGGAACGCCGGGTAGACCGCCTGGCTCACGACATGGACAACCTGGTCACTCAGGTCTTCACCGAAGACCTGTCCGCCGAGTTGACCTCCGAGGAAGAGACGCATGCTCCGGCCCGCCTCCGCCCTGCCGCCGTTTCAGCTGGCGAGTAACGCGCGCCGGCGGCGCGCCCTGATCAGCCTCACACCGCTGATCGATGTGGTGTTCATCCTGCTGGTGTTCTTCATGCTGACCTCCACCTTTCTGGACTGGCGGCCGATCGAACTGAACGCACCGGGACCGACCGCCGCCAGTGCCGAGGCCAGTGACAGCCTGCTGATCGAGATCCGCATGGATGGGCTGCGCCTGGACGGCGAAGCTGTTTCGCTGGGGGAACTGCGCCGCCGGATCGACTCGCAGCTGGCGCACAACCCGGATCAGCGCGTGCGGCTCAAGCCCGCCGCCGGGGTCACCCTGCAGCGCGCGGTGGATGTTGTGGGCCTGCTCACCCGGGCCGGCGCCGTCAATCTCTCCCTGATTCGCGACCGTCAGAGGTAGACGCCATGCGTTTCGACCCCCCACGGCCGCGCAGCGACGAGGAGCGGATCCTGCCGCTCATCAATATCGTGTTTCTGTTGCTGATCTTCTTCATGGTGGCCGGAAAACTCGCCGCCACCGACCCCCTCGACATCGACCCGCCGCAATCGGCCCTCGAGAGCGAGGCCGGGCCGCGGGAGTTGCTGGTGCTGCTCGACGCCGAGGGCCGCCTGGCCCTGGACGGCGAGATCATGGTCGAGTCCGAACTCAAGTCAGCACTGCAGCAACGCCTGGCAGAGGACGGAACGCGGATCCGCCTCAAGGCCGACGGCCGGGTTGAAGCAACCCGGGTGGTCGCCCTCATGGAGTTGCTGCAGGATGCCGGCGCGGAGAAGGTCAAGCTGCTCACGGTCGCGGAAGGCGGTTGATGCGGATCACCCGCCGACACTGGACGGTGGCATTGATCACCGCGGCCCTGCTGCATATCGGGATCGCGGGCGTGCTGCTGTGGCAGAAACCGGAAACCGGTGCCCGTGACGTCGGCATCGGCGGCATCGAGGTCTCCCTGGGTCCGGCGGGCGGGATACCGGAACCGTCCCCACCACAGGTCGAGGAAACGCCTGAGCCGGCGACGCCCGAGCCCGAGCCCGAGCCCGAGCCCGAGCCCGAGCCCGA
>PABE01000070.1 GCA_002702725.1 Porticoccaceae bacterium
GCGATCCCACGCACGAGGGAGACTCGTTCACATCTGATACCAAGGGAGAAAATTGATCATGAAACGTTTAAGCATACTGCTGGTTGTTGCTTTGTTGAGTGCCTGCGGCGAGAAGCCCGCTTCGACTGAAGAGCCCTCCGTTGAAACTCCTCTCACTGATACCGTGGAATCGCTGCTGGCCGATCCCGAGCGGCGCAAGGAGCTGCGTGAGCAGTGTCGGCTCAATCGTGCCGAGTTGGGTGACAAGCTGTGCAACATAGTAGCCGAGGCCACCAACAAGGCGTTCCTCGGCAATGGCGAAGTGCCCTATACACCACCGAAGGAAAAGCCAGCGTTTTAATGCCGGGTGGTTGAAAAATTATCACTGGATAACCCGCGTTGCTGGAATACGCTGTTATTTGCGGTGTTTTTACAGTGCTCCCCCTGCCTGGCAATCTTGCATTTCCGTTCTGTATTGTGCCGATAACAGTCTTTGACCGGCACTGATCCAGCACCGAATCTGACACCTGTTGGCGCGCTCATGTGCGTGCGAAACCAGGGCAAATTCGGAGGCCGATATGCGGGCGACAGGCGTACTCTACGGTCAGGTGCTGACGGTGTTCGGCATCGTCATCGCCGGCGTGTGGGGTGCCACCCAGTGGGTGGCCAGCGCGCTGGGCTACCAGTCTCGCCTGGGTGCGCCCTGGTTCGAACTACTCGATAAACCGGTTTACCACCCATGGCGCTTGTTCGACTGGTGGTTCTTCTTCGACGCCTATGCGCCCGGCGTGTTTGTCACCGGCGGTGCCATCGCCGGGGCCAGTGGCTTGGCGGCGGTGGTGGTTGCTATCGGTATGTCGATCTGGCGGTCGCGGCAATCGCGGCTGGTGACCACCTACGGCTCGGCGCGTTGGGCGGAACCTGCGGAAATCCACCGTGCCGGGCTGGTCGGTGATGCCGGTGTTGTTCTTGGCCAGCACGACGATAAATACCTGCGCCACGAAGGCCCGGAACATGTATTGACCTTCGCACCGACCCGCTCGGGCAAGGGCGTGGGTCTCGTGGTGCCAACCCTCTTGTCCTGGCCCGCCTCGGCGGTGATCCATGACATCAAGGGTGAAAACTGGCAACTGACTGCTGGCTGGCGGGCGCGGTTTTCCCACTGCCTGCTGTTCAACCCTACCGATGGCCGCTCGGCAGCTTATAACCCGTTGCTGGAAGTGCGGCGCGGTGCCCACGAGGTGCGCGATGTGCAGAACATCGCAGACATCCTGGTGGACCCCGAAGGCGCACTGGAGCGCCGCAACCACTGGGAGAAGACCTCCCATGCCTTGCTGGTGGGCGCCATCCTGCATGTGCTTTACGCGGGAGAAGATAAATCCCTGCGCGGTGTCGCCAACTTCCTCTCCGATCCGGCCTGCCCCTTCGAGGTGACACTGCACCGGATGATGACTACCAAGCATTTGGATGACGGGCCGCATCCGGTAGTGGCCTCGGCGGCACGGGAAGTGCTGAACAAGGCGGACAACGAGCGCTCTGGTGTGCTGTCCACCGCCATGAGTTTCCTGGGGCTGTACCGTGATCCCACGGTGGCCGCCGTGACCTCCCGCTGCGACTGGCGCATTGCCGATTTGATCGCCGCCGAGCACCCGGTGTCCCTGTACCTGGTGGTGCCGCCCTCGGACATCAACCGCACCAAACCACTGATTCGCCTGATCCTCAACCAGATCGGACGGCGGTTGACCGAATCGCTGGATGGCAGCGACGGCATCGAGCGTCGGCACAAGCTGTTGCTGATGCTGGACGAGTTTCCCGCCCTGGGACGGCTGGACTTTTTCGAGTCGGCGCTCGCCTTTATGGCGGGCTACGGCATTCGCAGTTTCCTGATCGCCCAGAGCCTCAACCAGATCGACAAGGCCTACGGCGTCAACCACGCCATTCTCGACAACTGCCATGTACGGGTGACCTTCGCCACCAACGACGAGCGCACCGCCAAGCGGATTTCCGACACTTTGGGCACCGCCACGGAGCTGCGGGCACAGCGCAACTACGCCGGTCACCGGCTGGCACCCTGGCTGGGGCATTTGATGGTCTCGCGCCAGGAGACGGCGCGGCCCCTGTTGACGCCGGGGGAGGTGATGCAACTGCCACCGGACGAGGCAGTGGTGATGGTTTCGGGTCAGCCACCGATCAAGGCAAAGAAGCTGCGCTATTACCTCGATATCAATTTTACCCGCCGGGTACTGCCACCTCCTGTTCTGGATGAAGGGCGTTATATCGACGTGCCCGAGGTTCGCCCCAATGACTGGAGCGAACTGGCAGTGCCGACAGTGCCGGCTGCGGCTTCCAACGCGGTTGATAACGCCGGAGGGAGTGATGATGGCGGTCCGCGCCGACAACCGGAACTCTCGGAGATCGTGACCTGGGAGCCGGAAAACAAACCACCCACCAATGACCTGGCCCTATTGGATGATGAGGACGGCATCACACCCTTGCCCTCGAAGTTCGACCCGCGCCTGCAACGTTTGGCACGGCAGGCCGCCCTCGACCCCGACGATGGAATTGCCCTATGAGCCGACTGCATTCCCGCCACCGATTGAATTTGTTTATTGAGCGCGATCATGCCAGACGCCTGGACGAGTTGTCCGCGAAGAAGGGTGTGTCCAAGTCCTCCATCGTGGCAGCGGCATTGGCATCCTGGCTCTCGCCGGATGCCGCCGACAAGCGCGAGGCGGCCATGGCCAAGCGCCTGGATCGCCTGTCCCGCCAGTTCGAGAAGTTGGAGCGGGACCAGAACATCCTGATCGAGACGGTGGCGCTGTACGTGCGCTACTACCTGACGGTGAGCACGCCGCTGCCGGAGGCGCATCAGGAGGCGGCCAGGGCCCAGGGCAGGGCGCGCTTCGAGCAATTTGTCGAGCAGTTGGGCCGTCACATTTTGCGTGGCCGCAGTCTGGTGCGGGAGGTTTATGAGGAATTGGAACCTGATACGCGGCGGCTGGATGAGATTGCCGCCCAGGTTGAGGCCCAAGAGCGCGAACGGCAACAACAGTTCGACGGGGAAGGCGAATCATGAACGCGGCTCACCCATCGTCATCCTCGACACAATCACTCGACCGGCGCATCCGCATGCTGCACACCGCCATGGGGCCATTGATTGCCGCCGCGCTGGCGGATCCGGATGTGGTGGAGGTGATGCTCAACCCGGATGGCAGTTTGTGGGTGGATCGTCTGTCCACAGGGCGAGCGCCAACCGGTGAAACGCTGTCCGCCGCCGATGGCGAACGCATCATTCGCCTGGTGGCGGCTCACGTGGGTGTGGAAGTCCATCGTGGTCGGCCATTGCTGAGTGCCGAGCTGCCGGAAACCGGCGAGCGTTTCGAGGGTGTCCTGCCCCCGGCGTCACCAGCGCCCGCTTTTGCTCTGCGCAAGCGCGCGGTGGGGGTAATTCCGCTGGAAGACTATGTGCGCGATGGCGTGCTTGTTGAGAGTCAAGCGGATTTCCTGCGCTCCGCGGTGCGCGAGCGGCAGAACATCCTGGTGGCCGGCGGTACCAGTACCGGCAAGACCACCCTTGCCAATGCACTGCTGGCGGAGATCGCCGCTACCGATGACCGGGTTCTGGTGTTGGAGGATACGGTTGAACTTCAGTGTGTAGCAAAAGACCACGTACCGCTTCGCACTCGGCCCGGCGTGGTGTCCATGACTGAACTGGTGCGGGCCACCATGCGCCTGCGCCCGGATAGGGTGGTGGTTGGTGAGGTGCGCGGCGGCGAGGCGCTGGACCTGATCAAGGTCTGGGGCACAGGCCATCCCGGCGGCATCGCCACCGTGCATGCTGGTTCCGCTCACGGTGCACTGCTTCGTCTTGAGCAACTGATCCTGGAAGTCGCCATGACGCCACCGCGTGCCTTGATTGCCGAGGCGGTGAACGTGGTGGTGTTTATCGCGGGGCGCGGCCGTGCCCGCAAGGTGCGCACTGTGGCTCGGGTCGCCGGTTTCGACAGCAACGGCTATCACCTTGACGAACCCCTGTCGTCGCTTTCATCTTCAACCACCTCATCCTCAACCACATCTGGAGAACCCTCATGACCACTGTCCATCCAATGCGGCATTCTGTAAATCCGGTTTTACGCTCAGGCTTTAACACCCTGGTGTTTGCCGCGTTGTTGCTTTGCGTGGCGACAACGGCACAGGCTGCAGGTTCCAGCATGCCCTGGGAGGGGCCGCTGCAATCCATTCTCGATTCCATCCAGGGGCCGGTGGCCCGGATTGTGGCGGTGATCGCCATTATTGCCACCGGGTTGGCACTGGCCTTTGGTGATACTTCCGGCGGTTTTCGGCGGCTGGTGCAGATCGTGTTTGGCCTGTCCATCGCCTTTGCGGCCTCCTCGTTCTTCCTGTCCTTCTTCAGCTTCTCCGGCGGGGCGGTGGTGGCATGAACGGTGTGTCCGGGTTCGCTGAAGGTTTCGAGGTGCCGCTGCACCGGGCGCTGACCGAGCCGATCCTGCTGGGTGGGGCACCGCGCACCGTGGCCATTGCCAACGGCACCTTGGCGGCTGCGGTGGGATTGGGACTGCAACTGTGGTTGCCCGGCCTGGTGCTGTGGCTGCTGGGGCATTCACTGGCGGTATGGGGTGCGCAGGCCGACCCGCAATTCATGGCGGTGTTCCTGCGGCATCTTAAGCACAAAGCCCTGCTGGATGTGTGAGGGCAGCCATGTTGAACCTGACCGAATACCGCAAGCGTCCCGCCCACTTTGCCGATTGGTTGCCCTGGGCGGGACTGGTGGCCCCAGGTGTGGTGCTTAACAAGGATGGATTGTTCCAGCGCACGGCGCGCTTTCGCGGGCCGGATCTGGACAGTGCAACCCAAGGTGAACTGATCGCCACATCGGCGCGGCTCAATAACGCGCTGCGGCGCCTGGGATCGGGGTGGGCGCTGTTCGTGGAAGCCGAGCGCTTGCCTGCGGCAGGCTATCCGCAGTCGGAGTTTCCCGAGCCGCTTTCCTGGCTGGTGGAGGAGGAAAGGCGAGCTGTCTTCGAGGAAGACCACAGTCACTTCGAAAGCGTCTATCACCTGACGCTGGTGTACCTGCCACCGGAAGAATCACGCGCCCGGGTCGCCAGCCTCTTGTACGAAAATACGTCTCGCCAGGGAGCCAACTGGCGTGAGCGACTGGATGCCTTTACGGCGGAGACGGACCGCGTGTTCGATCTGCTCGATGGCGTGATGCCGGAACTGGCCTGGCTGGATGACAGCGAGACGCTGACCTATTTGCACGGCACCGTTTCCACTCGCCGTCATCCAGTGGCGGTACCGGAGACACCGTTCTATCTTGACGCTTTGCTGGCCGACAGCCCGTTGACCGGTGGCCTGGCGCCGATGCTGGGCGAGGCGCACTTGCGGGTTGCCTCGGTGCGGGGTTTTCCCACATCGACCTGGCCGGGCATTCTGGATGACTTGAACCGGTTGGGTTTTGGCTATCGCTGGAGTACGCGCTTTCTGTGCCTGGACAAGGCGGAGGCCGAACGGGAACTGGGCCGCCTGCGCCGGCAGTGGTTTGCCAAGCGCAAGAACGTGGCGGCGCTATTGCGGGAGACCCTGTTCCAGCAGGAAAGCCCGCTGGTGGATACCGATGCCTCGAACAAGGCGGGGGATGCGGACGCCGCCCTGCAGGAACTCGGCAGTGACCAGGTGGCCTTCGGCTATGTCACGGCCACCGTGACGGTGCTGGATACTGATTCCGCCATCGCCGATGAGAAACTGCGCCAGGTGGAGCGGGTCATTCAGGGGCGGGGTTTTGTCACCATCCCCGAGACCATCAATGCCGTGGAGGCCTGGTTGTCTTCGATTCCGGGCAATGTCTACGCCAATGTGCGTCAACCCATTGTCTCCACACTGAATCTCGCGCACCTGCTGCCGGTGTCGGCGGTCTGGGCGGGGCCAACGAAGAATGCTCATCTGGACGGCCCACCGTTGATTGTCACGCGCACCGATGGCGCCACGCCGTTCCGGCTGGTCACCCATATCGGTGATGTCGGTCATACCCTGGTGGTGGGGCCTACCGGCATGGGCAAATCGGTGCTGTTGGCCACACTGGCCTTGCAGTTTCGTCGCTATCCGGGTTCGCGGATTTTCGCTTTCGACATGGGGCGCTCTCTGCGCGCGACGATTCTGGGCCTTGGTGGCGAGCACTACGACTTGGGTGCGGAGGGCGAGATTGCCTTTCAACCCCTGGCCGGTATCGACCGGGAGGATCGACGCACCTGGGCGGCGGAATGGCTGGAAGGGCGGATACGGCAGGAAGGGGTAACCCTTGGCCCCGATGAAAAAGCGGCGATCTGGTCGGCGTTGGAAAGCCTGGCCGGTGCGCCGGCTGAGCAGCGCACCCTAACGGGATTTTCCGTCCTGCTGCAGGACAATGCACTGCCCCAGGCGCTGGCGCCGTACCTGCTGGGTGGTGCCCACGGCAAACTGCTGGACGCAGAGCATGACCGCCTGGGCACAGCCGATGTGCAGTGCTTCGAGATGGAGGAACTGATGGCCAGCCGCGCGGCGGTGCTGGCCGTACTCGGAGTGTTGTTCGCACGCTTCGATGAACGTTTTGACGGGGCGCCGACGCTTCTGATATTGGATGAAGCCTGGCTATTCCTCGACGACCCGGTGTTCGCGGCGCGCATCCGCCAGTGGCTGAAGACCCTGCGCAAGAAGAACGTCAGCGTGATTTTCGCCACCCAGTCGCTGGCGGATATCCAGGGTTCCAGCATCGCGTCGGCGATTATTGAAAGTTGCGCAAGCCGCATTTTCCTGCCCAACCCCCAGGCCACCGAGCCACAGATTCGCTCCATCTATGAAGGCTTCGGGCTCAATAGCCGGCAGATCGAAATTGTCGCCACCGCCGAGCCCAAGCGCGATTACTACTATCAGTCACGACTTGGCAATCGCCTTTTCGACCTGGATCTGGGGCCGGTGGAGCTCGCCTTTGCCGGCGCCTCGACGCCCGAGGATCAGCGCGAGATGGATGCGCTGCTGGCCTCGATGCCGGTATCTGATTTTGCCGCCGCCTGGCTGCGCCATCGTGGTCTCGATTGGGCGGCGCAATTGCTTGATCAACACTCACCCGCAGGAACGTCTCTGGATGAACTTCCCAGGAGGAAACGTCATGAACCGTAAACGCCCGTTGGTATCCCGTTTTCGCGTGGTGGCGCTGGCCAGCGCCATTGCCTTTACCGTCGTCCAGCCCGCCCAGGCCCTGTTTGGTGTCGGCGATATTGTGCTCGATCCCTCGAATCTGGCGCAGAACGTGCTGACCGCCGCCCGCACCCTGGAGCAGATCAACAACCAGGTACAGCAGCTGCAGAACGAGGCGAACATGCTGATCAACCAGGCGCGGAATCTGGAGCGGCTTGATTTCAATTCGGTGAATCGACTGCGGTCTGCACTGGCGACCACCGGGCGTCTGATTGCCGAGGCCCAGGGCTTGGCCTATGAGGTAAACCGCATTGACCAGGAATTTGCCAGGCTCTACCCGCAGGAATACGCGGCTAGCGTAAGCGGTGACCACATGGCGCAGGATGCCCGCGAGCGTTGGGCGCACACCCTCAATGGCCTGCACACGGCGATGCGCATGCAGGGACAGGTGTCCCAGAACTTGTCCACCGACGAGGGCGTGTTGACGGATCTGGTGAACCGGAGTCAATCAGCCAACGGTGCCCTGCAGGCAATGCAGGCCACTAACCAGCTGCTCGCGTTGCAGGCCAAGCAGTCCATCCAGTCCCAGCAACTGCAGCTGACGCAGCATCGCGCTGCGTCCTTGGAGTTGGCCCGACAGGCTGCCGCCACCGAGCGTGGCCGGGAAGTGACCCGGCGATTCCTGGGCGAGGGGACACCCTATACCCCGCACACCGTGTCGTTCTACGGCAACTGAGGTGCGGCCATGATGCGGTTGGGAGGTGGCCATGGATGATGTCGCGGTAATCGACCGTTTCCTCAATGTCTTCTCCACCTACATCGATTCGGGTTTCGGATTGCTGGGTGGTGAGGTGGCATTCCTGACCGCCACCCTGGTGGTGATCGACATGACCATCGCGGGGATTTTCTGGGCGCTGAGCCATGCCACCGGGCAGGCCGATGACGTGCTGGTTCGCCTGATTCGCAAGGTGCTCTACGTGGGAGCCTTCGCCTACATCATCGGCAACTTCAATACGCTGGCGGGTATCGTGTTCCGCTCCTTCGCCGGGTTGGGGCTGATGGCGTCTGGTACTGGCATGACGGCTGCGGAATTCCTGCAACCGGGCCGACTGGCCAAGGTGGGCGTCGATGCCGGCGCGCCAATCCTGGAACAGATCAGCGAGATGAGTGGCTTCCCGGAAGTGTTCGTCAATATCACGCCCATCGTGGTGCTGTTCCTGGCCTGGCTGGTGGTGATCCTGACTTTCTTTGTGTTGGCGATCCAGCTCTTTATCACCTTGATCGAGTTCAAGCTGACCACCCTGGCCGGGTTTGTGTTGGTGCCCTTTGCGTTGTGGAACAAGACTGCCTTTCTCGCGGAAAAAGTCCTGGGCAACGTAGTGTCCTCGGGCATCAAGGTATTGGTGCTGGCGGTGATTGTTGGCATCGGCACGGGATTGTTTGCCGAATTCCAGGTGGCTCCCGCCGAACCCTCTGTGGATTTTGCACTGGTAATGATGCTGGCTTCCCTGGCGCTGTTGGCCTTGGGAATCTTTGGGCCGGGTATTGCCACTGGCTTGGTTACCGGCTCACCACAACTGGGCGCCGGAGCGATGGCGGGCGCGACCCTCGGCGCGACCGGGACTGCCGTGGCTTTGGGTGCTGCTGCCACGGGAGTGGGTGGCGCTGTGGTCGCAGGTGCGCGAATGGCTCCCGGCGCCGTTCGAATGGCGGCAGGCGGTGCCAGCTCGATGAAGGCTGCGGCCAGTGGGGCGAGTTCGGCCATGGATTCAGCCGCTGCAAACACGAAGCATACGACAGCGTCGGGCGGACAACCGGCCTGGGCCAGGCAGTTGCAACGTCGCCAGCAACTTTCCCATACCGCCACGACCGTTGCCCACACCTTGCGCGGTGGTGACGGTGGTGGCGCGGGTTCAGGCCCCAGCCTGAACGACTCGGATTCATAAGGAGAACCTCTCATGCGATTCAAGCGACCCCATGCTCGCTATGCCGAATCCCCGGAACCGGCCACACCCTATCAGGCGGCTGCCCAGGCCTGGGATGAGCGCATCGGCTCGGCCCGGGTGCAGGCCCGGAACTGGCGGTTGATGGCCTTCGGCTGCCTGACGCTAGCCCTGCTGATGGCCGGAGGGCTGGTGTGGCGTTCGGCCCAGTCCATCGTCACGCCCTATGTGGTGGAGGTGGACACGGGCGGACAGGTGCGGGCCGTGGGGGAGGCCACAACGCCGTACCGGCCCAACGATGCGCAGACGGCTCATCATTTGGCCCGGTTTATCACCTTGGTGCGCTCGCTCTCCATCGATCCGGTAGTGGTGCGCCAGAACTGGCTGGACGCCTACAACTACACCACCGACCGCGGGGCGGCGGTGCTCAACGACTACGCCCGCAGCAATGATCCCTTTGCCCGTATCGGCCAGGAATCGGTGACGGTGCAGATCAACAGCGTGGTGCGCGCCAGCGACAGCTCCTTTCAGGTGCGCTGGAGCGAGCACCGGTTTGTGAACGGTGCGGCAGCTGGTATTGAGCGCTGGACGGCAGTGGTGTCTGTCGTGCTGCAAACCCCGCGCACCGAGCAGCGGCTACGCCGCAATCCATTGGGCATCTACGTCAATGGGCTGTCGTGGAGCCGGGAATTGGAGGCCACTGAAGGAGAGATACCATGAGCAAGCCATTGAATAGGTGTACAGGAGTCCTGGTGCTGGCGGGGTCGTTTGCACTGGTCGGCTGCGCCACGCCGCAAAAACCACCCCGGATCACCCTGGACGAGCCGGTCGCGGCAACCCTGTTGCCGGAGGCAGAAAGACCAATAGAAGTGGTGGAAGTGCCAAAACCGCTGCCGTTGCCGGGGCAACTGATGCCCTTGCCTGTGGAAGCGGATGGTGCCGAGGAAGTCGAGCTTGCAGATCCGCAGACAGAGGTAGACCAGGCCACCGAGGAGGCGCGGGTGCCACCGACGCGGGAAGGCTATGTCAATGCCGTACAGGTCTGGCCCTTTGCTGACGGTGCGCTGTATCAGGTCTATGCCAGCCCCGAGCGGGTGACCGTCATTGCCCTGCAGCCCGGTGAGGAACTGGTGACGGTCGCCGCCGGCGATACCGTGCGCTGGATCGTGGGGGATACGTCCAGTGGTACCGGAGCCGAGCAGCGGGTCAATGTGTTGGTCAAACCCATCCGCGTGGACATCCGAACCAACCTGGTGATCACCACCAATCGCCGTACCTATCTGATGGAGCTGATCTCGACTGAGCGCACCTGGATGGCCTCGGTCTCCTGGGACTACCCGAGGGATCGCATGCTGGCCTTGCAACGTCGCTCGCAGGCGGCCGAGGTGGCCGCGCCGATTGACCGGGGCTTGTCCTTGGAAAGCTTGCGATTCCGCTATGCCCTGAGTGGCGACCAGCCGTCATGGCGACCGCTGAGAGCCTTCGACGATGGAGGAAAGGTTTATATCCAGTTTCCAACCGGGATCGCCCAGGGTGAGCTGCCGCCGCTGTTCGTGATCGGCCCGCAGGGTGGTGGCCAGTTGGTGAACTACCGCTTCCGCTCACCGTACTACATCGTGGATCGACTCTTCGGTGCTGCCGAGCTGCGTCTGGGTGGTGAGGAAGGCGAGGTGGTACGCATTGAGCGAACCGATGGGGTACGGAGGGAGTGAGCATGGACGACGACAATACCCCGGATCAGCCACAATCCAAACCTTCACCGAAGCTGGCACCGGAACAGGTGGCACTACGCGCCCAGCCGCGACCGGTAACGCGCCTAAACCGACGGATGCTGGCCGTGCTCGCCGGTGGTGTCGCTACCGCCATGCTGGGGGCGATGTTCTGGTCCTTACGGACACCCGAGCGGGGCGCCATGCACGGGGCGGATGAACTGTACAACGTTGATCGTATCGCCCGCTCGGAAGAGCTGACCCGCTTGCCGGCGGACTATTCGCAGCTGCCGCCTGAAGTGCCTCGCCTGGGTAAGCCGTTGCCGGGTGACCTGGGTGAGCCAATTCTGAAGGCGGAGCGGCAGGCCATGGGTTATCGGGACGGCCAGGACTCGGCGGAAGTCGACCGACTGGCACGCCTCAAGGACGCGGAAGAGGCGGCGGCCTCATCCGTATTCTTCGGGTCGATTCGCCCACGGTCTTCTACCATAGCTTCTGTTGCAGGTGGAGGAGAGGGGTTGCCGACAAATCAGGGCCTCGGCGCCCTCGATTCTTTGGCGATGCTGCAGAACACCTCTTCAGTAGAGACTGGCCCTATTGCTCTGCAGAATCGTCAGGAACAGAAGGAAGCGTTTCTCAGTAATGCCGGTTTTACGGAAACCCGTAATTCCGGGGATCTGCAAGCGCCTGTGTCCCCTTACCAGGTAATGGCCGGCACGGTGATTGCCGCCGCCCTGGTCACCGGTATCAACTCGGACCTGCCGGGCGATGTGATCGCCACAGTCACTGAGCCGGTCTATGACACCGCCACCGGCCGTCATGTGCTGATTCCCCAGGGTTCGCGAATCCTGGGGCGCTATAACAGCCAGGTGAGCTATGGGCAAACCCGTGTGCAGATGGTCTGGCACCGGGTGATCCTGCCGGACACCTCGTCCTTTCAACTCGATAACCTTGCCGGTACTGACCCGGCCGGTTACGCAGGCCTCGAAGACGGCGTCGATTGGCACTGGGATCGCCTCTTCGCTGGCGCCGCGCTGACCACACTGCTAGGAGTGGGCGCCGAATTGGCCGCGCCCGAGAACCGCCAGGACGGCGATCGCGTCATCATCGCCGGCCGGGACAGCGCGCAGGACAGCATCAACCAGGTCGGCCAGGAGGTCACCCGCCGCAACCTCAATATCCAGCCCACCCTGACCAGCCGTCCCGGTCTGCCGGTGCGGCTGATCGTTAATCGCGACCTGGTATTCCGTAATCCGTATCAACCATTGTTCTATCAACGGGGAATGACGCCATGACCGCCAACAAACTCCGGCTCGGGCCGCTGCCGAAAACTGAAACCGTCAAATTGACCTTTGCCTGCCCGGCGTCCCTGAAGGCGGACTTGGAGCGTTATGCCGAGCTGCACGCTCAGACCTACGGCAAGCCGGTGGATACGGTGACGCTGATTCCACATATGCTGGAGGCGTTTATGGCGCGGGACCGGGGGTTTCGGCGGAAGAGAGGGCAAAGTGGGCAGCTGTCCCGAGTGAGCAGGTCGGAAGGGATGTCTGGATAAGTTGCAATTTTATTAGCGTAGTTTACTGCGCCATTCATGGTGATCATGATTGGGGTAACCCATGTAGCTAACTGAGAAGCTGACTCTAAAGTCCCCTTAGTAGGGGATAATAAAATTCTGGAACCATAGAACCCGGACGTATACCGATCTAAAAACCACTGGATATCGTTAGTCAACCATCTGAAATCACAAACACTTCTCATAGATTTATGGCTGCCGTATCGCAAAATACGGGTCTAAGCGGCAAAAAGCGGTAGACAACCGGCCTTTGCATCAATATATTCGACTCATACCGTAAGTTGTTAAACGTGCGTCAGGTAATCGTGGCCTTTTCTGGCCGGCGGACGCGTGGCGCTTCAGCCGGAGCTTTTATGAGGAATTCGAGAAATGGCTGAGTTGGAAGATCGTTGGCTGTCTGTAGGGGATATTTGCACCTACCTCGGCGTGAGCAATGACACCGTCTACAGGTGGATTGAAAAACACGATATGCCCGCGCATCGCGTCGGACGTCTCTGGAAGTTTAAGAGGGAGGAGGTAGACGAATGGGTGAAGGCAGGGGGTGCCGCCGACAAATCGGACAAGCCGGACACCGAGCAGTAAGGAGCGACCATGGCCGAACCGATTCACGACAAGATAAAACGATCCCTCCAGGCAGCCGAAGGCTTATACCACCGCCTAGTACTGCTGGTGGGTGAGACCGGTTCCGGCAAGACCGGCATCCTTCGGGATATTGCCGAGGAGTTCGGTTCGTCCGTCGTCAACGTCAATCTGGCGCTCTCCGGCGAGCTACTGGAGCTGACAGCCAAGCAACGGTCACTGCGGCTGCCGGGCATCCTCGATCAGATCGCGGACCAGGCTCAAGCACCGGTGGTGCTGGATAATCTCGAGATCCTTTTCGACAAGGATCTCCAGCAGGACCCCTTGCGCTTGCTGCAGTCCATTTCGAGAAACCGGGCCGTGGTGGCTTCGTGGAACGGAATCATGAATTCCGGAAGGCTTTTGTATGCCGAAACCGGCCATCCCGAGTACCGCAGCTATGACTCGGTCGATGCGCTGATTGTGGGCATGGATGGCTCGGCCGCGGTCGATTCGGCAAAAAACAATAGAGAGGCAGGACAAGCATGACAAATTCACAGGACAAAGAATTTGGACGCACCGCAGGGGCGCCCGCAGGGGGAGCCCCAGGGATGGGGCGACTCAAATACGGAGACCTTATCCAATTCGACCCGATTGAGTCGGTCGTTCAGTTGCGTGACGCGGACAAATCGAGCGCCGCACACACCCTCGTGAACACCTATGTCATTTCAGATGAAATGGCCGAACGACTCACGCAGCTTATCATTCCTCAGATGCAGTTCGACCACCCGGTCGATAACAAGGGGCTGCTGGTGGTCGGTAATTACGGCACCGGTAAGTCGCACTTGATGTCGGTGGTCTCCAGCCTTGCCGCAGATGCCTCCCTGCTGGAAGGGCTGAAGAACGATGGTGTCCGCGACGCAGCCGCTCAGATCGCCGGTCGGTTCAAGGTCATCCGTACCGAGATCGGTGCCACCACCATGTCCCTGCGCGACATCCTGGTGGCCGAACTGGAAGAGCATCTCGAAAAACTCGGCGTGGAATATGTCTTCCCCGAGGCGGGCACCATCTCCAGCCACAAACGGGCCTTCGAAGACATGATGGCCAAGTTCGGCGAGGTCTTCCCCGAGCACGGCCTGCTGCTGGTGGTCGATGAACTGCTCGACTACCTGCGCACCCGCAAGGACCAGGAGCTGATCCTCGACCTCAACTTCCTCCGCGAAGTTGGTGAGGTCTGCAAGGACCTGCGCTTCCGCTTCATGGCCGGTGTCCAGGAAGCCATTTTCGACAGCCCGCGCTTCGCTTTTGTCGCCGACAGCATCCGCCGGGTGAAGGATCGCTTCGAGCAGATACTTATCGCCCGCAGCGATGTGAAATTCGTCGTGGCCGAGCGCCTGCTCAAGAAGACCACCGAGCAACAGGCCAAGATCCGCGACTACCTGATGCCTTTTGCCAAATACTACGGCGGGCTCAACGAGCGCATGGACGAGTTCGTCCGGCTCTTCCCGGTGCATCCCGATTACATCGACACATTCGAGCGCGTAACCGTGGTGGAAAAGCGCGAGGTGCTCAAGACCCTGTCCATGGGCATGAAGGGCATTCTTGGCAAGGATGTGCCACAGGACGAACCCGGCCTGATTGCCTTCGACAGCTACTGGGGCACGCTCAAACAGAACGCTTCCTTCAGGGCTATTCCCGAGATCCGGGCAGTCATCGATTGCAGCCAGGTTCTGGAATCCCGCATCGAGAACGCCATCACCCGTAAGCAATACAAGCCGATGGCGCTGCGCCTGATCCATGCGCTGTCCGTCCACCGTCTCACCACTGGCGACATTTACGCCCCTATGGGCGCATCCGCCGAGGAGCTGCGCGACCGCCTCTGCCTGTTCGATCCACTGATCGCCGAGCTGGGCAGCGACGAGCCCGACAAGGATCTCCAGACCCATGTGGAAACGGTCCTGCGCGAGATCCACAAGACAGTCAGCGGCCAGTTCATCTCCTTCAATGCCGACAACCGCCAGTTCTACCTCGATCTGAAGAAGACCGACGACTTCGACGCCCTGATAGACAAGCGTGCCGAAAGCCTGGGTCAGGCTCAGCTCGACCGTTTCTATTACGAGGCGCTCAAGCGCGTCATGGAATGCCAGGACGCCACCTACGTGACCGGCTACAAGATCTGGCAGCACGAACTGGTCTGGCAGGAGCACAAGGCGGCCCGTACCGGCTACCTCTTTTTCGGGGCACCGAACGAGCGCTCCACCGCCGTGCCGCAGCGGGACTTTTACCTCTACTTCATTCAGCCCAATGATCCGCCGCGCTTCAAAGACGACAAGGTCAACGACGAGGTCTTCTTCCGCCTGAAAGGCACCGACGAGGAATTCCAGACCGCGCTGAAGAGCTATGCGGCCGCCCTGGATCTTGCGGCCACTTCATCGGGTCACGCCAAGGCCACCTATGAATCGAAGGCCAACGGCTTCCTGAAGAAGCTGGTCCAGTGGCTGCAGAAGCACATGAGCGATGCCTTCGAGGTCACCTATCAGGGCCGCACCAAGTCCATGACCGAATGGGCCAAGGGCAAATCCATCCGCGACCTGTCGGGCCTGTCGCCTCACGAGACTATCAACTTCCGCGACTTGGTGAACACCATCGCCGGTGTCTGCCTGGCACCGAACTTCGAGAACCAGGCCCCGGACTACCCGTTCTTCTCGGTCCTGATCACCGGCAACAACCGCGCCCAGGCCGCGCAGGACGCCCTGCGGGCCATCGCCGGGCAGAACCGCACCAAGCAGGCCACGGCCGTGCTGGACGCCCTGGAGCTGCTCGACGGCGAGAAGATCGATCCCTACAAGTCGAAGTACACCAAGTTCATCCTCGATGCCATCAAGGCCAAGGGCCACGGCCAGGTGGTCAACCGCAGCGAGATCATCCAGGACGACCACGGGCTGGAATACATGAACCCGGGCGGTTCGCGCCTGGAACCCGAATGGGTGAGTGTCCTGGTGGCTGCCCTGGTCTATTCCGGCGACATCGTGCTCGCCATTCCGGGCAAAAAGTTTGACGCCACCGGACTACAGCAGCTTGCCGCGACCGGCATGGACGAGCTGGTCCGCTTCAAGCACCTGGAGCAACCCAAGGAATGGAACCTGCCCGCGCTCAAAGCGCTGTTCGAACTGCTCGGCATGACGCCGGGCATGGCCCAGCTCGTCACTCAGGGCAAGGACGAGCCGGTGCAGAACCTGCAACAAGCGGTGGGCAAGATCGTCAAGCGCATCGTCATGACCCAGCAGACCCTGCGCGAAGGGCTCTCCTTCTGGGGCCTGGACCTGCTCGCGGGAACCGACCTATCCAGCCAGGCCAGCGGGCTGGACGAGGCCAAGGGCTTCTTTGAATCGCTCCAGGCCTACTCCTCGCCGGGTAAGCTGAAAAACTTCCGCTACAGCGCTCCCGAAGTGCTGGCCCACGAAAAGGCCGTGAAGGCCCTGGATGAGCTGGACGCCCTGCGCGAGTTCATCATGGACCACAGCCCGACGGCGTCCTGGCTCTCCACCGCCGAGGCGGTGCTGCCCGCCGAGCACGACTGGGTGGATCGCATGAAGACCACCCGGCAGGACGTGCTGGATGCCCTCAAGCAGGCCGACCTGACCGAGCTGGCCAGCCAGTCCCAGAGCATCGGGGCCAAGCTGCAAAAGCTGAAGAAGGATTACACCGTCGCCTACATCGGTCTGCACACCAAGGCGCGGCTGGGCGTGAACGACGACAAGCGCAAAACCGGACTGCTCTACGACCAGCGGCTGCAAACCCTGCGCAAGCTGGCCGGTATCGACCTGATGCCCCGGCAGCAGCTCACCGATTACCAGAACCGCCTGGCCGGACTGAAGAGCTGCTTTGCCCTGACCGAGCAAAACCTCGACGCCTCGCCCATCTGCCCGCATTGCGGGTTCCGGCCTTCGGTGGAAACCGGCACGGCGGCAGGCTCGCAGATGATCGACCAGATGGACGCCCAGCTCGACGCCATGGTGACGGCCTGGACCTCGACCATCCTCAGCAACCTGGAGGACCCGATCACCCAGGCCAACATGGACCTACTGAAGATCGACGACCGCGAGCCCCTGGAGGCCTTCATCAAGTCGAAGGAACTGCCGGTGCCGCTGGACAGCAACTTTGTCCACGCCCTGAAGGAAGTGCTCTCCGGTCTGGTCAAGGTCACCGTCAAGGCGCAGGAGCTGCAACAGGCTCTGCAGGTTACCGACGGCCCGGCCACCCCGGCGGAGATGAAGAAACGCTTTGAGGAGTACATCGATCAGCTCACCAAGGGCAAGGACCCGGCCAAGGTGCGGATCGTCATGGAATAAATGAGTCACGGGTCGCGAGTCATGAGTCACGAGTCGAAGGATTGAAGATGGCAAGGATTGAAAAGTTCGAGGATATCGAAGGATGGCAGCGGGCAAGACAGCTCGCCAAAGCCGTGTATGCCGTTACATCGGAAGGAAAGTTCGCTCGTGATTTCGGACTGCGTGACCAGATCCAAAGGGCAGCCGTATCGGTGATGTCCAATATTGCCGAAGGATTCGAGCGTGGTGGTGATGTCGAATTCCGGCGATTCCTTGCCATCGCAAAAGGCTCTGCCGGTGAAGTCAAAGCGCAGCTTTACGTGGCTCTCGATGCCGGGCTAATTGACCAGACTGCTTTCGACTCGCTTTACAAATCAGCCACAGAAACAGGAAACCTCATTGGCGGTTTCATGCGCTACCTGAGTCGCGAGTCAGCGGGTCAAGAGTCACGAGTCAAAAGCAATACAAAGAATCGGAGCAATTCATGAGCGACAAATACGGACAGCAACAGACGATGTTCGAGACAGAAGGACCCGCGACCCGCGACTCGGGACCCGTGACCTGCTTAGGCATGACGTTCGAGAACGACGAGGCTCGCCGCGCTCACTTTTCGGAAGAGCTGCGCAAAAAGTTGCAGGACCCGGAGTTCCGCAAGATCGAAGGCTTTCCCATCGGCAGCGACGAGGACATCCTGAACCTGAGCGATCCGCCGTATTACACCGCCTGCCCGAATCCATGGATTGCCGATTTCATAGCTGAATGGGAAGCCGAGAAGCCGGAAAAGCCCGAAGGCTATCACTACCACCGTGAACCCTTTGCTGCCGATGTGAGCGAAGGGAAGATGGACCCAATTTATAGCGCTCACTCCTACCACACCAAGGTGCCGCACAAGGCCATCATGCGTTACATCCTTCACTACACGCAGCCGGGGGACATTGTATTCGATGTTTTCTGTGGAACCGGCATGACCGGGGTAGCAGCACTTATGTGTGGTGACAGGAATGAAGTGCTCGCACTTGGGTATCAAGTAAAAGCTGATGGAACCATTCTGCGCGAAGAAAGCAATGAGGAAGGCAAAAAGTTATGGCAACCTTTCAGCAAAATCGGAATCCGAAAAGCTGTATTAAGTGATTTGGCACCTGTAGGTACATTCATCGCTCATAACTATACCCATCGCGACGATGTATTTAGTTTCCGCAAGCGAATTGATAGTGCCTTTCAAAATGTCAGGAAGAAGCTGGACTGGATGTATGAAACAGTCGATGAAAAATCTGGAATCAAAGAAGAGCTATTGTTTTGCGTCTGGTCAGATGTCTTCATTTGTCCTGAGTGTGGTGAAGAAATAATTTTCTGGGACGCTGCACTGAATGACGAAGGAAAAGTAGAGTCAGAGTTTCAATGTCAAAGCTGTAAATCTGTTGTCAGCAAGAATAGTTCCGATCATGCGCTAAAAACGATTTTAGATCATGTCACAAAGCAACCCAGAAAAATAACAAAGCAAGTTCCAGTTGAGGTTCATTGTAAAAATCTGCAAACGGGGAATAAATACGCTCGCCCAGTAAACAAGCATGATCTTGATGTACTCAAAAAGATCGAAGACATGGAAATCGCCTGGCATCCATCAAACAAAATGATGTTTAAGGACGAGTGCTGGGGAGACCAATGGAGAAAAGGTTATCACTCTGACGTTACCCATGATTATCATTTTTTTATGAAAAGGCCTTTGGCCGTTTTGGCCGAGGTAAGAAAAGAACTACACGATTACTTGCCCGGTCTTTTTTTGATAACTGGAACCATTCAGGGTTTATCTCGAATGCAGAGATATACGCCGGGCAGCACATTCCCAAACATGATCAGATCTGGAACTTTATATATTGGCTCTTTGCATCGTGAGTGGAATGCAATTTCTTGGATGGAGGGCAAAGTCAGGGGCATTATTCGTATGTATGAAAAGATGCCAACATCTATTTCTGAGTGTGCGATAGGAGCACAAAGCGCTTCCGACTTAGCGACATATCCAGAAAATGGGATTGATTATATTTTTTTAGATCCTCCTTTTGGAGATAACCTTGCGTATTCCGAGCTGAATTTCCTATGGGAAGGATGGCTTAAGGTTTTTACAAACCAGCAAGCTGAAGCGATTGTAAGTAAACACCAAGCTAAAGAGCTGGATAGCTATCGTGCCCTTATGGCAGGATGCTTTTCTCAGGCCTACAAGGCTCTCAAGCCTGGTCATTGGATGACAGTGGAGTTCTCCAATACTAAGGCTGCCGTTTGGAACAGCATTCAAACCGCACTCACAGAGGCTGGGTTTATTGTTGCCAATGTATCAGGTTTAGACAAAAAGCAAGGTAGTTTTAATGCGATAACAAACACAACATCTGTCAAGCAAGACCTCGTTATCTCAGCCTACAAACCCAATGGCGGCTTTGAAGAGCGCTTTCAGAAAGAGGCGCAAACCGAAGAAGGCGTGTGGGATTTTGTCCGCACGCACTTGAAGTATCTGCCGATCACGAAGCAACAGGGAGCCTTGCTGCAGTTCGTTCCGGAACGCGACCCACGCATCCTGTTCGACCAGATGATCGCGTTTTATGTCCGCAAGGGCTACCCCGTGCCGATCTCCAGCCAGGAATTCCAGATCGGGCTGGCACAACGCTTCATAGAGCGTGACGGCATGTATTTCCTGCCGGATCAGGTGGCCGAATACGACCGCAAGAAGATGACCTCCGGTACCCCACAGCAGCTTTCAATGTTCGTCTCCGACGAAGCATCCGCCATCCAGTGGCTTCGCCAGCTCATCAGAGAAAAACCGCAGACCTTCTCCGACATCAATCCACAGTTCATGCAGCAGCTCGGTGGCTGGAGCAAGAACGAGGCCCAGCTCGATCTGCGCGAACTGTTGAACCAGAACTTCCTCTGCTACGACGGCAAAGGCCCGGTGCCCGAGCAAATCCACGCCTACCTTTCCACCAACTGGAAAGAATTGCGTAACCTGCCCAAGGATGATCCGGCGCTGGTGACCAAAGCCCGCGACCGCTGGTACGTGCCCGATCCCAACAAGGCGGGCGACCTGGAGAAGCTGCGCGAGAAGGCGCTGCTCAAGGAGTTCGAGGAATACAAAGAGGTCAAAAAGAAACTCAAGGTCTTCCGCCTGGAAGCTGTCCGCGCCGGATTCAAGAAAGCCTGGCAGGAACGCGACTACGCAGTCATCGTCGCCGTGGCCGACAAGATCCCGAACAACGTCCTGGAAGAAGATCCCAAGCTGCTCATGTGGTACGACCAGGCAGTAACAAGAATGGGAGGCGAATAATGGCAAGAGCGGATTTACTAATTCGCCTTGTCCAATCCGGCATACGGGGCGACAAGGCCAGTTTTAGAAAGGTCGTCGAGGCGATCATCGCCGAAGAACGAACCAAGCAGCACAAGGTGCTAGCCGAGAAACTCGAGGAGTTACTCAACGCCGCGCCGGTTGAACGCCCCGTTACCAATGGCGGTGGTCCTATGCTGGATCAGCGCGCGGGCAACCTATTCCATGAGGTTATGCCCCAGCGAAAGCTATCCGAACTCATCCTGCCGGATGAAGTGCAGCAGATATGCCAGAGCCTGATTCAGGAACAGCACCGGACCGACCTGCTCAGGTCCTACAACCTGGAGCCCCGCAACCGCTTGCTCCTCATCGGACCGCCGGGCAATGGCAAGACGTCGTTGGCCGAGGCCATTGCAGAAGCACTAGTGGTCCCGCTGCTTGTGGTTCGTTATGAGAGCGTCGTCGGTACATACCTGGGCGAGACCGCTGTCCGCCTTAAGAAACTGTTTGAGTATGCCTCCACTCGGAAATGCGTCCTCTTTTTCGACGAGTTTGAAACACTCGGCAAAGAGCGCGGCGATCTGCACGAGACCGGTGAAATCAAGCGCGTGGTGAGTTCGCTGCTCATGCAGATCGACAACCTGCCGAGCCATGTCATGGTCATCGGGGCAACCAATCATGCTGAACTACTGGATCGTGCTGTTTGGCGGCGCTTCCAGGTCCGCATGACTCTACCCGGCCCGACCCGCGCCCGCCTGACAGAGTGGTTCGAAAAATTCGAGCGCCGTATCAATATCCCCCTGGGATACGCTGCGGGTACTTTGGCCAAACGTCTCCAGGGATCGAATTTCGCCGAAGTAGAAGAGTTCGGAACGACCTTGTTCCGCCAGTATGTGCTCGAACAACCGAACGCCGAGATGAAGGATATCGTATCCAAAACTCTCCAGGGCTGGTCCGCCAGATCAGTCACCGTAGCGCAACAGGACGAACCGGAGGTGAAGGATGCCTGAGCGCCCACTGCTCCTTTTTCCGACGCCACAACCGGCTGATAGGACAAAACAGAAATCCCAGTTCGGACGCGTTCACAAGCCCAATGTAACGCGACAAGGTCAACGCCTTTCACCGATTTTCAACCAACTGCAGGCAGCTTTTGAAGCCCGCAGAGTAGAGATTCAGCAGAACACAGCGGGTATAGACCCCGAGCAGGTTTTAGTTATTGAGACCATTGGCAGCGTAGACAATTTTGCCAATGCCGTGAAACGCATCGAAGGGCTCGAGTGGATGGGTGAACTCGAGAGCGACGAGATTGCACCTGACCAAGATTTTTATGATGAGAATAATCCTGAAAAGGAACTGAATGGGCGTCTGTATCTGGTGATGACCAATCAGCGAGCCCTCGACGAGATGTTGTCCCTGTGGCGACGCTACCAGGCTGATTCAAACATGCAGTTCGAGCGCGGCCTTACGAAGTTCCGCGATGTGTTCTTACACTTGAAAAGCATCCGTCGGTGGGATGTTCAGGACAGACTTCTAGAAACCGGCGTGATTGATATCTGGCAGGAGGATCTTGAATACCACGGTGATCGGGTCATTCCGTTTGAGGCTGAGCTTTGGTTTCGTGGAAGCAACGAGCTTCGCGCAGTTAGCGCGAGCCAAGTTACGCACCTCGTTCAGCAAGCGGGCGGTCGAATACTGAACCAGTCAGTGATAGAGGGCATCGCCTACCATGGGCTCCTGGCGGAACTGCCGGCTCACGCCATCCGAGATATCGTGGAGAACCCAACAACTGAACTGGTTAAATGTGAGAACATCATGTTCTTAAGGCCTGTTGGGCAAATGGTGGTCGGAGACAAATCTCCAGAGGGTGATGTGGAAATCGCCCAGGTTGAAGAGATGCCAATACCTACTGGCGATCCTGTCGTGGCTCTTTTTGATGGGGTTCCGCTGGCCAATCACCGCTTGTTGGCTGGCCGTTTGATTGTTGACGATCCAGATAACTGGGAAGCTGATTACGCGGCCTCGGAGCGGGTCCATGGCAGCTCAATGGCATCGCTCATTGTCCATGGCGACCTGAATCAGCCACAGCCCTCTCTATCCAGGCCAGTTTACGTTCGGCCTATCATGAAGCCGCTGAACTGGTTCGACACGCCTCGACCAGAGGGCATTCCGGAAAATTGCCTTGCGGTCGATCTTATCCACAGAGCGGTCAAGCGATTGTTCGAGGGTGATCAGGGGGAAGGACCGGTAGCTCCTCAAATTAAAATAATCAACTTGTCAATCGGTGACCGAGCCCGCCAATTCACACAGTCTATGAGCCCGATTGCCAGATTACTGGACTGGTTGAGCGTGAAGTATGGCGTGCTGTTTGTCGTTAGTGCCGGGAATCATCCAACAACAATTTCCTTGGGCGTATCTCGGGAAGAATTCGACTCATTTCAGACTGACGAATTTGAAGCAGCAACAATCAAAGCCCTGTACAGGGACGCCCGGAACAGGAAGCTTCTTTCGCCAGCCGAAACGATTAACGGCATCAGCGTTGGGGCAGTACATCTAGATGAGGCACAGGTTGCCTACCAGGGAAATAGGATAGACCCATTTGGGCGTCCATTACCCAGTCCCGTTTCAGCATTTGGCAGCGGTTATCGACGCGCAATAAAACCCGACGTTATCTTCTACGGCGGGAGACAGTGGTACCGGTTGCCTTTACAGCCAACCAACCCCGTAACCATTGAGCCCGCGATTTTTCGCACAACCCCTGGAAACAAAGTCGCCTCACCCGGAAGCCTTGCTGGTGAACTAAACGCCACCTCCTACAGTTGTGGAACGAGTAATGCGACTGCTTTGATCAGCAGAGCCGCTGGCATTTGTTACGACTCTCTGCAGCAGATCTTTAATGAGCAAGCGGCTGAAGTCGATCCATCGAATTATGAAGTTCCCCTGTTGAAGGCGATGTTGGTCCATGGCTGCTCGTGGGGCGATATAGGTTCACGAATTTCCGAGGTGCTTCGTACCCCAGAAAACGGCCGCCAGCTCAGTGGGCTGATTAGCCGGTGGATCGGTTATGGCATACCGGTGGTGGACCGTGTTCTGGATTGCACAGAACAGCGGGCAACAGTGTTGGGCTTCGGACAGCTCTCCGACGGCGAAGCTCACGTTTTCAGTCTGCCTCTACCTCCATCGCTGGGATCGCGTCCTGAGTGGCGACGCCTGACCGTTACCTTGGCTTGGTTGTCCCCAATCTCGGCAAGCACTCAAAAATATCGCACTGCAAGCCTTTGGTTTGAAATGAACAACAACGGCTTAGCTCCAACTCGAAGTGATGCCGATTGGCGAGCAGTGCGGCGCGGCACAGTCCAACACGAAGTGTTCGAAGGCCAGAGAGCGGAGCCGTTCATCGACGGGGAAGTTATCGAAATCAAGGTGAACTGCCGGGAAGACGCCGGGAAAATTCATAACTCTGTCGCGTATGGATTGGCCGTGTCGTTGGAGGTAGCCGAGGGCCTCGATATCGCTGTTTACAACGAAATCAGAACTCGCATTGCACCTGCGATTCAGATTCAGCAGGCAACAGATCAAGGTAGAGGGTAATTAGCGGATGGAGTCGCTTTGGCAATACAGCACCGTTCATAACAGCGCCTGCAAGATTATTGAAGAACAGACCTTGTGGGGGCAGACGGTGTGCCGTGTCTGGTTGCCGAACCAGGACGCGGTGGTGCGCGTTCCCCGCTCCGCCTTGCGGCCGCTGAGTGCCGACCTGCAGCCGGAGATCGAGGCCGGGCGCATTGCCTATGTGGCCGCCGCAGCCAAGGTGGCCGAGGTGCTCGAAGGCTCCACCAGCGCCACTGATGGCCATGTGCTGCTGGCTCCTATGGAGTGCAATGTCATTCCGCTGCCGCACCAGATCCACGCCTTGTCCCGGGCCATCTCCGGTGACCGCGTGCGCTACCTGCTGGCCGACGAGGTGGGTCTCGGCAAGACCATCGAGGCCGGGCTGGTCATGCGCGAGCTCAAACTGCGCGGACTGGTGCGTCGGACATTGGTCGTCTCGCCGAAGGGAATCGCTACCCAGTGGGTGGCGGAAATGCAGACCCACTTCAACGAGCAGTTCCAGCTCGTGCTGGGCGACGACATCGGCACATTGCAGCGTCTGGCTCCCCAATTTGGAAAGAGCGCGGACCAGCGGAGCTCAGCCTGGTCGATGTTTGATCAGGTCATCGTCTCCCTGGATTCGGTCAAACCCATGGACAAGCGGCGCGGCTGGACCGCCGAGCGCGTCGCCGAATACAACCGCAGCCGGTTCGAGGATCTGATTACCGCCGGTTGGGATCTGGTGATCGTGGACGAAGCGCATCGGCTGGGCGGCAGTACCGACCAGGTCGCCCGCTACAAGCTCGGCAAGGGGCTGGCGGAAGCCGCGCCCTATGTGCTGCTCCTTTCGGCTACACCCCACCAGGGGAAGACCGATGCCTTCCATCGGCTGATGAACCTGCTGGATGACGATGCCTTTCCGGATATGGACAGCGTCTCCCGCGAGCGGGTGGCTCCGTATGTCATCCGTACCGAGAAGCGCAAGGCCATCGATGCCGACGGCAAGCCGCTCTTCAAACCCCGGCGGACGCAGATGGCCCCGGTGGCCTGGGAGAGCCGTCACCAACTGCAGCAGCTTCTCTACGAGGCGGTGACCGACTATGTGCGCGAGGGCTACAACCAGGCCCTGCGCGAGAAGAAGCGCCACATCGGCTTTCTGATGATCCTGATGCAGCGCCTGGTGGTTTCCAGCACCCGGGCGATCCGCACCACGCTGGAGCGTCGGCTTGCGGCACTCAAGGATGGTGAGCAACAAGCCAGCCTGCGCCTGGCGGAACTGGAAAACGGCGCGGACGGATTGGAAAGCCCAGACGATGAAATAGCCGAGCTATATGACATGGACGGCCAGGAGCTGCTCGATGAGCTGCTGAAATCCCATGTGTCGGCTCTGCAGAGCGAAGGAAGCCATGTTGAGACCCTGCTCGACGCGGCGGTCCGTTGTGAACAGGCTGGACCGGATGCCAAGGCCGAGGCTCTGATCGAGTGGATCTACAAGCTGCAAGCCGAGGAAAACGAACCGGATCTGAAGGTGCTGATCTTCACCGAGTTCGTGCCGACCCAGCAGATGCTGAAGGAGTTTCTGGAAGCCCGGGGAATCTCGGTGGTCACCCTGAACGGCTCCATGGCCATGGAGGAACGTGGGGCAGCCCAGGATGCCTTCCGCAAATCGCACCGCGTATTGGTCTCCACCGATGCGGGCGGTGAGGGTCTGAACCTGCAGTTCGCCCATGTCATCATCAACTACGACATTCCCTGGAACCCCATGCGGCTAGAGCAGCGTATCGGCCGCGTGGACCGTATCGGCCAGCCCAAAACCGTACAGGCGATCAATTTCGTATTTGAGGATTCAGTCGAGTTCCGGGTCCGCGAAGTTCTGGAGCAGAAGCTCTCGGTGATCTTCGACGAGTTCGGCATCGACAAGACCGGCGACGTGCTCGACTCGGCGCAGGCCGGTGAGTTGTTCGAGGATGTGTTCGCCTCGGCCATCCTTAATCCTGACGGCATCGAAACCTCCGTCGATCACACGGTGGCCAGGATTCGGGATGAGATTCAGCAGGTGCGCGAGTCCTCCGCTATCTACGGCATATCCGAAGAGCCGGATGTGCAAACCGCTGAGCGTCTGCGCTCGCATCCGCTGCCCCACTGGGTGGAACGGATGACGGTGGGCTACCTCAATTCACACGGCGGCGCAGCCAGTCGCAAGCGCTCCTGGTGGGATCTGAATTGGCCGGATGGCCAGGAACACCGCAAAGCCGTATTCAGCGCTCGGGAAGCGGATCGTCTAACCGACGCAACCCTGCTCAATCTCGAAAACAGCCGTGTCCGTGGTCTTGCCCTGAACCTGCCCCAGGTCGCGGCAGGTCAGCCATTGCCGTGCGTAACCGTAAGCGGGCTGCCAGCCAGCATCTCCGGACTCTGGGGGCTCTTTGAGATCCGTCTTCAGGCCGGAATGCACCAGAAGACACAACTCCTGCGCATCCCCATGGTGCGGCGTGGCTATGTCAGCGTGTTCTTGAGCGAAGATGGCAAACTGTTTCTGCCAACGGCCCGGCATATCTGGGATGCGCTACAGGCAGCGGACGCGGAAGTGCAAGCCACACTCGGGCAGGATGAATCCATCACCGCCCATGAGTGTTTGCAGATTGCTGCCGAACAGGCCGGGCAGGAGCTGTTCGACGCCCTCCAGCAAGCGCACATCGCTTCGGTGAATAGGGAAGAAGAACGCGGCATGGTCGCCTTCACCTCTCGGCGGAAGGCTATCGAAAGAGTTGGGTTGCCCGAAGTGCGCCAGTATCGTCTGGCTCGCTGTGATGCCGAGGAAAATGAGTGGCGGCATGAACTGCAATCAGCGCGGCAGATCGTACCGGAGATCCGGTCGCTGCTGATGCTGCGGATTATCTCTCCATCAGAAAAAGGGTTGGCGTCCAATGAGTAGTTGGAGAGACGCCATCCTGAACGACTTTGTGCCCAACGTCAGCAAGCTGACCCTGGTCGCGGACCCGGATTGTCTGCTGACCGAGGAGAAGCTGGCATTGGAGCTTCGCGGGCGCGGGTTCGACCTGATCGAGTTCAGTGATCCGGTCGAATTCAGATACGCCTATGAGTCAAAGTACCGTTCGATCTGGGACCGGGGTGAGCACACCGATCTGGTGGTAGTCCTCCGCTTGCAGGATGCGGAGCTGGAATCCTTGCCTTACGACCTACTCCAGGCGGGCCGCAAGCTTTCATTCAACTTGGGGGATCTCTTTCCCAACCTGAGCTATCCGGTCATTGAAAAGCTCGACAGGAGCTTGCTGGATTCGCTTTTTGAGGCCCAGCGCAAGTCGCCGCCGGATCGCATGGGCGACAACGCCACCAAGGATTTCATTCTCCGTCATGTGTTCGGCATTGCAGCGGAACTAATTGGGGGCGAGGTGGAGCTGCTTCGCGCATTGCTGCGCCTGCACTATGGGAAGCTACAGATCCCGCTGATGCTGGCTGAGCGGCTTATCCAGGTTCTCAAAGGGCATGATGGATTCAAGGCTTGGCCGCTCTCTGAAATCGTTCCGGACGATGAGGCGTTCTTCGCCTTTTTGCAGGAACGCTGGCCGCTATTTCTTTCCAGGCTCGGCAGCGCTCATCAGGTACGGGAGGATTCGCCGGAATACGGCCTCAAGTATCCCGGCCCTGATCGCCTGCCGTTCGACCATCAGGACATCAAGGTCTACATCGACAACCTGTTCCTGGAGGGGAAACTCACCCCTGTCGAGGCCAAAGGCATTGAAGTGGATGCCGGGTCCTGGGTTCGAAGCGGCATCGCCACGTCCGGCGTGGACGATGACGAGCTACGGATCTCTCGCTTGTTTGGCCTTGTCGAGAAGGAACTGCCCACTGCTGAAGCGCGTTACTCGGACTGGACCGCCTTTGCATTGAAATGGGCCGAACTTTCTTCGCTGGTTCATTGTGGCAACAGCACCGAGTATCAGACCCGGCTCAGGGAAATCGGCGATGCACTGAACACGACCTTTGCCGCTTGGCTGGCCGACCACTACTCCAGTCTGATCAACTTGCCGCCGACCAATCCGGCCATGCTGCACCACGTGCCGCGCCGCCTGGCTCGGGATATCGAGGATTCGGGTAGTAGCCGTGCCGCTCTGATCGTGGTTGACGGCCTAGCCCTCGATCAGTGGGTGACCATCCGCCAGCTTCTGCAAAAACAGGATGCCAATCTGGTCATGCGCGAATCCGCGACCTTCGCCTGGATTCCGACGCTGACCTCGGTATCGCGGCAATCGATCTTCTCGGGCAAGCCGCCGCTCTATTTCCCGTCATCCATCAACTCGACCAACAGCGAAGAGAAACTCTGGAAGCAGTTCTGGGAAGGCCATGGTCTGTCCCGGCTGGATGTCGCTTACCAGCGAGGTCTTGGCGACGGCGATGCTGCGGGCGTCCTCGACTCCGCAATCCACCCCGGGAAGACCAAGGTGGTGGGGTTGGTCGTGGACAAGGTGGACAAGATCATGCACGGCATGCAACTCGGCTCGGCCGGGATGCACAACCAGATCAAGCAGTGGTGCCATGCAGGATTTCTTTCCGCGCTGGTCGGCCAACTGCTGGATTACGGCTATGAGGTCTGGCTGACGGCCGATCACGGCAACATCCAATGCGACGGCAAAGGCCGCCCGTCTGAAGGTGTGATTGCTGAAACTCGCGGTGAGCGTGTTCGTGTCTATCCCACGCCGGAACTCCGCGCTCAGGTGGCTGGGGCCTTCCCGTTTGCCTACGAGTGGCAGCCGGTTGGATTGCCAGCAGATTATTTCCCCCTGGTGGCCGGTGGCCGCGACGCATTCGTGAACCCGGGAGATGCCATCGTAGGTCACGGCGGTGTAGCCATCGAAGAAGTTATCGTGCCCCTTGTGAAGTTTGAAAGGAGGACACGGTGACGAAATTAGATCGTTTTACCAAAGTAGGTATCCAGCGTGAACTGCGCATCGAATGGTTTGATCAGGCAGCTAGGCTTTACAGCATGGGATTCTCGAAAACTGAGGCCAGGCAAGAGATCTACGCTTATCTTGATAGCGCACCGGGCTTCGATACACCTCCGTCTAAACAAACAAAGACCTATGTTGCTAATGCTCTGATAAAAAGCTGGTTAGCTCCTGATCAAGATTTAATTCCCTTGAGAAATTCAGCTTGCCAATTACTCCAAGAGAATCCAAATGCCCGATTAGCCATTCACTGGAGCCTTTTAGGTGCGGCGTATCCATTTTGGTTTTCGGTGGCAGCAGTAATTGGGCGCTTACTGAATTTGCAAAGCCAAGTTACTCAGTTGCAGGTGGTTTCACGGCTAAAGGAAAAGTTTGGTGACCGACAAACAGTAAGTCGACGTGCTAGATATGTAATCCGGTCATTTGTCGCATGGGGGGCTCTGAAGGATGTAGATACCAAAGGTTGTTATGAGAAATCTTCGCCGATTGTTATCTCCGATGAGAAACTGGCCATCCTGATGTTCGAGTCCGCACTCCTAGCCACACCGGAAGCTAAGGGCGCATTGGGACTGCTCCTGAATAATCCGGCATTCTTTCCATTTCAGCTTCCTGTGATGACTGGCGACTTTATATCTCAAAGAAGTGCCCGGATCGATGTGGTTCGCTATGGACTGGATGATGAACTGCTCAGTTTAAATGGAAAATAGCAAGGAAGACGTTATGGATAAGGATAAATTCACTTTCATCCACGCAGCAGACATCCATCTCGACAGTGCTCTACACGGATTAGAGCGATACGAGGGTGCCCCCGTAGAGGAAATCCGCAGTGCTACGCGCTGTGCCTTCGACAACTTGATTGAGCTGGCGATCGATGAGCAAGCGGCATTTGTGTTGCTGGTCGGGGATCTGTATGACGGGGACTGGAAGGACTACAACACCGGGCTCTATTTTGTTGAGCGAATGGGAAGATTGCGGGACGCTGGTATCCGTGTCTTTATCGTAGCGGGCAACCATGACGCAGCCAGCCAGATTACCAAGCACCTTCGCTTACCTGACAACGTTACTCTATTTTCAACCAGGAAGCCTGAACGGGTTGTCCTGGACGACCTGGGTGTGAGCATTTGCGGACAGGGTTTCGCTACACGGGCGGTCACTGACGATATTTCGCAAGGTTATCCGCAAGGTGATCCACAACTCCTGAATATCGGTTTGCTGCACACCTGTCTGGACGGTAAGCCAGGCCATGAGCCCTACGCACCCTGTACGGTTGATGGGCTGCGCTCCAAAGGATACCAGTATTGGGCATTGGGCCATGTTCATAAACGCGAAGAGGTGAGCCAAGACCCGTGGATTGTGTTTCCAGGCAATATCCAGGGAAGGCATATTCGTGAGATAGGACCAAAGGGCTGTCCTTTGGTCACGGTGGATGGTGGAGAGATTGCGGCGGTAGAACACCGCGCCCTTGATGTGATGCGTTGGTCCATTTGCGAA
>PABE01000071.1 GCA_002702725.1 Porticoccaceae bacterium
CTTGTGGACGACAGTACCCGCCAGCAGGCGCTCAGGGGCACAGTGGCGGAATGGGCCAAACGACCGCCGTTCTACACCCGCCGCACCAGCGTCTGGGTCACGGTGTGCAGTCGCGCCGCGGATGTCCGGGAGATGTTCACCAGCCCGGACCGTTTCAGCGTTGAAGCTCCAGCATACGAAGGCTACAAGGTTTTCGACATCTTCGGCGGTCTGGAAAATGTGCTGCAAATGGAGGGCGAACGCCACGACCGCATCCGTCGTTTGATGAACCCCGCCTTCACGCCCCAGGCGGTGATGCGCATGTCGGCGGACATCGACCGCATCATTGCCGAGAAAGTCGATCATGTCGCCGGCCTGGACGGCCGATTCGATGCCGTGAAGGACTTTTGCCACGATATCATTGTGCGCGTGATGCTCGACGCCAGTTTCAAACTGACCCCTGCCCAGCAGCAGGCGTTTATCAAGATGCACGACAGCATTTCCCTGGCGACCCAGTTCAAGCCCGGCGAGGCCTGGCCGGCGGAATTTATGCAGGCGGTTCAGGAGGTCACCGAGATTATTTCCCAGGTGGTCGCCGAACGGCGCGCCAACCCCGGCGACGACATGATCAGCAATCTGGTGACCGCCACGGATGAAGGCCGCGGTATGACCGAGTCGGAGCTGTTCGGCCAGATCAACAGTATTTGTTCCGCCGGTATCGGCACCACCGCCTCAACGCTTGCCGGCGCCCTGCTGATGCTGGGCCGGCACCCGGACCAGCTGCAGGCGCTGCGGGATAATCCCGAACTGGTGGACGGCGCCGTCGAGGAGAGCCTGCGCTGCCACGGCCCCGGGTTTATCACCTTTACCCGCTTTGCCACCCGGGACACGGAACTGGGCGGCGTGCCGGTGTTCAAGGACATGCCGGTGGTGGCCTCCATTCAGGCAGCGGATTTTGACCCGGATGAATTTCCAGAGCCGCTGGCATTCGATATCCGGCGCAACCCCAAGGGCATTTTTGCCTTTGGCGCCGGTCCCCACCACTGTATCGGCAATCGCATGGCGAGAATGGTGTTGCGTAAAGCGCTAATGGCGCTGATTAACCGTTTCCCCAACCTGCGTCTGGCGGACCCGGATTTTGAACCGGTTTACGGCGGTTTCCCCGGCGAGCTGTCGATGACAAGCCTGCCCATGCGTTTCGACTAGGAGTTAAGGGAGTGGCAGTTCGGGATAAAGGTAATACCCTGGACAGGATTATCCGTTCGGCGGAATCGGAATTTTCGATCAAGGGCTTTGAAGGCGCCAATATTGAAAATATCGCCCGTGACGCCGGTGTTACCAAGCAGCTGGTCTACCACTATTTCCGAACCAAGGAGCAACTGTACCGGGCGACGCTGGAGACGGTGTCGGAAGGCATGGTGATCGTCGAGCAGGCCATTAACCTGGCCGAGAACCTGCCGCCCCGGGAGGCCGTCGCCGGACTGGTAAACGCCATCATCGACGACTATATCCTCAACCCCAGCTATGCGGCCCTGACCCTGGACCAGGCGCTGCATCACGGCGAACACATCACCGCGTCGAGCCGGTTTATCCCCACCATGAGGGCGGCGATTGATCAGGGCTTTCGTCCCATGCTGGAAAAAGGGATCAAGTCCGGGGTTTTCCGGCCCGGGCTCACACCGGAGCTAACCTTCTGGATGATTTTTCACCTGGCGACCGCCTCCTTCCTGAACGGCAAGGTGATCTCGGAATCCTCGGATATCGACGTTGCCTCCGAAGAAGGCATCGACCGGTGGCGCGAGGCCACCGTCGATTTTGTCATGCACGCACTGGCCGCCTAGCTGTGATTCGACAACCGGCGCGCTGAAGGCCCGCTACTACCCTTTCGAGGCCATGTAATCCTGCAGATCCATGACATGGGCGTGGTGGGCCGTTAGCCCGCCGTCGATGGCGATCACCTGTCCGTTGATATAACGGGACTCGTAACAGGCCAGGAAGGCGGCCAGGTACGCGATGTCGTCGGGAGCGCCAAGTTCTTCAGTGAGCGCGTGGCGGCCGATAATTTCGATCAGTTCCGGCGCTATCTTGCGGAAGGTGGGCGTTATCACCGGCCCCGGCGCGATGGCGTTACAGCGGATACGTTGATGGGCGTGCTGGGTGGCGATGTACTGGGTCATGGAAATAACCGCCGCCTTGGACGCACCGTAGGCAACCCGTGAGGCATCCGCCATCAGTCCGGAGCCCGAGGCCATATTGACGATAGTACCGCCGCCATTGGCTGCCATGTGCGGAATGGCGTGGCGACATCCGAACATATAACCGGTGGTATTGACGTGCAGGGTTTTTTCCCACACCTCCACCGGAATATCGGTGACGTCGGTATCGGCGTGCTGCAGGGCGGGGTCGGTCATGGCGGCGTTATTGAACAGGATATCGAGTTTGCCGTAGTGCTCCACCGTGGCATCAATTGCGCGCTTGAATGACGCCTCGTCACCGATGTCACAGGCCATGGCGATTGCATCCCCGTCGATGGTGTCCACCACCGC
Organism: Porticoccaceae bacterium; assembly: GCA_002702725.1. Lineage (GTDB taxonomy): Bacteria > Pseudomonadota > Gammaproteobacteria > Pseudomonadales > Porticoccaceae > NAT127. The sequence goes on from PABE01000071.1 coordinate 2,526, forward strand.
CTGGGCGTGATTGATATCCAGGTCGGCGACCACCACCTTCGCGCCTTCACTCGCAAAGCGACGGCAACTGGCGCTGCCGATGCCGCCGGCACCGCCGGTAATAATCGCCACCTTGTCTTTCATTCTTTGCATGATCATTCTCGTTTATGGTTTTTGGGGACCGCTCGCACCCGTAGGGCGCGGCCGGCCCGAGTGTACCACCGACGCACGACAGCGAACGGTCAAGTTATTGAGGGACAATAAAACGCCGGCGAGCCGTCGCCGGACCCCGTCAAAGGATATAGGGCTGATAGCGGCAGACCATGGACACCAGGGTCGCGGTATCCATGAACTTCGCCTCTTCCTGCAGTAATTCGATCACATCGGGGCGGGCCATCCAGGCCGCCATGTCGCCCATCACAGCCGGATCGAACCGGGCCTGGACCATCACATCGTAGGGCGCCTCGGGCATCAGCCCCGTCTTCAGGTTGTAGGCCTCGTGGATGTAGTAGGCGCGGTAATCGAGCAGTGCCTCGCCGTAGACCTTTTTCGCCCAGGGGCCGATAAGGGTGCGGTGTTTCTCGTGGTGGTCGCGGGGCTCAAGCCCCTTCGCACGCTTGGCACCGAAGAAGATATTGATCCCCTCCCTGCCGCTGTCGGGGACAATTTCATTGTCGTCGCAGACCATCATCACACCGGCGCTGCGGTCACAAAACCGGGCTTCGTCGATGGTGATTTCCTGGCCGTCCGGGTCATTCTCGCGCCACTGCTCGATGTTGTTGAAGAATTCGTCGGTGAACGACTCGGGAACGATGAAATCCCAGGGGATATCGATAGCCTCCCCGGCCATATTGGTGGCACTTTGCGGGTAATAACCCACATAGCGAACCATGCCCAGGGGCTGGGCAACCCGCTTGCCAAAGGGTGCATGGTGGTCAATGTGGTATTGCTGGGCTTGTTCGCGGGTTTTGTCCGCGCATTTTTTGCCGAGGCCAACGGTTTTAATCATGGTTGGTGATGTCCTCTAATGTTGTCGACCCGATACAGGTGATCGGGTCGGGTACCGGGTGTAAGATGGCTGGCTGACACTATGATAATCATTATCACGCCAGGCGAAAGAGCCCCCATAGTGCGCACCTGCCGACAGGATGGCAACCGCAGTTCTTTGACGCCGGTAAAGCTTTACGCGAAGCCATATGGGGCATCGCCTGGACGAGGGATGGTGGCCGCCGCTGCCCACCCGATCATAATCAGAAAAACATGAAGCATTGTTGACGCTGCTGAAAACCAAGAGCCCCGATTGCCCTGCTCCGGCACGGTCAATAGCCGACATTATAGCTAGACCGGCAATCACCCACGCTTCTCGGAGGTTATGCGATGGAATCCATCCACACCAAGTCATTCAAGTGCGATCACCTGCCCGTGCACCGCTTTCTCGAAGGTAGACTGGCCGATGATGCCTACGATATCCAGATCCATAACGTGAACTGGACCGAGCCCGGCGAAGGCACCTTTGAACCCCACGAGTACTGTTTCCTGGAATTGCCCTACTTCCATGCCAAGAACCTGTTCTGCAGCTACGACCCCAGAATACCGGCGCGGCACCGACAGACCATCAAGGAGATTCTCCTTGTGCCACCGGGCGCCACCCTCTATACAGAGTGGACCCGCGGCCATCAGCGCACCCTGTCCTGCATGTTCGACCTCAACCGGCTGGGCATTCTCGGCGGTTTTGACTGGCACTGGAACAGCATCGATCTGGAAGCCACCATCAATATGCGCAATCCGTTCCTCGAATCGCTGCTGCGGCGACTGGCCGATGAAGCCCACAACCCCGGCTTCGCCAGCACCCTGCAAATCGACAGCCTGCTGACCCTGATTGCCTTTGAACTGCGTCGCCATTTTCCGTCCCTGGGTGCCAGCGAGATCAGCCATGACGGCAAACTGACGCCGGCACAAATGCGCGTTCTCAAGGATCTCATCGAGTCCTCCCATGGCATGGGGCCTTCCCTCCTTGACCTCGCCACCGCCTGTAAACTCCAGCCCCGGCAACTGTCCGAGCGGTTCAAGGCCACCACCGGCAACACCCTTCGCCAATATGTGGCGGAAACCCGCATCCGCAAGGCCAAGGCCCTGCTCACCGACGAACAACTGCTGATCAAGGAGGTGGCCTATATCTGCGGTTTCCAGAACGCGGCCGCATTCACCGCCGCCTTTCGCAAGGCGACGGGCAAGACGCCCCAGGAATACCGCGATATGCGGGAAGTGGCCTGCCACTGAGCGGCGCCCATTGCCGACCGGGGAAAACATTGAGCAATGCACCCCCGCGTTTCGTCAGTAGTGGTGTGTCTGTACTTGTGGCACTGACTTTCCTACATTCATCCCATAACGACTGATAACGAGGTGACACCATCATGAGCGCAGCACAGGAACAAGTCGTCAAAGATCTTATCGCCACCGTCGCCGAGGGCTGGCCAGAGGATCTCGATCAAACCATGTCCTACATTGCCGAGGACGCCTACTACCAGATGGCGGTGCCGGTGACAGAACCGATCCGAGGCCGGGACAAGATTCGCGCCGAGATTCAGGCGATGGTGAATCTGTACAAATCCAACCGCAGTGAAATCTATTTCATCGGCTCCGGCCACAATGTGGTGTTCACCGAACGCCTCGACCAGGCCCTCACCGACGAAGGCTGGATCAAGATTCCCCTGGTGGCGGTGTTCGAATTCAACGACGACAACAAGATCACCGCCTGGCGCGAATACATGGACATGAACTGTATTATCCAGCAACAGGGCGCGGAAAAGATTATCGGCATCGGTGCCTGACCACTCCGATTCCAGACCGCCTTTTCCGGTCTATGCTTAAACCCATACCTGGCAACGTCCGAGGCACTCCCGTGAGCAGCATTCCGTCCACTCAACACCGCACTTGCCCGCTGTGCGAAGGCATGTGCGGGGTCGTCGTCACCACCGAGAACGACAAGGTGACCAAGGTCCGGCCCGACTTCAACAATGTCTGGAGCCAGGGCCACATCTGCCCGAAAGGCACCACCCTGGGCGAACTGCACCACGACCCGGACCGGTTGCGGACGCCGATGATCCGCGACGGCGATACCTGGCGGGAAGCTACCTGGGAGGAGGCCTTCCAGCGCTGCGAAGAACTCATACAGGGGGTCCTGGAACGCCACGGACCGGGGGCCATGTCGTGCTACCTCGGCAACATGATCGCCAAAAACTACGGCCTGACCCGCTATGTCGCGGAATTTATTCGTCTGTCGCAAATCACCAACCTGTTCAGTTCATCGACGGTCGACCAACACCCCAAAAACCTCACCTGCCAGCTGATGTACGGCGATATGTGGAAAGTGCCCATTCCGGATATCGACAAGACCGATATGCTGGTCATATTCGGCGGCAACCCGGCGGCGTCCAAGGGCAGCATCTTTTCCCACCGCGACGTCATGGGCGCCATGGCCGACCTGCGCAAGCGCGGCGGCAAGGTGGTGGTGGTCGACCCGGTGAACACCGGCACCGCCCGCAAGGCAGACCAGTGGATTGCCATTCGTCCCGGCACGGATGCCGCCATGCTGATGGCCATGGTCAACACCCTGTTCAGCGAAAACCTGGTTAACCTTCGCCACCTCGAGGGTCGGGTCAATGGCCTTGACGCGCTGCAATCGGCGGCGCGGGAATTCACCCCCGAGCGCGCCGCCTCATTCTGTGGTGTCGACGCCGAAACGATCCGCACCCTGGCGCGGCAGGTTGCCAGCGCCCCCAGTGCCGCCGTTTACGGCCGTATCGGGTTGTGCAACCAGGAATACGGCACCCTGGCCTCGTGGCTGATCGATGTGATTGCCATTCTCACCGGTAATCTGGACCGGGATGGCGGCAACCGCTGGAGCATGGAAACCGCCCCCCACCTGGCGCTGACGCCGCCCTATCCCGCCGACGCGCCGGTGCTCCTGGGCAAGACCCGGGTCAGCGGCCTGCCCATCACGCTGGGACAAACCCCCGCCTGCACCTTTGCCGAGGAGATCACCACTCCGGGGGAAGGCCAGCTCAGGGGCGTCATCACCATCGCGGCCAACCCGGCCCTGTCGGCCCCCGCCGCCGGCCATATCGACCAGGCACTGGCCGAACTGGAGTGCCTGATCTGCGTCGATGTCTACCTCAACGAAACCACCCGGCACGCCCACGTCATCCTGCCCACCGCATCCATTCTGGAACAACCCCACTGGGATGTCTGGGCCTGGTGCTGGGCCCTGCGCAGTGGCGGCCACTATTCCCCGGCGCTGTTCGAGCCGCCGGAGGACTGGGTCCACGACTGGGAAGTGATGCTGCGCCTGGGCGCCCTGTGCTCCGGCACGAAGAACCGGGACATCGATATCGGCGCGATGGATGACCACTATTTCGCCACCCTGTGCAACAACATCGGCGTCGAACCCCCGATTGCAAGCAGTGCCCTGCCGGAACGGGGCCCCGAACGCATTCTCGATCTCGCCATCCGCATGGGGCCCTTTGGCGACCGATTCGGCGAGCGGCCCGACGGCCTCAAACTGGCGGACTTCAAAACCCGCCCCGAGGGCATGGATCTGGGCCGCACCCGAACCACCCTGGATGACATTTTGCGCACCCCGTCCGGCAAGATCGAAATCGCGCCCGACTATGTCATCGGAGATCTGCCGCGGTTATCGACCGCCATGGAAAAACCCCTGCCGGAGCTGGTGCTGGTCAGTCGCCGTCACCTGTCGTCGATGAACTCCTGGATGCACAACGTCGACACCCTGATGCGCGGCCAACACCGTTGTACCCTGTTTATACATCCGGATGACGCCACCCGGCTCGGTATCGAAAACGGCGACGCAGTGGAGGTGACCAGCAGCGAGGACACCATCGCCGTGGAGGCCGAGGTCACGCCCCATATCCGCCCCGGGGTGGTGAGTCTGCCCCACGGCTGGGGTCACAATGCCGATGGCGCCCAACTCCAGGTGGCACGCCGGCATGCCGGGGCCAACAGCAATCGCCTGAGCCCCAACGGCTTTGCCGACGGCCCGTCGGGCAACGCTGCCGTAAACGGGTTTCCGGTCACGGTTCGCCTGGCAATCAGCGCCTGAAGATAATGTGAAACAAAATCAAGTAACAATCTTATCCTAATGTTTTATAAGGAATAATAATGTCATCACGACATCCGAAGCCCCTCGACCTGAATCCCCTCGACGCCCGGATCTACGACAACCTGCTGAACATGCTGGGCGGCGACATTGTCGGCTTCAGACGCCAGACCCGTTGGCGTCCCGCCTGGGACGTGGATATGCTGATCGATGGCGAGCCCCATCGCCTCAATGTCCGCGCCGAAAAAGGCAAGAAATACGCAAACCCGATGAACCTGCATCAGGAAGCCGGCATTCACGATATCCTGGAGAAGTACGATGTTCCGGCGCCCCATGTGTACGGCATGATGGACGACCCCACCGCCATCGTAATGGAACTGATACCGGGTCAGATCAATCTGGAAACCGCCCGGGACGATGCCGCCCGTGAGTCCATACGCGCCCAGTATGTGGAAGTGCTGGCCAACCTCCACGACATTCCCGTCGATGAGTTCGCGTCCCTTGGTTTGACAGTACCGTCGACACCACGGGACATCGCCCTCAACCTGTATCGCGACTGCGAGGCAATCTATCGCAAGCGCATGGCGGGCCGGCCCTTTGCGCTGATGGATTTCATCTGGCACTGGGTACAAAGCAATATACCGGAACATCGGAATCGCGCGGCATTCATCACCGCCGATTCAGGGCAGTTTCTGTTCCAGGGCGACAAATTGACCGGCCTGATTGATTTCGAAGTGGGCTATGTGGGCGACCCCATCGCCGAGTTCGCCGGCATGCGACTGCGGGACAGTACAGAACCGTTGGGGGACATCAACACACTGATGGATCACTACGAGCAGCTCACCGGCGATCGGATGGACAAGAACAGCGTCGAGTACCACACCGCCGGGTTCTGCGCCGTCAACGGCTTTCTGCTCTGGCCCCTGGCCTTCGACCCGGATATCGCCGATGATTTCGTCGCCTACCTGAGCTTCAGTGTCGGTACCACCCGCTGGGCCATCGAGGCCATCGCCGAGGTGGAAGGGGTGACCCTGGACGATATCGAGCCCCCCGCCGCTGCCCCCCTGGGCTACCCCGCCGCGCCGCGGCACCTGGTGAAGAATCTGGCTCAGCTGCCTATGGAGGGAGAATTCGCCGAGTACGACAAGTCAAAGGCGGTATCCCTGGCGCTGTATCTGGAGCGCGCCAACCTCTATGGCCGCTCGGTGATCGAACAAAACCTTGCCGATGTCGCGCAACTGACCGGCAAACAATTCGATGACCCGGATGATGCTGAAAAGGCCATGGTCGACCATATCGCCGGTGCCGGCCCGGAGCAGATGCCGGCCCTGACCCGCTACTTTCACCGCTGGCTTCAGCGCCAGGACTTTTTGCTTCGCGAATGCGGTGCATCCTCCTGGGGTACCGGCATCAAATTGCAGGCCATTCGCCATCGCGACCGGTAAGCGGCCATCGCGACGATGCAAATAATCTATAAATAACTTTAATATTTATCTATAACTTAATGATTTAAATATGCCCGGTGATAACAGGTCAGACAATAGCGATGCCCTGGAGGCATCGATCCGACAAAGCCTTATCGCCATGCTGGGCGGCGAAATACTCTCACTGCGCCGCCAGCCTCGATGGCGCCCGGCCTGGGATGTCGATATGCGTATCGATGGCAAGGACCGCGCGATTCATGTGCGCGCCGACAAGGGCAGGAAGTACTTCAACCCCATGAGCCTCCACCAGGAGGCGGGCGTTCACCGGATTCTGGAAGCACACGGCATACCCGTTCCCCATGTCCACGGGATGATGGATGACCCGGTGGCAATCGTCATGGACCGTATTCCCGGTCAACCCAACCTGGCCACTGCCCGGGACGATGACGCCAGGGAGGCAATCCGCGGGCAGTTTATCGAGACCCTGGCCGCCCTGCACCGGATTCCCGTGTCGGCATTCGCCCATCTGGGGATTCCCGTTCCGGAGACGACCGACGACATCGCCCTCAACTTCTATCGCCAGTGCGAGACCATATACCGCGACCGCATGGCCGGGCGCCCGTTTGCCCTGATGGAATTCCTCTGGCGCTGGGTTCGGGACAACATTCCCCGCCACCGTGACCGCCTGGCCTTTATCACCGCCGATTCGGGTCAGTTTCTGTTCGAGGGCGATCGCTTGACCGGGCTACTGGATTTCGAAATCAGCTACCTGGGCGATCCCCTGGCGGAGTTCGCCGGCCTTCGGATTCGGGATATTGGTGAACCTTTGGGGGACATCAACTCACTAATCGACCATTACGAAGCCCTGACCGGCGATTCTCTCGATAAAGCGAGCATCGAATACCACACCGCCGGCTTCTGCACCGGGGCCTGTTTCCTGCTCTGGTCCCTGGCCTTTGACCCCGATATCGCTGACGATTTTGTCGCCTATCTGAGCTTCAGTGTGTCCCAGTCCCGCTGGGCCGTGGAAGCGATTGCGGAAGCCGAGGGCGTGGACCTGGTCCCGCTGGAGCCGCCAGCAGCCCGGCCCCTGACCTATTCCGCCGCTCCCCGCCACCTGGTTGCAAACGTCGGCTCCCTGCCCCTGGCCGGGGATGCCAGTGAGTACGCGCGGGGCAAGCTTCAGTCCCTGGCCCTGTTCCTGGAACGCAGCAACCGCTACGGCCGGGCCCTGATGAACGACAACCTGGCCGATATCTCTGCCCTTCTCGGACGCCCGGTCAACGACCCCGACAAGGCCGAGCATGCACTGATCGAATTTATCAATAAAAGGGGACATCAACACACCCGGGCGCTGACCGGCTATTTTCACCGCTGGTTGTTGCGGCAGGATTTTCTGCTCACCGGCAGCGGGCCATCTTCCTGGGGCACAGGCGTCAGCCTGCAAACCATCCGGGACCGAGGTTAATGTGACCGTAACAACGGCTATCCGCCGTCAGCGCGCCCTGGCATTGCTGGAGGCCATCGCCGCCGGCGACATCGATCACATCCGCGCCCTGCTGGCGCCCGACTGCTGCTGGGATATTCCCGGGTTTGGCGTCTATGACCGGGAGACGTTTTTGGCCAGCCTGGCAAATACGATAACGCTCACCGACCATCGGCGATTTCACAATGTCATTGTCACCGCCGAGGACAACCGGGTTGCCGTGGCGGTGGACGGCGAGTTCCGCTTCCGCGATGGTCGCGACTACAACAACCGCTACCACTACCTGTTTGAGTTCTCCGGAGATCGCATCATTCGCGGGGTCGAATATATGGACACCGCCCTGGCAAGTAATTTGTTTCGGGGACAGCAATAACCCGGCGCATTTCCCATCCCGTATTAACTGATCAGCCTATCAATAGTAGAATCCCCCCGCGCTTAAATCACAGGCGCTCAAACCCCGCATCCGGCCCTAACCAGAAGAGCGGGGGAATACGTTTCGACCGACTTGACGGTCGTCACATCTTGAGGAGAAGTACTAATGGATAATTTCAAGAAAACGCTCATAACCACATCCGTCACCAGCATATTGACTGCCGCCACCCTCACAGGTGCAGGCCAGGCCACTGCTCAGACGGAAAACCCCGCCGGAGGTCACGTCGCCTCCATCGAGGAAATCGTCGTCACCGCCCGGCGCCGCGAGGAAAGCCTTCAGTCGGTGCCCATTACCATCAGTGCCTTCAGTGAAGAAACCCTGAAGGAAAAATCCATCAACACCACCCAGGATCTGCAATACGCCGTGCCCGGTGTATTCCTTTCCGGTTCCGGCTCCCGATCCAATACCCTGTATTCCATTCGCGGTCAGTCCCGCCCCACTGTGGGCCAGGGCTCCCCCGGCGTTATCACCTATTTCGCCGATGTGCCACTGCCGACCCTGGCCAGCTCGACACCCCAGTTTGATATTCAGTCGATCCAGGTATTGAAAGGTCCCCAGGGCACCCTGTTTGGCCGCAATACCACCGGCGGCGCTGTGCTCACCTACCCCAACAAACCCGGCTATGAATTCGGGGGCTACCTGGAAGCAGGGCTGGGCGACTACAGCTATAACGCCGTGGAAGGCGCGGTGAATATTCCCCTGATCGACAACGTCCTGGCCATGCGTGTCGCCGGCCAGATGCAACACCGGGACGGCTACACCCGCAACGTCGGTGCCGGCCCCGACCTGGACCAACTCGACTCCAAAAGCCTGCGCGTCTCGTTCCTGTACGAGCCCACGGATCGCATCACCAACCTGACCGTGCTTGACTATCACAAGAACGATGCCTCCATGTCCGGCGCCCTGCTCGTCAAGGGCCAGAAATTCGCCACGCCCCAGGCAACGTTCCGTTTTGATCTCATGGCCGAGCGCCAGCACCAGTGGGGTCCACGTAAAATCGAGTTAAACCGTCCCACCGGTTATGAAAACTTCGAACATTTCGGCTTTACCAACCGCACGGATATTGCCTTCGACACTTTTGAAGTGACCAATATCTTTGGCTACCGCATCGCCGACGTGTTTGTGCAATCCCAGATCGACGGCATGGGCGACCTGCTCGCAGAAGTGGCCCCGAATGTGATCATCCCCCTGCCCCTGAACGTACTGGAAGGCCAGCAGCGCAACGACATCAATCAGCTGACCGAGGAATTCCACATCAAGGGCGATCTGTTCGACGGCCGACTGGATTGGCTGGTGGGCGCCTTCTTCCTGGACAGTGAACCCGATGGTGTCATGGCCAGCGCCACCGGCTTCTTCGCCCCCACCACCCAGACCTACCAGTTCGTCGAGGAAGAGAGCAAGGCCCTGTTCGTCAACCTGTCCTACGACCTCAGCGACTTCACGGAAGGCCTGACCGCCAACCTGGGTGTGCGCAAAACCTGGGACGAGTCCTCGGTATGTTCCGGCACCGGCGAACAACCACAGCCGGGCGCCATCATGCCAACCACCGCCAAGATCACCAGCTGCAACCCGACGGTGCTCGGCAACTTCAGCGACCTGAGCTACAAATCGAACGCCACCACCTGGACCGTGGGGCTCGACTGGCAGGTCAACGACCAGCTGTTTACCTATATCACCTCCCGCAAGGGCTACCGGGCTGGCGGTATCAACGGGCCGCAATTTACTTCGCCCCTGGATGCCTACCAGACCTTCGTACCGGAAGAAACAGTGGATGTGGAAGTGGGTATTCGCACCGACTGGACACTGGCCGAAATGGACGGACGGCTGAATATCGCCCTGTTCCACAGCGAGGCGTCGGACGTACAACTCGCCGGTTCCGGCTTTACCACCGTGCTGGCAGCGCCGAACTGTTCGGAGCCGGATAACACCTTCATTGACGGCGACTGCAATCCCGACAACGACCCGGCCCAGGGCAACCTGACCGTCAACGTGGGGGATACGGAAATCGAGGGCGCCGAGATCGAGCTCACGGTACTGGCCACTGAGCGGCTGACCCTGAATGCCTCGGCCACTTTCCAGGACTACAAAACCACCAGCTACACCGTCCCTCCGCTGCTGGGCCCGTTCTTCCCGGCCAACGAGATCCCTGTCCTCTACACCCCGGAGAGCAGCTACACCGTGGCCGCCCGCTACAGCGTTCCAATGGATGACAGCCTGGGCGAGTTGGTACTCAATGCCAATTACTACTATTCCGACGAGATGGCGATGACCGGCTACGTAGCCGACTCCTACGACATCACCAACCTGCGTGCCGACTGGTACGATCTGCTCGGCTACGGCGTCGATGTCGGTTTCTTCGTACGCAACGTATTTGACGAGGAAGCCGTAGTGGCACCGGCGGTGTTGACCACCATCACCCCCTTCGGCACGGCAATCTACAACGAGCCGCGCATGTGGGGCATGGAGGTCCTGTACCGCTTCGGCAACTGACCGATAACGGTACGACGCACTGAAAGGGCCGCTTGCGGCCCTTTTTTATTGCCGACAGCCCCAGGCACCGACCATGGGCCAAGTACAGGGATAACCGGTGCAATTTGCCACCGGTGGTGGCAGAATGCCCATGCACTTTTTTGGGCAACCCTGAGCGGACACACCGACTCTGACGTAGGCGCCTGACATTTCGCTTTATTGTTCTTCCGCCACAGCTTTCAGGGTCAGCGCTGCCCGGCCTCGTCTGCCCGTCATACCCGGCTGGAGACCCCTATGGAACTGGACCCCCTCATTCTGTCCAGACTGCAGTTTGCCGCCAACATCAGTTTTCATATCCTGTTCCCCGCCATCTCCATCGGTCTCGGCTGGCTGCTGCTGTTTTTTCGCATCCGCTATACCCTGAGCAAGGATCCGCTTTGGGAATATGCCTATCACTTCTGGGTCAAGGTTTTCGCCTTGACCTTTGCCATGGGGGTGGTTTCGGGCATCACCATGAGTTTCCAGTTCGGAACCAATTGGCCGGGCTACATGGAAACGGTGGGCAACATCGCCGGCCCCCTGCTCGGCTACGAGGTGCTGACGGCGTTTTTCCTCGAAGCCTCATTCCTGGGCATTATGCTGTTCGGCAAAAACCGTGTCTCGAACCGAACCCATTTGATCGCGGCCTTTCTGGTCGCCTTCGGGACCACCCTGTCGGCGTTCTGGATTCTCAGCCTCAATTCCTGGATGCAGACCCCGGCGGGTTTTCGCATCGAGGACGGTGAGTTTTTTGTCGACAGCTGGTGGGCGGTTATCTTCAACCCCTCGTTTCCCTACCGCTTCACCCATATGCTGGTGGCCTCGTTACTCACCAGCGCTTTCCTGATAGCCGGCGTCAGCGCCTGGCGGGCACTGAAGGGTGTCGACGGCCCGGCAACCTGGAAAGTCCTGAAAACCGGCGTCGTGATGGCAGCGGTGCTGGCCCCGCTGCAGGTGGTAATCGGCGACCTCCACGGCCTCAACACCCTGGAGCACCAGCCGGCCAAGATCGCCGCCGTCGAAGCCATCTGGGAGACCGAGCGCGGCGCGCCGCTGGTACTCTTTGGCTGGCCCGACGAAGAAACGCGAACCACCCACTTTCCGCTCGAAATCCCCAACGGGGCTTCGCTGATTCTCACCCACAATGCGGATGGCGAGCTGAGAGGGCTAAACGAATTCGACAATGCCCACCCACCGGTGGCGGCGACGTTCTGGGCGTTCCGGATCATGGTTGGAATGGGTCTGCTGATGGTGCTGGTCGCCTGGTGGTCAAGCTGGTCCGCCCGCGGTTCCAGGCAGCCCGGTCGGGGCATACTCCGTGCCCTGTCGTGGATGACGTTTTCCGGCTGGGTCGCCGTGCTGGCCGGCTGGTACGTCACGGAAATCGGTCGGCAGCCCTGGATTGTCAACGGCCTGGTACGGGTAGAGGACATCGTCGCCGACCACAGTGGCGGCATTATGCTTGGCACACTCACCGCCTACCTGGCGCTGTACGCCTTCCTGCTGGCCGCCTACATCGGCGCCATTCGCTACCTGTCCACCAAACCGGCCCGATCCCTCGAGCTGCACCCCGGCTACACCGGGCGTCTCGATGGCCCGCGGACACACTGACTGAGAGGGCACCTCATGGAGTACTGGCTACCCGTTATCTATGTCAGCATCATGGGGCTGGCCCTGCTGATTTATGTGATTCTCGACGGCTATGACCTGGGGGTGGGCATACTGTTGCCGGGCGCCACCGACAGCGAGAAAGACACCATGATCGCGTCCATTGGCCCATTCTGGGACGCCAACGAAACCTGGATTGTGCTCGGCGTCGGCGTACTACTGGTGGCGTTCCCCAAGGCCCATGGCGTGGTGCTGTCATCACTCTACATACCGGTCACGCTCATGCTCATTGGCCTGATACTGCGCGGTGTCGCCTTTGATCTTCGGGTCAAGGGCGGTGACAAGCGCAAAGGCATGTGGAACAAGGCATTTTTTATCGGCTCCCTGACCGCCGCCATGGCCCAGGGCTGGATGCTCGGGGATTACATCACCGGCCTCGGCGACGATCTGACCGGCGCGGTGTTTTCCGCCATCATTGCCATTACCCTGCCGGCGCTCTACGTGCTGCTGGGCGCCAGCTGGCTGATGATGAAAACGGATACCGCGCTGTTCGAGAAAGCCTGCGGATGGGCCCGCATGGCACTGCTGCCCATGGGCGCTTGTCTATTGCTGGTGTCGATCGCAACGCCCATGGTCAGCGATAGTATCGCCGACAAGTGGTTTACCCTGCCCAACGCCATTGGCCTGATTCCCATCCCCCTGGCCTGCCTGCTGACCTTCCTGGGCATGGTCTGGCTGCTCAACAAGCCGCAGTTGCTCAAGGACGGTTACGGCTGGCTGGTGTTTGTCGGTCTGGTGGTGATCTGTGTCATGGCTGCCCTGGGCCTGGCCTACAGCATTTTTCCCGATATCGTCATTGGCCGCATGGATATCTGGACCGCCGCAGCGGCCACGGAATCGCTGCAATTCACCCTGGTTGGCGTCGTCATTACTCTGCCCATGATCATCGCCTATAGTATCTTCGTTTACCGTATCTTCCACGGCAAGGCGACGGAATTGAGCTACGAATAGGCTCGTTGTTAGCGCCCTCAAACGGTGTTGGTTGTGTCCCCAACCGGCGGTGGACACAATCTGATCACCATAATCGATAACTCCTGCTTTGAGAGGCTCTAATGACCACACCAAAATTCTGCCGCATCGCCATTATCGTCGACGACATGGCCGCCTTCACTCAACAGGTCGGAGAACTACTGGGCCTGGGGTTTGTTGCCCCCTCCCTGGACAAGGAGTTTTCTGCCATTCACGTCACCTTTGGCGAGCACGGCCTGGAACCCATTCAGGTGCTGGAGCCAGTGCCCTTTGCCGCCGACGGCCAGCTGATCGAAGTGGCCATCGATGTCGCCGATGCCGAAGCCACCAAGCAGAAATTCCTCGACGCCGGTTACAAACCGGTTGTGGAAAACTACCTGCCGGCCCCCGCAGCCCACGAGTACCTGTTTGGCCGTGACTTCCACGGCGTTCCCTTTATGGTCTGCACCGCGGGTGACAACGAGATACAGATGCGGGTTGACGGCCCGTTCCGTGAGCTTGACCAGGCGCCGGTACCGAAAATCGGCTCTGTCACCGTGGTGGTCGACAATATCGACCGGATTGCCACCGACCTCGAACGCCTGCTCGGTATGACCTTTGTCAAAGCCGATCCCATGGGGATGGGCGAGCGCGCGGTGGTCGGTGACCACCGGGTAAGGCTGGTGGAAAAGCCCGCCTCAGAAATGCTGGGGGGCGTCGAAATGCCCCTGGCCTCCATCGATTTCATGGTCGACGATGTGGAAGCGGTGCGGGAACGCTTCGAAGCCGCGGGGTATCCGGTCAAACACACACGCAAGCTGAAAAGCGGCGGCAATGCCTATTATTTTGGCGCCACCGTCCAGGGCATGCCTGTGCTTATCTACCCCGCCGTCGCCGACAGCGAGATGATTGGCGGCTGACCCTCCCGAGCGGGGCTCGGCACCTGGCTGACCCCGCTCAACCACTCTCCGGCAACATCATCGAGGCATTGAACAATGACACCGGATGAACTGCGCACCCGCGCCACCGACTGCATGCACGCGCTCTTCGATAACGACTGGCAGACAGCCGACCGGTATTTCCACCCCGACGCCAACTGGTGGATTATCGGTCAGGGCACCATGCCCCATGCGCGCATCCGCGAAATCGCCACGCAGCTCGAAGGAGGTCACACCTACGCAAAGCTGACCATTCTCAACACGGTTGCCGAGGGCAATACCGTTAGCGTCGAGGCGGTGGGCGACATGACCCTCCGGGATGGCCGAAAATACTGTAATACCTACCACCACCTGATCCATTTTCGCGACGGCAAGATCATCGAATTCCGCGAGTACCTGGACACTCACTACTTGCGGGAGGTATTTGGCGAACAGATCTACGACTGATACGGCAATCGTTTCAGTCTGCCGGCGTCTAACATGTTGACCGTTGAGATCCACCGGTCAATTTGGTGCAATGTGCGTCCTGCCAAATCTGCAATCGGAAAGGAGTCAGTGTGAATAATCTTGTTTCACGAAGTCTGTCCCGCGTGCGTGCCATTGTTTCCTGGGGTGGCGAGGAAAAGGCGAGCCTCAGTTCACAGGATATCGACCGCCTGAAGCAGCAGATACAGGATTGTGTCGA
>PABE01000072.1 GCA_002702725.1 Porticoccaceae bacterium
CGCGGATTAAATTTTCAGTATTCATTGGCGCTCCCTGTTATTGATTATGTTCTGCACCCGTCGGGTATTAATTAAGACCGGGGTATTACTATGACCGGGCTATCCGATCTTTCATTGGCGGGGTTGTGCAACGTGCACCATCACAAGCCGGAAACCCTTCGAATCACCTGCTCAATGGTCTCAGTCGTCATATCCGGATGGCCCCGCCAGGCCACATGGTGATCCGGGCGCACCAAAATCGCAGGGGTCCGATACACACCCGCGACTCGCTCGTTGCTGATATCAACCACCGACAGGGGAAGCTTGTGCGCCGCGGCCACTTGTTCGAAACCTGAGGTTTCGCAGGGCTGGGTGCACAGCAGGGTGAACCATTGGCCGAGGCGCTGGTAAATGTTTTCACCGGAGGACAGGATCACACTGGGCAACCGCGCACCCGGAGTGGTTGTCGGCCGATAAATGCGCGGATCATCGCTGAATTCATGGTCGCCATCGTGGCAAATCACCGGGGAATCAGCGTAGATGTACCCCAGCTCCAGTCCGACGCATTCATTCTCGGCGTTACCGATACGGGCTATTTCAGCGCCGACCCTATGCCGTTCCGCATCGGCATCCGGCCCCTCGTCACCGAGTAGTGGCGAATAGAGTTCGGCGATCTTTACACGCACAGCGTTGTGCCGCGCGGCCCCGCGGCAATTGGCGATACCCACCGGCTGACGTTCGTTCTCGTAGGCATCAAGGAGCGTTTTTCCACCCCAGCCGTGAAGTACAGCGGCGAGTTTCCAGGCAATATCAAAGGCGTCGCCGATACCGGTGTTCATCCCGTAACCGCCGGTGGGAATGTATTGATGGGCGGAATCCCCCGCAAGGAAGACGTTGCCGTCCCGGTACCTGTCCGCCACCAGCAAATGGGGGGTCCAGGCATTGGCGACCAGTACCTCATGGTCGATGTCTTTGCCGACGAAATCCGAGATCAACTGACTGGGATTGATGTCTTCCGGTTCGGTGTTTTCGGGAAATCTGGACAGCAGGGTCCAGGTATCGACGTCGTTCTGGGCCACCAAAGTGCCCCGGTTGGACTGGTAGTGCCACGCCTTGCCCCAACGCTGCAGTAAATCCCGCGCATCGGAACGAAAATGGGTAATAAAACGCTGTGACACCCGCGCCTGACCCGAGAGGGAAATATCCAGCTGCTTGCGCACAAGACTGCCCCCGCCATCGCAGGCAACCAGATAGCGGGCATGCACCGTCTTTAACTGGCCAGCGCTGGTGCGCAGGGTCGCAAGCACACCATCACCGGTATTTTCGAGGGATTCAAAAGCACAACCGAAATGCACGTCCACGGAGGGATGCCCTTCGATTGCTTCCCGCAGCACCGGTTCAATCAGGACCTGTGACACCCGCATGGGCGGCTCGGACGGCTGGCTGCCATCGTTTTGCTCGGCAATTTGCTGCCGGGCGCCATCAGCGCCCGGGTAGACGAACCGGTGAAGTTCGTGCCCGGTCAGGGTAGTAATCCAGGACACATCAAAGGGATTCCCGTCGGGTACCGCCACCGCGCGCAGGCCATCGGCCAACCCAACCCGGCGAAAAAGCTCCATGCTGCGGGCGTTGGTAATGTCCATTTTCGGATGGGTGGTGGTGGTCTCGTTGCGCTCAACCAGCATGCACTCGACACCGAAATGGCCGAGTGTGCGGGCAACCATCATCCCGACGGGACCACCCCCTACCACCAGTACTTGCGTTGATGTCACAGACATTCCCCGGCGCTATTAGCGTTTTTCACCGGCCCACCGGCCGATAGGCGAGAGCTGTTTATAATTCTAATATGTTAGCATGTCAAGACTGGCGCAACCCGGCAGCTCTGGCCGTAATCAGCGTGGAGTACGGAGGAAAAAAGTAACCGATGCCACCGCGCAGACGCTCATGACCAGGGCCATATCCACCAGAGGTTCATGGTTCAGCCCCTCGAGCAGCCAAACAGCAGCGGCCCCGATCAACATTTGACCGCCGCGGAACAGTGCCGAGGCACTGCCGGCAATGTCGGGCAGGGGTTGCATGGCTTCATGGGTGGCATTGGGGCGGATCAATCCGGTGGCGGTGTTGTTGAGCACCAGCAGTGCGACGGCCCATCCCACATTGAGGTGACCGGCCACACCCCCAATCAGCAAACCTAACGAGGACAGAACGGTGACCACCAGGCTGGCACCGAGCACCGCAGCCGGCGCCAGTCCGGTTTTGAGCAAGCCGCTGTTGATCCCTGCACCGGCAATGATACCGGCCGCAATAAGCGCAAAAATACCGCCAAACACGTCGACGGAAACGCCAAACTGGCCCATGAAAACCGTCGGCGAAGACGAGACAAAAGCGAACATGGCCGCAAAGTTAAACCCGTTGCAGAGGCCATAGCCGGTGAAAATCCGGGAATTCGCCGCCCTCCGGTAACCGTCGAGCACGCGCACCAGGGTCAATGGATTGGCGCGCACCGCCTGCACACTTTCTGAAAAACTGGCCAGCATGAACAACAGGAGGGAACCACCCGTGAGACAAAGGACCAGGAATACCTGCCGCCATCCGGACAGGTTCACCACCACGGAACCGAGCACCGGAGCGACGATGGGTGCGAGGCCCATGACCAGGGTCATAAGCGTAAGAATGGCGCGCCCCCGTCGGCCCACAAACAAATCCCGAACAATCGCGATGGCAACCGACGAGCAAATACCGGCACCCAGTCCCTGTAGAACGCGACCGGCAAGTAAACTGTTCATGCCCACCGACCCGAAACAGACGGCACCGCCGGTGGTGAACAGGACCAGTCCCAGCAGCAAAACGGGCCTGCGCCCGAAATGATCCGACAGCGGGCCAAATACCAGGGGACCAACAGCGAACGCGACCAGAAACAGACTGATGGTCGCCGCCGCCCTACCCGGGGCTAGCCCGTACTCTGTCTCGATGAACAGAAAGCCCGGCAGGGCCATATCGATGGCGAGGGGCGTCAATGCCGACAGCAATCCCAGGGACAGCACCAGCAGAAACTGCCGCCCCCCGGCCACTCCGTCAGCGGCGCCGGATCGGGTCATCGATTCAGGTCTTGATGATTTTTTGTATCGACGATGCGGTGAATACGAGGTCGCCTGCAACATAGGCGGAGGCGCGGGAAAACACCAGGCTTCGGGTTCTCTTCGAAACCGTGCCACAGACTTCCAGCCACTCGCCGAGTTTGGGCGCCTTGATAAACTGCAAGCTCAACTCAATGGCAACGATTGGCGGTCCGTCGGGATCCCAGGCGGGTGCAGCGGTGCCCACTTCCGCCATGCTGCTCATAACGGCGCCATGGCACAATCCCCAGGCGTTGACATGATGTTCCTGAATTTCCAATGCCGACCACACCTCGGGCTGGCCGTCCGCTCCGGTGACGCGCTTGTGATAGATCTTGCCAATATGATTGACGAAAGCACTGGGGGAGGCGTGGTATTCATAGCCTTCGGGAATTGCCATACTGCACCTGTTTGTCGTTGTTTACCGGGTTGGGGTCAAAAAGGCCGATGAGCTGGGCTGCCTTGCCCATACTCAACAAACCCTATTATCTTCTAGAATATTAGAACCATTGAAGTTACGCTATCCCCGAGGTTATGGAAACCTAGGACGCCATAGCCCAAAGCCAATAAAGCCCCTTGAGACATGCCGCCCCGGACGCCAAGTCAGGGAGCGAAGGCCGCTTCCACCGCCTTGGTATCCATATACTCCCGGCCTTCGACAATCTTGCCGTCGCGGATCACCAACAGGTTGTGATAGCTGTTGCGATAGACCCGATCTGGAAACACCATCTCCCCCTCCGCCATCACTGCGACACGATCATCCTCTGCGGTCAGACCCGTGATGGTGATTTTGCGCTCTTTTGCCGCCACCAGACCCTGGGCAACCATGTTGGTGAAGGTGTCCCTATCCAAAGTGCTTTCGCCACCGAGAATCCACCAGGTGACATCCGGATGCTGCAATTCCCGCACGGTGTCGATATCTCCATCCACCACGGCTTGCATATACCGCCGCGCCAGGGCCTTGTTTTCTTCAATAGACATGTTGTGGTCCTTGTTATGTACGACTATCAGGATAAGGGCAGTCAATGATCACTTAAACTGTAAGATTATTCAAAGTGGATCGAATAACGGCGCATGTTAGTGGTTGCCTTTTATTGGAAATAACCTTAGCTTACGGTTCAATCAGAATGGAACCTTCTGGAACCATATAACCAACCTGTCGGACGGTGATGATATACTGTGGAGTACTAGGGTTTACTTCAACTTTTTGTCTCAATCTTGCGACGAAGTTGTCAATAGTCCTGTCCGCAGGATTCCATTCCTTTCCAAGAAGCTCTAATGATAAGGTCTCCCTAGAAACGGAATCGTTTTTCGCATCAATAAGCATCTTAATGAATCGATACTCTCTCGCATTCAGGAATATCTTCTTTTGACCTGATATCAAACACCTCTCTCTCGATTTCAACTGCAAACGGCTAACTTTGGCCTCATAGGCTAACTCTACGCCAGACCTCCTAAGAACAGCGTTAATACGGGCCAGAAGTACCCTAGGGTCAAATGGCTTGGAAATATAGTCATCCGCTCCGACCTCGAGCCCAACAACTGTATCAATACTATCGTCCAACGACGTTAACATTATAACGGGGATATGACTGTTCGCCTTAATCCATTTCGTCAATTCAATGCCACTCTCTCCGGGCATTATCACATCAACAGTAGCAAGATCGAAATTCTCCTCCTGGATAAGATTCATGGCAACACTAGCACTACTAGCCGGACGACAACTATATCCATACTTTTCTAGAAGAGCGCATAACTGATCACGAATCAAATCCTCGTCGTCTACAATTAGTATCCTTTTTGGTGTCATACTATGAACCCGTATCTGATATGCTCGCGCGTTAAACGTGTTTTTACTAATAAGTTGATATTGTTGCTTCTTTTAACAATTTGGCGTTTTCATCATTCATAGCGAGTGTTTTGGCTATCTGAATTTTTTCCCCATCAGACCTACCTTTTTCATCGAAGAGATCGACTACCCTCGGCTCAATACGGTTTCCATCGGAATCCGCTACAACCAGGACTTTTGGAAGTACCATATAAAAAGGATTCTTTTCGACAACGATCGCTATCTCGCCCGTATTAAGCTGTATAGGGGTACCCAAAGGATAAACCCCCATAAACCTGATGAACTTTTCGACAAGCTGAGCATCGAATTGCTTACCTTTTTGCTCGTAGATCTCCCCCATTGCGTTAGTCGGCGATAATACCGGCTTACGATAACTGTCAGAAGATGTCAGGCGATCATAGACATCAACGATTGAGACGATCCTGGCATTATAGGGAATAGACGAACCTTTCAGCCTACGAGGATATCCATTGCCATCAACGCGTTCGTGATGTGAAAACGCGACATCAACAGCTGGCCAGTAATAATCATTTGAAGTCAAAATGGAACTGCCAAACCGAGCATGAGAAGTAACCTCTTGATGTTGCTGCCTTGAGAAGCTACCTTCGTGATTTACAATTTCCGACGGTAGTTTTAGCATCCCGACGTCATGCAATAGCGCGCCGAGCGCCAAATCATGAAGCTCACGATCATCCATACCCAGGAAGCGCCCAAAAGATGTAGCTAAAGCACAACATGAAATAGCGTGACTTTCCAGACTAATACTTACCCGCTCCATTTGAGAGATTAACGTGAGGGTATAGGGGTTAGAAATCACACTATCAACACAGGAGTCGACGATAGATCTAACCGCTTTGGAAGATTCCCCGGAATCCATGGCTATCCGATCAAGCAACCCGAATGTAAGCT
Organism: Porticoccaceae bacterium; assembly: GCA_002702725.1. GTDB lineage: Bacteria > Pseudomonadota > Gammaproteobacteria > Pseudomonadales > Porticoccaceae > NAT127. The sequence continues at coordinate 5,854 of PABE01000072.1, forward strand.
TTGTCACTCTTTCGTATGTTCTTCTCTCTTTGAACCAGCTGTCAGAATCGGGGAATTTGTGAATCTCCTGAGCACTAATCCCGAGACCATCATGAAGATTACGAACGCCACCAACTGATGACTCGAACACATCTATATAGACATACTCACTATGCTTCCGAATCTCGTCGATATCACTCTCGTCTTGAATGTGAAAGCCTTGAACAGTAAAGGGCGTTTCTAACCACGGACGATCCAGCTCAGAAACGAACATACCGACTCGCAATTTGTGCGTCGGAATCTTAATCTTCTTACGCTCTAAAAAGCGCCTTTCACGGCCGTAACTGGCCAACCCGCCCCCAACACGCTTTATTCGATTCTTCCTTTTGAAAAACGAGAACATAAGCTATATACAGACTATGATGGAGGAAATCGCTCTCTTACGAAAAACCATAGGAACTAAAAAGTAGACAGTGCATTATACATACACGACAGCGCAGGTTAAGCGCGCCCCCATTGTTACATTGTAACGATATTTCAATTTTGTAAGCTCCAGGACATTCGAAAATGGACCATTACTATGCCTAACGGAATACAGCCAAACTCGAAAAAACCAAAGGATAGCGAGAATCTGCGCGCTCAACGAGATGCAAACTACCTCCACTTTTGAGCCAAGCCAATGGTCGAAAGAATGTTGGGCGAAGTGACTGAGCAGATTCGCACTGAATACATGCCCCAAGCACAAGTACGGATCGGCAATGATTATTCAATAAGCTAGGCTCGATTATTTATAATAGTGTTTTCTCGAAAGATGATGAGCCTACTTACAGGTACTTACAATGTCTTCCTGGGGTAGGCGGCTAACACTATTTGACCGTTTTCATCTACGGCCTAGTTACAGCGGGAGTTATAGGAAAAGTGGAAACGGCTTTACTAATACTAAGCAGAACAAGCAGTTGCGAGCCCATGTATCAAGGAATACATATACCTGCCAAACGAAAATTCGCAACCAACCTGGAAATGGGTTTCAACCCTGCCACAAATAGCGTTTCAAAAACTCATGTCAATATTAGTGACAGCGATAAACTCTCTACTCTTTCAGACCGAAAAGGCCAGATTGCGGGCCGTCCCGACACTGAAAAATAGCTGAGAATATTCATTTCATTACCAACCTCGATGGGGCAATGACTGACATTATGGACAACAGCTTCTTTTCATACCTAACAAAAAAGGAACGAGCGATATACTACATAATTACAACATGCTTACTACTAGCAACCGCCTCATTAATAGGCAGTGCCAGGCACTACCTTGAAAACGCTATCGTTATCCTATTAACAATGGCAGCAACTACAGCATTAAATGCAATATATTTTAAGAATATTCTGAAATCGATTTCAGAGGGTTTAGACAAATTCACATCATCTATAGGTACGACCAAGAATCGCCATTTTTTTATGCCGGATTCGATTTCAAAAATACCGGCAGCCATTAACTTTCACCTTGAGCAATTGATAATCGAAAACTATCAGCTATCATCCGAGATAGATGAAATAGAAACGATATACACCTCGATTTTAAACACACAGGACGAACTTGTATTCGTTATAGATAAAGAAGGGTACATCTCTTACCACAACAGAGCTTTCGATTCATTATTCGGAACACCTTCATTAGATTTCGACGATGAGGCTTCAATTTTTTCAGAGAATCTATCTTCATTAATGCGGAAGATATCCCCGTATATTTTCACAAAGGAAAACCATCAGAGTCAAAAAACCCTTCTTACTGAAATTTTCATTCAAGGCCAAAATCGCCAGATACTATGGGCTATCAACAAAATAACAAAGTCAGAGTCGAACAAAATATTGTTCGTTGGAAGAGATGAGACTGAATCAATTCAAATACGAAAAGAAGCCGAAAAACTCCAAAAGATTGCTGCCGTCGGAAGGGCTGCATCGACGATTTTTCACGAAATTAACCAGCCGCTTTCAATCATCAATCTTTCGACATTCATGATTAGAAAAAACTTGGACTCTCTCAGCAACATCATTCCAATTAATGACCTACATGACATCTTCAATAATATAGATATCATTGAAAAGCAAATAGATCGCTCTAACCAGATCATCAAGAATCTTCGCCTCTTTCACTCAGCGGACCGCCGGATGATATCTCTGGAAACCATAAATGTAGATCATTTACTCGGAGAGGCCATTAGGGCCGTTCGCCAGGAACTCGATACCAATTGCATATCTCTAGTAGTAAATATTAACCATTCCTTAGATTTGTCTTTGCAGGGTAATGAAACTCTTTTCAATCAGGTATTAGTGAATATACTAAGAAACTCTATACAGGCCTTAAGCTTCTGCGAAAATAATTATTCCAAGGTAATAACTATCAACTCTGACGAAAGAAACGATAAGGTTTTAATCACCATTGAGGACACTGGGCCAGGAATTCCCGAAAATCTCATACCTCAGGTTACAGAGCCTTTTTATTCTACGAAGAATGAAGGCTCAGGACTCGGTTTGGCGCTATGTCTAGACATCTTGAACTCATACAATGGCTCTCTGTTTATCAGGAACCTAAAGCCCCACGGGCTTTCAGTTACGGCGGAATTCCCTCTTTACAGCAAGCCTGTGGAAAACTGATACATAGCGTCGTTTTACCACATAAACTGCGTTATAACCGTTACATTTTAGAGTAATTCTATACACTTTTTTTCTTCCTCTTTTCAGATATTAGCGTTATTTTCCTTACCTAATTCGAATGATTGTTCGATTTTTATACGGACTCTATCACCGGGGAACTATGCATGACTCCAAACAGGCGAACAGGGAAAAGACCCATACCTGAGAATTTGCACGATTTATTAACTCCAGAGCAGGCAACAGCCTTGGATGAGCTGGAATCAAAGGGTATATCTTTGTTTGCAATTCGACAGAATCTTTTCCAAGACCCTGTTGTTGTCGTAAAACTTCCTGCCAAAAACCGATATGGGGTCTTATTAAACGACGGAATGGTTGACTACTTCCCCGAGATAGATTTAAGGGAGCAACCTACACCTGAATTGAGGCATTTCTGGCATTCGAGCGAGTCTGAAGAAGGTTCGTGATGATACGTCTATTAATCATCTCCGCAGTAATACTCGATTATTCAGTTTATATACAATAAACCGAAGAGGCAGATGAGGTGTTGAGCCTCCTCCTATTGGCTTGACAACATATATCGGCGATATCGAGGGAATATTTCCCGGAGCTTATTAGTGAACGAAAAAATTTCTCATCGAGGCTTTACGCTTATAGAACTTATGATTGTTATAGCAGTCATCGCTATTCTAGCAGCAATAGCTCTGCCATCGTACCAAGAATATATAACTCGCAGCCGCGCCAGAACCGCATCAGCGGATCTTGTTTCATTGGCTGCGGATCTCGAAAATAGCTTTCAGCGAAATCTATCATACAGCGCAATATCGACATCGAGTACGTCCGCTACAGTGAGTGCTTCTATTGGGTGGCATCCTGCACAGAACGATTTTTTTGAATACACGATGGTCGTCACTAGTACCGGTTACGAGCTGAAAGCAACAGGAAAAACGGCAATGAATGGGTGCGTCTTAACGTTGAACCAAGTCAATGATCGAAGCGCCACAGAACAATGCAGGATTACATCAAATTGGTAGAATTCTCAAGGGGATTTTCGCTTGTCGAGATGATGATTGTCTTAGCGATTATCGGATTATTGGCATTAGTGGTAGTTCCGTTTACACGGTCCTGGATCGAGGAAGCAGATGTTAAAGAAGCGATTTCCTCACTTGAGGTCGCATATGGAACCGCAAAAGGCCTGGCGCTTCGTAACCCTTTGTTGGCAGGCGAGACACCTAGCGGAGCAAAGGAGCCCGCGGCAGGCATTAAAGTAAGTCCCGGACTTTTGCTCATCTGCCAAGGGGATCCCGAATCAGCTTCCTGCTCGCCAGCAGGTCAAAATCGTATATCGTCTTACAGGGTGCCTGATGGAGTGACTATTAACATCAATGGCAGTTTGTTGTCCGTGCAACGTATCGATAATACAGGTCAAAGTATCGACGGTTCTGGCCAGGCGATTCCACTTTCTTATAGCGTGACTAAAGGTAGCATCACATATGTCGGTGAAATCCGATAGAATTTCGCTTCAAACGGGTAGTGCTCTTTTAGAGTCACTAATAGGTGTCCTGTTGTTAAGTATTCTTTTGGCAGGCTTAACAACAGTATTGTCACGTACTCTCGTCTCCCAACGTTACATGAATACCCATAATATTGCTGTACTTCAAATGAGGGAAAGACTGTTCAAACAAGGCGTTTCCGCTGTTTGTGCCGATACAGATTCGGTGTTGCCAATAGGACAGTTTAGCCTTTCGATGGTATCAGCCTCTTGTAGCAGTCCTGCTCTGCCCACAGTCGGTGTTCACGGACAACAGATGGCCTTTACAAGTGGCCAGATACCAGCGATTTCCGTAGCGTGGACCAGTGCCGCAACCTCGTCAAATTCAGCCCTCGTAGGTGGCGATGGCGTCATCACTATTGCCTATTAACTGGTCGAGTATGCGATGAAGAAAATTCAGCAAGGAATCACGCTTATCAGCCTTTTGATTGGGCTATTAATCTCTATGATTGCGGTAGCCGGAATGCTGGTTATTTTTAGGAACGCAGTTCAGACAACTGCGCATTCAGCCGCTGCAGCGGTTTCCGACGGCGAGCGTATTTCTTCGTTGCATCGTATGCACATGCTCATTCAGAACGCAGGATTTGGTCTCGACAACCCAGAAGTCGATATTCATCTGGCTGAGCCAGACATGATAACGTGGAATAAAACTTCTCATACCCTTCATAACAGTTACTCGGGTGATAGTGTTATCTGGAGCTCCGATACTGACCTCGACGGTGTCGTGACGTGTGAAGGTATAGTCCCAACAGACGAGGGCGGTATTAGATGGATTTATGCGGACTGTAATGATGCAGGAGACTGGTCCAACGTTCAGGATTGGGCAGGTAGCAACTTGATAGGTCCTTCTGCGCCCGGTATTCCCCCGGTATCTCTTACAGTGTCAATCGACCGTCATGCGACTTGCTCAAGCGTGGGCTCTGGCAATACGGCTAGCGATGTATTTCAAGGCGTTCCCGCAACGTTCTCTATCGTGTTGACTACCGGCTCAACTGTTTCTAGCACAACATGTCTGTACAATTTCAAACCAGATAATCCGTGAGGTCAGCCGTGACAAATCGAGCCGGATCACAACAGGGTATCGCGACGATACTGATTCTTCTGTTTATCGGTGTAGCAATGAGCGTGGCCATACTCAGCTCACTGAAAATGGTAAATAGCACTCAAAGTCAGTCCATGGCGCTCCATGCTGCTACGCAGTCACAGCTCAAAACTTGGGTTGGTGCAGAACTGGTGGGGACATACCTTCGCCTTATAGCTAGCGACAGCTCTAATCCTTCAAGATGGACGAATGATCTGGTACCGCTGATTGAGTCAGCGAGCATTCAAAATCCTGTCCCTTTGGCCACAGGGATTGACGAACTTTCAGCATCTGTTGTCAGGTATGAGCAGATCCAGGTAAGCGACGGAGCGAGTGGAACCTACGGCGCAGACCGAGTGACAGTCGATATATCTGGGCAAACTGGTAGCGGTACTAAAGCAAAATCAAGCGCAACAATCCGCGTCATTTACCAATATGAGCCTGGCGGCCAGGGCGGCGGCACGGGCAGCGGAGGGGGTGGCCCTGAGCCTGTATTCACTTTTAATCATGACCTGCGCCTTGGCGGTGATATTAGAATAACGACGCCCGAAAATCAGGATTTTGCGGTTAACGTTATAGGAGAGCTTGATGCCTCCTATGGCAACAGTATCACCGGTGTCAACATCATCAACGCCACTGATTCAATTATTATCGGTAGTGGCTCTTCCTTCGATCAACTCAATTCAAACGGGGATATCCGTCTGACCGGTAGCGTGAGTGGCGACAAATCAGTGTCGGCAAGAGGCAATGTCTGTACTACGGGTGGCACCTCTGTCGGAATGGTTCGAGCCAATGGCTTTGTCTATGGCACTGGTAGTGCTGCTTTTGGCCCCATCGAAGCGTTGGGTAATAGTAGCTACAATGGTTCTTCCCCGAAATGTAGTAACTACACTTTAAACGACACCAATGGGAACCCGTTCGCCGTCAACATGGCCGGTAACAATTTCGTGGAAAGCGTCAAAGCAAAAGGAAGCACCCGTTTTGACTCGGGTACTGTATCTTCCGGTGTGCAAGCGGAGGGCGACCTTAGGGATACCAACTGGGGCGGCAGTCAAAACGGTACTATTGGAGGAACCGTCGAAAATCCCGGTAACAATCCTCAGGTGCCGGCCAGTATCAATATTGTAGAGAGCTTTTCGGTAGATATAGTCCCTGTCCAGGAAATCGTTCTTGAGGCCTCGGTATTTGACGCTTACATCTACAGGAATAGTGCAAACTATGCATTGTATTATGAAGACGGCAATAAGCGAATATCGGTCAAGAATGTCAGTGATATACCGGATGGAGATTACTACTTAGCGTCCAATACCAGTGTCAATGGGCCTAAATATGACCGCATCTGTACCAATAGCGCCTGTACCGGTGTTTCGTATCCATTTTGTAAAGGGTGGTCAGATTGGAATGCCTGCTTCAGTTACAACGCCGGAACCAAAACCTGGTCGATAAACGGTAAAAGCTTATCGCCCGGAGTAGTCTGGGTTGAGGGAAATCTAAATCCCGGGAACGGGACCTATTACAACACATTCATCGCCACGGGCAACATATACACGTCAGGTAGCCATCGGACTGTAGCACCTAATTTTGCAGGATACGATGGTGGACACTACAGCAACGCCGGCGTCAGTATGGATTTTGCAGGCATATGTACAAACGCGACATTCCCCCACTATCCTACCCAGCTCTGTAGTGAGGATGGAAGTTTTAATCCAGGTGGATCAGACGGCCTGACTAATTTTGCTTATATGGCTGGAAGCCTGGTAGGTGATGAGTATGCGGGAGGAGATATCACCCTCGGAGCTAGCACTTTGGCATTTGGCAGTGTTCTGGCGGGAGACACCTACAATAGTGGTGGAGATACTACAATTTTTGGCTATGTAACAGCACAAGGGCAAGCGACGACTACAGCTCACCAAATGGGAGGAAGTACCAAGATAATAGTTGATGTTCTTCCGCCTACATATGTACCGATGGGAGGCTCGTCAATCTTTCCTCCTAGCGGCTCGACTGGCCCTGGCACACTGTCTGTATTGTGGTCTCGATACCTGTAAGAATTATCGAGCACGATACCCGCCGTACCTTTCCGATCGAATCTATTGCTCCTATGGTAAGCGATTAACCCAACAGCCCCCGCACCCCCTCCCACGAGAGCTTCACCCCCACTGCAACCAGAAACGCATAGCTGATCTGGTAGATCATTTTCTGGCTGATGCGATGCAAGGCCATGTAGCCGAGCCAGACACCAACCGGCGCGAAGGGCACCAGGGCCAATGACGTGGCCAGATTGGCGGTGGAAAACTGGCCCAGCCAGGTATAGGGCACCAGCTTGACCAGATTGACCACCGTAAAGAACATCGCGAAGGTGCCCATTAACTGGCGCTTCTCCAGTTGCTGGGGCAGCAGATAAACACTGATGGGGGGGCCTCCGGAGTGAATCCCGAAGCTGGTAAAGCCGGAAACCATTCCCCAGAAACTCCCCTTGGTGAGACTCACCCCCGTGGCGGGTTTGATGGTTCTGCGCAGCCAGTAGTCCAGGCTGAACGCCAGGGCCACGAGACCTATCATCAGCTTGACCGCATCCTCCGACAGATAGCGAAAGGTGAATGCGCCGACAACCACGCCGGCGATAGCACCGGGGAGGGTAACCTTGAGATTTTCGCGACTCCACTGCCCGCGAAAACTCCAGATCGCCACAAAATCCATCACCACCAGAATCGGCAGCAGAATCGCCGCCGCCTGAATGGGTGAAATGACCAGCGCCATCAGCGGTACCGACAGCATGGCCGGGCCGCCGCCCAGCCCCCCCTTGGCCATACCAAACAGGAGGACAGCGGGAATTGCACACAGGTAAAAAAACGGGTCGGATATCACGGAGACTCGAAAACAGCGACGTCAACTGCCGACAAACACAACCGTCTTGTTGCCATCCAGGAAGACCCTGTGTTCGATGTGATATTTGACCGCCCGCGCGAGGGCCATGCACTCGTTGTCACGGCCAACCCGCACCAGATGGTGAGGTTTGTGGTTGTGATCCACCCTGGTGACCACCTGCTCGATAATCGGCCCTTCATCGAGGTCCGACGTCACATAGTGGGCGGTGGCACCGATCAGTTTAACACCCCGATCATAGGCCTGGTGATACGGTTTGGCGCCCTTGAAGCCGGGCAGGAAAGAATGGTGAATATTGATACACCGACCGGCCAGGCTGTCGCACAGCTCGTCGGACAGTATCTGCATATAGCGGGCGAGAACAATCAACTCGGTGCCGGTTTCCTCGACGATTTCAAGCACCCGTTGTTCCTGCTGCCGCTTGTTGTCCGGGTTCACCGGCAGGTGAACAAAGCGAATACCTTCCCGCTCCACCATTGCCCGCAGGTCAAGGTGGTTGGACACCACGGCGGTGATTTCCATGTTCAGGTCACCGATGCGCCAGCGGTAGAGCAAATCCGCCAGGCAGTGATCCGCCTTGGACACCATTATCAGCACCCTGGTGGGCACATTGGGATCGTTTATATCCCAGGTCATGTTGAAACGACTGGCGACCCCGGGGAACCCGGAGCGGATATCCTCAATCGGCGGCGACCCCTCCTGCAAACGGAAAACCGCGCGCATGAAGAACTTGTCCGTGGACTCGTCGTCGAACTGCTCAAGCGCACAAATATAGCAATTGCGCTCCGCCAGGAAAGTGGTGACCCCCGCCACCACCCCGGTACCAGCGCGACAGTTTGCGGTGAGTATGTAGTTGCCCTGTTCCCTGTCGATGATGGTCATGTTGATTGAAGTATCCTTGAACGCGTCAGTAACGGCTTAATGATCAAGCCCACGGCTCGCTTTCGCCGCGGTAACGGTGTTGTACATCAGGCAGGCAATGGTCATTGGACCGACACCGCCAGGAACGGGGGTAATGGCACCGGCAACAGGCTGTGCAGCGTCAAAATCCACATCGCCGACCAGTCGCTTGCGACCGTCCTCCTCGATACGGTTAATACCCACATCGATAACCGTGGCACCGGGTTTGATCCAGTCCCCCTTGATAAAACGGGGACGCCCCACCGCCGCGACCAGTATATCCGCCTGGCGGCAAACGCCTGGCAGATCCCGGGTGCGGGAATGGGCAATGGTTACAGTGCAGTTTTCCTGGAGGAGAAGGCTCGCCATGGGTTTGCCGACGATATTGGAGCGCCCCACGACGACTGCATTGAGGCCGGACAAATCCCCCAGCTGATCTTTCAATAGCATTAAGCTACCGAGGGGCGTACAGGGCACCAATCCCCGCTGACCGACGGCCAGGGCACCGGTATTGAGCAGGGTAAAACCATCGACGTCCTTTTCCGGACTAATCCCGTTAATGACTGCATTTTCATCCAGGTGCTCCGGCAGGGGCAGCTGGACCAGGATGCCATGAACGCCGGGATCGCTATTGAGTTGTGCCACCAGGCCGATGAGCTCATCGGCACTGCAGGTGGCCGGCAAGCGGTGTTCCCGCGATTCGATTCCCAGCTGTTCGCAACGTTTGACCTTGTTCGAGACATAAACGTGGCTGGCTGGGTCATCGCCCACCAGCACCACCGCGATGCAGGGGGTCAGGTCATGGGCCTGTTTGAGGCTGGAAACCTCATCGCGCAGTTGTTCACACAGTCGGTCGGCAAAGCCCTTGCCGTCGATCACCTTGGCCATTGATTGCACTCCGGAAAAATACGGGGCCGCCAAAACAGCGGCGGAAAAGACGCCATTCTAAACCCTATGCCCCTTCGGGGCGACATCAATACCGGCTATTCGAGCCCCAGATGGCGTGCGTGAAACGCGATATGCTCACCGATGAAACTGGCGATGAAAAAATAGCTGTGATCATAGCCGGGTTGATACCTGAGGGTCAGCGGATAATCCGCTTCATCGAAGGCCTTCTGAAGCAGATCGGGCCGCAATTGTTCTTCGAGGAAGCTGTCCGCGTCGCCCTGGTCTACAAGCACTGGCAGCTGGTCGCGGCTACGGGCCACCAGGGCCGTGGTGTCATAGGCCGCCCAGGCGGCGGAATCACCACCAAGATAGCGGCCCAGGGCTTTTTCTCCCCAGGGGCAGCGCATTGGCGATGCAATAGGCGCAAACGCAGATACGGAACAAAAGCGCCGGGGGTTTTTCAGGGCAATCGTCAAGGCACCATGGCCGCCCATGGAATGGCCACTGATCGCAGCACTACCGGTGGCCACCGGCAGGGTAGCAACCGCAGCGGGCAGCTCTTCCACAATGTAGTCATACATCCGGTAATGACGCCGCCAGGGGTCCTGTGTGGCATTGAGATAAAAACCCGCGCCCAGGCCAAAATCGTAACTGCCCTCGGGGTCATCCGGAACACCGTCGCCGCGGGGACTGGTGTCAGGGGCGACAATCGCCAGGCCGTGGCGGGCTGCGTATTGCTGGGCACCCGCTTTGGTGACGAAGTTTTCATCGGTACAGGTAAGCCCGGACAACCAGTAGAGAACGGGTACAGGCCCCTGCTCAGACTGTGGCGGCAGATACACCGAAAACACCATGTCGCACCCCAGGGAATCGGCACGGTGACGATAACGGCGCTGTTCGCCGCCGAACGACTTATGGTTGTCGATCAAATCCACAATCACCTCCAATCAGTACAGAACCACGGATCGGATACTCTCCCCCGCATGCATCAGGTCAAATGCCTTATTGATGTCCTTAAGGGGCATGGTATGGGTGATCAGCTCGTCGATATTGATCTTGCCCTCCATATACCAGTCGACAATTTTCGGCACATCCGTCCGCCCACGGGCACCACCAAAAGCAGTACCGCGCCAGACGCGGCCTGTAACCAGTTGAAACGGGCGCGTACTGATCTCTTGGCCGGCGCCGGCAACCCCGATAATACAGCTCTGCCCCCAGCCCTTGTGGCAACACTCCAGGGCCTGGCGCATGACATTGACGTTACCAATACATTCGAAACTGTAATCGACCCCGCCGCCAGTCATCTGAACGATATGATCGACGACATTATCGACTTCACCGGGGTTGACGAAGTCGGTCATGCCGAACTGACGGGCGAGGTTTACCTTGGCCGGATTGAGGTCGACGCCGATGATCCGGGTCGCCCCGACCATCTTCGCCCCTTGAATCACGTTTAGGCCGATACCGCCCAGGCCAAACACCGCAACGGTGGAACCCGGTTCAACCTTCATGGTGAAGGCGACCGCACCGATGCCGGTGGTGACACCGCAGCCGATGTAACAGATCTTGTCGAACGGGGCGTCTTCCCGGACCCTGGCGAGGGCAATCTCGGGTAACACCGTGTAATTGGAGAACGTCGAGCAGCCCATGTAATGCAGGATCGGCTGCCCATCAAGGGAAAAGCGGCTGGTGCCATCGGGCATGACGCCCTGCCCCTGGGTACCTCGAATGGCCTGGCAAAGGTTGGTCTTCGGATGCAGACAGTACTCACATTCCCGGCACTCGGGGGTGTACAGTGGTATAACATGATCACCGGGTTTCAACGAAGACACCCCCGGACCGACGTCCACCACAACACCGGCACCCTCATGACCCAGGATGGCGGGAAAAGCACCTTCGGGATCATCTCCGGAGAGGGTGAAGGCGTCGGTATGGCAAACCCCCGTCGCCTTGATTTCCACGAGCACCTCACCGGCCCTGGGGCCCTCCAGGTCAACGTCGACAACCTCAAGGGGTTTGCCCGATTGGAATGCCACTGCAGCACGGGTTTTCATAAGCGACTCCTTAATGTCGTTTTTTATCCTTGGACAGAGAGGGACCCTGATGTCCCGAATGTGAGAAGGATAAGGGAATCAGCCCCTCTTGGCATCTGTCGGGGTAAAAGGCTATGGTTTTGTTGACTACCGATGATGAAATTCGTGCACACTATGACCAACACCAGACGTTTATTGGTCGTCGCCCACTGTCCGTCACCCAACACCCGGCGGCTTAGAGACGCCGTTTTGGAGGGCGCAAGCCACCCCGACATCGAAGCGGTGGATGTGCAATATCTTCCGCCGCTTGAAGCTACCGCAGACGATGTCCTCGGTGCACAGGCGATCATCCTCGGAACGACGGAAAATCTCGGCTACATGAGCGGCGCACTCAAGGATTTTTTCGACAGGTCTTACTATCCGTGCCTGGAAAAAACCCAGGGGTTGCCCTGCGCGCTCTATATCCGCGCCGGCATGGACGGTACAGGCACGCGGCGAGCGGTGGAATCGATAGTCACCGGATTGCGCTGGACATGGGCCCAGCCGCCGCTGATCTGCCGGGGCGACTTTCAGGAGCAGTTCGTCGATCAATGTCGGGAACTGGGGATGACCATGGCCGCATCCCTGGAGGCGGGGATTATCTAGGGCCTCAACACGTTAGGATTAGAACCCCATGCAGCGTTACCGCATACAGCATCAAACCCGTTATCAGTTTTCCGGGCAGGTACAGCTCGGCCCCCACACCCTGCGACTGCGTCCCCGTGAAAGCCATGAACTGCGCATCGAGTCCTCGCTTCTGGATCTGAGTCCCGAGACGACCATAAGATGGCATCGTGATGTCGAGGATAATTCGGTGGCTCAGGCAACTTTTTCACTGCCCTGTTATGAACTGATAATTAATAGCGACGTAGTTATACAGCAATACAACGAAACGCCTCTGGACTTTCTGGTCGCCAACTATGCCAGCCACTACCCATTCGCCTATGCGCCGGAAGACCGACTGATCCTCAATCCCTACCTGACGGTCGGCCAGAATGATCAGGGTGGCGGGGTCGCACAGTGGCTGGAGGAGCTGAGACCAAAGGGCTCGCCCGTCGAGACCTACGTGATGCTATCGCAATTGAACAGCATGATTCACGGGCGCCTGACCTATCAGGTACGGGAAGAACCGGGGGTGCAAACCGCTCAGCAAACCCTGGACTTGGGCACCGGTTCGTGTCGGGATTTCGCCAGTCTGTTCATCAGCGTTGCTCGACAACTGGGCCTGGCAAGCCGTTTTGTCAGCGGCTATTTGTATGTCGACCCCGCTGTTACGCCAGTCGGCGCCACCCATGCATGGGCGGAAGTCTACCTGCCCGGGGCAGGCTGGAAAGGGTTCGATCCGACGACAAATCAACTGGTTGGCCATCAGCATATTCCGGTTGCGGTAGCCCGCACACCGGAATCCGTGCCTCCGGTGGAAGGCTCTTTCACCGGCCCACCCGGCGCCACCCTCTCCGTCGGTGTTCAGGTCAGGAAGATAGACGACTGAAAAATATGAATGAGGGGATAAAAAAAACCGCAAGCCGGAGCTTGCGGTTTTTGGATCTGCACGGCCAGCCGCTTACAGGGCTTTCTCAAGTTCCGGTAGCGCCTGGAACAGGTCCGCGACCAGACCATAGTCAGCGACCTGAAAGATCGGGGCTTCCTCGTCCTTGTTGATGGCAACAATCACTTTACTGTCCTTCATGCCGGCCAGATGCTGGATGGCGCCCGAGATACCAACGGCAATGTAGAGCTCCGGAGCAACAATCTTACCGGTCTGTCCTACCTGCATGTCGTTGGGCACAAACCCGGCGTCGACCGCCGCTCTGGAGGCACCAACCGCTGCGCCCAGCTTGTCCGCAACCTTGTTAAGCAACTCGAAGTTTTCGCCATTGCCCATGCCTCGCCCGCCTGAGATAACAATCTTGGCTGCGGTGAGTTCCGGGCGGTCGGACTTGGCCAGCTCCTCGCCAACGAAGGTCGAGATACCGCTCTCATGGGCAGAGGAAACGGCCTCCACTGTCGCTGAGCCGCCGGTGGCGGCGACGCCGTCGAAGGACGTGCCACGAACGGTAATCACCTTGATTGCATCGGAACTTTGTACGGTGGCAATCACGTTACCGGCATAAATCGGGCGCTTGAAGGTATCCGGGGATTCCACCGCGCTGATATCGGAAATTGCCTGAACATCCAGCAAAGCCGCAGCACGGGGCAAGATGTTCTTGCCGTTAGTGGTTGCCGCTGCCAGGATATGGCTGTAGTCCTTGCCCAGTTCCGCGACCAGGGGCGCGACGTTCTCGGCTAACTGATGGCCATAAGCGGCGTTGTCAGCGACCAGAACCTTGTTGACACCAGGGATCTGGCTGGCAGCCTCCGCGGCGGCGGCACAGTCGGCGCCGGCCACCAGAACATCGATATCGCCACCAATCGCCTGGGCGGCAGCGACGGTGCTCAGGGTTACGGGATTCAGCGTGTCGTTGCTGTGATCAGCAATC
>PABE01000073.1 GCA_002702725.1 Porticoccaceae bacterium
ACGGGGTCCCCTCAGAAGCCGAATCGGAACGAAACGAAACCCCCGGCACGCCTGTCAGGGTTTGGCTTTCCGGATATGCGCCAAGGCCGACGGCATCTTCAGACACCAACCTCCGCCAGCAACTGCTCACTGATCGTCCAAAGCCGTTCCGCCCCCTCATCGCTTTCGGCAGCCGGCGTCATCGACGCTTGTTTGCGCTTTGCAAAATAGCCGCCGGTGCCAGGATCCGGATGTGTGGCAAGCCAGAGAATGGTGTCAGCCCCCTGCTCGGGGGTCAGGGAAAACGGACGGGAAAACCAGTAGAGGAGTTTCACCACCCTATTGCCGTGGCTGTCGAAATTGCTCTGCACCAGCCCCGGGTGGACCGCATTGACCTTAATACCCTCGTCGCCAAGTCGCACTGCGAGGGCCCGGGTAAACAGGATATTGGCGAGCTTGGACTGACTGTAGGCCTTACCGGCATCGAAGTTGCGCTCGAGCTGCAGATCGTCCCATATCATGTCCTTCACAAAGCGATGGGCAACCGATGAAACATTGATAATCTGACTGCCCGGCGCCGCCTTTCGCAGTAGCGGCAACAGTTCCCGGGTGAACAGAAACGGCCCCAGATGATTGGCGGCAAAGGTATGCTCGAAGCCATCCGCTGTGGTTTGCCGGTTGGCGGGGGTACCCCCGGCGTTGTTGACCAGCAGGTCGATATGCGTGGTCAGGCCGGCCACGTCCCGCGCCAGTCGCACGGCCTCCGCCATTACCGATAGATCCCCAAGCACCATCTCGATATTGGCGCCCGGAACATCTGCCCGGATCGACGCCATCGCGCGCTCGGCACGGTCGGGGTTTCTTCCCAGCCCAATAACACGCCAGCCTTGCCGAGCAAGCTCCCGGGCCACCACCAAACCGATACCTGAACTGGCACCGGTCACTACGGCAACTTTCTGATTATTGTCGGTCATAATTATATTCCTGTTCTTGTCGATCCGGGAAAGACCGGTGCGAACACCGGGCACACAAAACGATCCACCAGGGGCACGTTACCATTCCCGATCCGATAAATCGCCACTCTAGACAGGCCGTTGCTATCAGGCAGCGGACATCTATTGCTCAACAGCGACGACTAATAAGGATGGGATGCACCCAAAACCCATATGGCGGTCGACGAAGGTCCGAAACGCCTGCCCAACCGCCCGCCACCGTGCGGCTTGCTGACGAAATCCAACTGGTCTAAGGTGCCACCCCGTCCGGGGCGGATATCAGGTTCCTGCGCGAATCGCGCACCCCTTGAGACAACCAGAGCCGACACTATCTATTACACAGGAGACCAGACACCCAATCGACAGGAGGAAAGATGAACAGCATGACTGATCTCTATCCATCGCGGAACGGCAGTGCAGAAACGATACTGCCCAGACACGACCCCGTCGTCTACCCCGATCCTTTCCCGGATTCGCCCTATGGGCTAACCGACTCACAGCTCGAGAGCTACGAGGAGGACGGCTTCATCATCCTGCCCAACTATGTTCCCGAACTGGTTGAGCCACTGTTGGCCGAAAAAGACCGCCTGGCCCGGGAGCTCGACGGCCAGGAAGAACTCTACACTGAACCGGACAGTGACGAATTGCGAACGCTTTTCAAGCCATTCGCCTTCAGCGAGCTTATCGATCGCGTGAGTCGGGACCCACGAATTCTTCACCCGGTTCAGCAGCTACTTGGCTCAAGGGCCTATCTGATGCAGTCGCGTATCAATGTAAAGCCCGCGTTCAAGGGCAAGGCCTTTCCCTGGCATTCCGATTTCGAGACATGGCACGTTGAGGATGGCATGCCCAGGATGCGTGCCCTGACCGCCTGGATCATGCTGACCGAAAACCATCCGGACAACGGCCCCCTGATGGTCATGCCGGGTTCACACAAGCACTATATTTCCTGTACCGGTCGGACGGGCGCAGAAAACTACCGCACCTCGCTAAAAAAGCAGGTTCTCGGGGTACCATCAAAGGAGACAATGAAAGAGGTTGCGCAAACGCACCCCGTGGCCGGCATATACGGCAAACCCGGTACGCTGGTTATCCACGAGTGCAACCTGCTCCACGGCTCGGAGGATAACTCCTCACCGGATCCACGCACCGTTCTAATGTTTGTTTACAACAGTATCGAGAATCGGCCGGTGTCACCCTACGGAGGCCAGAAACCCCGGCCCCACTACCTGGCCAGTCGGGATACATCGCCTCTCAAACCGCTGGAGTGCCCGATTTCGGTGAAGGAAGAAGCCGCCATCGCGGGTGCGATAGCATAGTAAGACAACTGTCTTCCGCGAACCATCCTGCCCAGGCGGCGGGCGGACTCGTGGAAGACAGTCCACACAAGACGCGGGGGATATATGATCAGGTTTTCTGCCCAGTTAGCTGAACTTCAATCGCAGAATACCCCGCAGCCCTCTTATCATCTTAACTATTCGAGCGACTGAAGGGTCTCTTTGGCCCCTGGACCGGGGGCATGGTTTACCTGGGCCAGCACTTGCGCCAACGTCCGAACGCCATCGGCGACATTTGTATCGCCCGCAATGCTGTTCAGCTTGGCCTTATATTCGGCGGAAACACTGTGCTGCATCTCCCCCATCGCCCTGGCGATGGTTTGCACCGCGTCGCTGTTATTGCTGTCTTCCGCGATGCCGGAAAGGGTCTGCTTTTGGGCATCGGTGGGATAGTGGTTCAACCCTGCCAGGATCGATGCCATGGTTTTGACCGCCTGGCCATCATCGGCCTGCCCCGACAGGCAAAACATCAGCAGGCCGCCAAGTACGAAAAGTCGAAACGGTATAGACATAGTACAAGCCTCTTTCAGTAAGGTTCCCGAACCGTTAACAGATAGCAGAGAGACTCGAAAATGGCCACCGAAATCAGCGCTCAGGAATAAAAGTCATCTAATTTTATCGAAAAGTACTCGTTTTCTGTCCCGGCCAGTTCGGCAAATCCTGTAACGGGTTCTGCGACACCTCCCGGGGCTAATGCCATCCATACGACTTATTGACACATATGTCTATTTGGTATTAGCTGCTGATTAGCATAAACACCTCTCTCAGCGACAACCATAACTATAACCATGCACGGAGCTTGACCGTTATGAACCCCGACTCTGCATTCCGATTTCCCGGCCTTTACCTCTTGCGAAAGGCCGCTACCTGTACTTTATTACTGGGCGTCTGTCTGCCGAGCCATGCCGAATCGAGTTGCGACATAGCGGCGATTCAGGCCATGGCGCCGAAAGATACCACCATCACAGGCGCGGACGCAGTCAAGGACCCGGCGCCCCATTGTCGCGTCGAGGGCTATGTCACAACCACCAATCCCGGCCCCAATCAGGTGAATTTCCGATTGCAGCTACCCGATGAGAACTGGAACGGTCGCTATTACTTTATCGGCATGGGGGCGACCGCCGGCACGGTGCCGACAGACTCCCAGATTCCGGCCGGAAATCCGGTGATTCAGGGATTCGCTGTCGCGGGTACGGACACCGGTCATCAGAGTGTCGCCAACTGGCGCTTCCTCGCCGAAAGTGAGGCCAAGGCGGTGGATCATGTCCACCGGGGCGCCCACGTCACCGCAGTCGCCACACAACAGATTACCCGCCAGTATTACGGGGTTGAGTCCATGTACCGCTACCACTCCGGCTGCTCCGGCGGCGGCAGAATGGGTATGGAGATCATCACCCGCCACCCGGCGGATTACGACGGCGTACTGCTCGGCGCCCCCGGCATTGGTCCCAGGCGCGGCGCGGAAACCATGCTCGCCTTTATCTATGCGGCCCAGCAGCTTCACCGCGAGCCCGGCGCCTGGCTTTCACCGGCAAAACTGGCCATGGCCGAGCAACACGTCACCCGGGCCTGCGACGGGCTCGACGGCGCTGTCGATGGAGTCATCTGGGAACACGAGGCCTGTCAATACGACTTCACCCTATTACAGTGCCCGGCCGGCGATGGCCCCGACTGTCTGACAGCGCCGGAGATCCGCACCATCGACGCCCTGCTGAAAGGCCCCCATGGTCCCAACGGCCCTATAAAATCCGGTTTTCCCATTTCCAATATGAGCTCCTGGAGCATGTTCCTTGGCCAGGGCGCGCCACCCTGGCCCAGGGAAATCACCCGGGAGAATTATCACCTGGCCTCCGCCGGCTACATGATCGGCAACACACTGGCCCAGGCATTCTTCGGCCCCGACTTTCAGGGTTTGACCGACTTTGATTTCAACGATCAGGCGCAACTCGATGCCTGGTGGGAAGCCGCCGAACGAATCGGATACGGTTACTCCATGCCGACGGACATCAGTGGCGTGAAGGACAACGGCGGCAAGGTGATCTTCTGGAACGGTGTCAGCGATCCCTGTTGCATCGATAAGGAGTTAATCAAATTTTACAACGATGCGGGCGATACCCTTGGCGGCATGGACAAAATGGCGGAATTCACCCGCTTCTACCGTATTCCCGGCATGGCCCATTGCGGTGCGGGCACGGGGCCCCAAGACGCGCCCGACAAGATGCTCGAAGCCCTCATCGGCTGGGTTGAGAAGGGGCAGGCACCACAGGAGATAGTCACCCACCGGGGCGAAAAAGCCGAGTTGCTGTTTGCGGATCCGGACACTGGCACGGTGTCCGGCGTAGTGGTGCCGCCGTCCGTCGGCAGCGCCCGGGATTTCCTGATCTGTCCCTATCCCAAGCGATCTGTGTTCAATGGCAAGGTGGGTGGCGAAATGGATGCTGAAAACTGGTCCTGTCAATAATCCCTACAAATGCAATGCCAGCATCGAAAATGAAGCTGGCAGGCAGAGTTTATGAATTTAAAGGAAAATCATAAACTTACATGAAAAAGAGATGGTGGGAAAAATCCTATTGCGCAGCGGCTAGCATTATCTATACTAGATCTTAGCCCGCCAGTCATACGGGTGAAAATAATCAATAATGACAATTAAGAAAACCCCTGCTTCGGCGACAATAAAACCAAGTAAAACGCAACAATCGAGTCGGTAAGGACATTGAACTCGTCCAGAACCACACAAAGGGGATCAATAATGAAGAGAAAACTCTGTTCCGCACTTCTACTACCCATCTCGCTCACCTCCGGCGGCTTGCTCTACACCGCCACCACAAACGCTCAACAAATCGAGGAAATTATTATCACCGCCCGGAAACGGGAAGAGAGCCTGCAAAGCGTTCCCATCGCCGTGACCGCTATTGACAGCGAAGGCATCCGCGAAAAATCTATCGAGAACCCCTATGACCTCATCACCCATGTACCCGGACTTGTGGTCAGACAGGGCGCCGCGACCCGGGGCTCGGTGGATTACTTCATCCGGGGTCAAGGCGCCACCTTCGGTTCCACCTCCGGGGTAATCACCTACTTCAGCGAGGTGCCCATCAAAGGGGTGGGCGTAGCGGGGACTAACATCCAGTTTTACGATTTTGCCGACATGCAGGTGCTGAAAGGGCCCCAGGGCACACTGTTTGGACGCAGCAGCACCGGGGGTGCCGTGCTGTTCAACCCACAGAAGCCTACGGATGAATTTGGCGGTTATCTCGACACCAAGTTCGGCAACATGGATATGTTCGAAACCTCCGGGGCACTCAACATACCGATCTGGGAAGACAAACTGGCGATTCGTGCTGCGTTCAATGTTCAGCGCCGGGATGGTTTCACCAAGAGCATCAGTACCGGCGAAGAACAGGATGACCGCCATCGCGAGTCCTATCGTCTGGGTGTTAATTTCAAGCCGGTCGATTGGTTTGAAAACTACACCCTGTTTCAGACCAATAATATCGACGAGTCCACCACCGGTATTGCCCTCACCTATTGGAACCCGAACTATCCCCTGCTACGGGACGATGTGACCATCCAGCCACTGACGGGTTTTACGCCGGCTGAAATTGGCGCCTTCTTTGCCCAACCCTTTATTACCGGTGCCGATACGGTTCAGCAACTGTGTTACGGCATCGCCTTCCAGGGTCAAATCGGTTTCGGCGACATCCCCGGCTGTATAGGCACGCGAACCAATCGCATCAGTCAATTGAGGGCGGATATCGCTGCGGAGGTCGACCGCCACAATAGCGGTGGCTCCATCCGCAAGAATGTGACCGCCGGCGACAACTACAAGAAGGGCCGGGATCAGCAGATTATCAATATCACCACCCTGAACGTCGGCGATGTCGGCTTCCTCGGAGATATCACCTTCAAGAACATTCTGGGGCTGCATCGTAATCGGAAATCCAACATCATCAGGGAATTCGGCGCCTCTCGGTTTCCTCACGGCGTGGTCATTAACAACCATGATCTGGCTGGCATGCCACAGCGTCCCGTCGTCTTGAAGAGCGATGAAGAGACCGACTTTGATGACGATGTCGTCCATGAATTCCAGGTGTTGGGGGACATCGATGGCAAACACAGCTGGATTCTCGGTTACTTCAAGGAAAAGGTGGAAGGTCAATTCGGGCCGCCCCCCGTGTTTCTGACGTTTAACAATGCCTTTACGGTGCCACTGGATAGCTACAATTTCCTTTTCGCAAACACGTCGAAAACAGAAACCATTCAGACCGGTTATTTCACCCAGGGCACGTTCGACCTTTCCGACTGGCTACTTGAGGGCTTGAGCGTTACCGCCGGCTTCCGCTGGACCGAGAGTGAATCGACCCAGGATACCTATGCGCTTATTCCAGGTGTCGATGGCCGCAGCATAGGCAACTTCACCCGCACCCTGGAATTCGAAGAAGACGCCAAAAGCTGGACGTTCAGCCTGGACTATCAGGTTAACCCAGACACCCTCGTCTACTTCGCCCACCGCCGTGGCTTCAAGCCCGGGGGCATCAATGGTACCTCGGCGGCGGCCAATGTACCGGGCACAGTGGACCAATACGCTCCGGAAACCCTTGATGACATTGAGTTTGGTCTCAAGGCCGACTGGGAAGCCATGGGGCTCCCGGTCCGTTCCAATGTCGCGGTATACAAGAGCTGGCAAAATGATGTCCAGAGAAGTGAAACCATTCCTACCGGAAACGGCGGCGTCGTCACCCAGATCAACAATATTGCCGAGGCGGAGATCACCGGCCTGGAAATGGAGCATCAGCTGGTGCTGAACGAATACGTTCAATTCCTGCTCAACTACGCCTGGACAGATGCTGAATACAAGCAGTGGCCGGGGACCCTGACCAATGTGAATGGTAACGAGGTAGCCTATATTGACAGCCCCTTTGTCGGCGTGCCGAAAAACCAGGGCACTCTGGGGGTACGCCTGACCCTGCCCATGGACGAAGCGCTCGGCCGGATCACCTTCTACGGGGAATACTACCGGCAGAGTGGCATGTGGCTGGACGACTCGGCAATCTTTATCCTGCCGGAAAAGCAGGGTTATCAAAGCGGCTACGACAACGTTAACCTGCGTGTTGACTGGTCGAACGTACTCGGTTATCCGGTCGATGCCGGTATCTTCGCCCGGAATCTGCTCGACGACGAATGGATTATTGGTTCCAATAATATCGTCGAGGCACTGGGCTTCTATTCAGAGACTTACAACGAGCCGAGGACCTACGGCTTTCAAATCCGCTATCGTTTTGGTGCCGATGGTGGCTGAGACAACCTCCTGACCCAAAGGCCGATCCCAGGATCGGCCTTTTTTACATCCGCTGGGCATTCAACCGAGCCCCCGCGGTCCGATTTCGGGCAATACAAGCTCCCTATGGCGCGTATATGGAGCACGTATTTGACAAGCCTGGAGGTTTTATTGACGATGACTACGCGATCAATCGAGGCCCATGGGTGAATGAACAACCCCATGGGCAGAGGAAAATTTATTTGGCCACACCAGAACCAACGGTTGCCGATGATCAACCCATATTGCCCACTATATTGTTCGATGGTAAAGGGGCGATTGCGTTTAATGCCAATGCACGGGCCGCATTCGGGATTCGCGCAGAGTCACGACTTCCAATAGCCACGCCCCTTGAGTTGGCGCCCGAAACTCAACCCTGCGGTGGCAAGTCGTTCCAGCTGGCAAGCGAACTCTTAAAGCAAGCTGTCGAGCAACCGGATAATGCCTTTATCTGGTCGTTCAGACGCTGGGACAATAATGATACCTTTGAAGCACGGGTTGAACTGAGCAAACTAGCAATCGGCGATCAGATTATTTTCTGCTGCATCCTGAACAGAATTCCCAACACTGGAAAATTACAGCCGTCGGCAGAAACAGACGATAGCGAACCATATAGCCTTGAGCTAAAGGAACAGATCCTCAATCTGCAAGAGAAAACTGAACTATCCAGCCATAGCGCCGCGCTTCTGATGATTGGCACGCCACCGTTTCATTCAGGTCAGAGCGATAAGACCGGGCTGAAAAGCCAACTGTTTATAGAGATGGAACGCCGCCTGAAATTGACCTTTCGCAGTGTTGACAGGGTTTTTCCCTGTCCGGACGATACCTTTGCAATACTGCTTGACCATCTCGACGGTGAGCCATTGATCGCAAGAAAACAGGCCAAAATGGTCGCCGACCGGGCCCGGGATCGCTTAACGGACGTGTATTTTTTAGCGCCATTATCCCGAGATCAAAACACCACAAAGGAATACCGGCTTCGTCCCTGCATCAGTATCGCCGTTTTTACCGGAAAGTCCGAAACAGTCCAGGACATTTTCTTAAAGACCAGGGAAACTTTTAAACGGTTAATCACCTCTGACGGTAACGCATCGGATTTTGTTGCCGAAATACATAATCAGTAACCCCTCTATGGAAGCTGACAAATCAGGCTTGCCACCGCAAGGTTATACCATTGCATGCATGCTTCAATAACGACGTTTTGGCGTACTCCAGCTTGTAACTCCCGGCACTCTATCGTCCAATAACCCAAAGTACATCAACACGGACCGGAGCATGCACACAAGACCCTGGCTATTGATTTTCGCGTTACTGGCGACACCATTGGTTTCATTGGCGGACAAGGCCACTGTCGCTGTCGCTGCCAACTTTATTTCACCCATGAAAGCCATAGTCGCGGAATTTGAGGCGGCTACCAGCCACAAAATCGACCTGGTTTTTGGTTCGTCAGGGAAGCTTTATGCGCAAATAACACATGGCGCGCCCTTTGATGTGTTTTTCTCCGCCGATCAGGAAACCCCTGCCCGACTGGCCAGGGACAAACTCGCCATTGGGGACAGTCAGTTTACCTACGCCCTGGGTGCCCTTGCCCTTTGGTCCGCCGACGCTCGGCGAGTTGATACCGATGGCAAGGTTTTGAAGACCGATGATTACCAGCACCTTGCCATCGCCAATCCGCAACTCGCACCCTATGGTAGGGCCGCCATGGAGGTGTTGACGACTCTCGGCCTTGCGGATACCGTCGCGGATCGTCTGGTGCAGGGCGAAAACATTGCCCAAGCCTACCAGTTCGTGGCAAGTGGCAATGCCGAACTGGGTTTTGTCGCCCTGTCGCAGGTTTGGACGGACGACGCGTTTCCGGTGGGTTCAGGCTGGGTGATTCCGGCAACGCTCTACTCACCCATCCGCCAGGATGCCGTACTTCTGAAACGCGGCCGGGACAATCCGGCTGCCATTGCGTTAATAGGCTTTGTTAAGAGCGCAGAGAGCCGGAGAATTATCACGAGCTTCGGCTACAGTCAGAGTCAGGCTAACGATTAGGCCTCAGCCGTCATCCAATGTCGACGAAGGCCATTCTCCTGCTAAACGGAATCCGTCTAGGCCCTGGGCCGGGTTACTCCGATAACCGCTCAAGCGGTATAAGTACTGTTCACAGGGGTTGCCAATATACGACAATGACCGGTCTCGCGACGGGCGCTGTCCGCTATCGGACAAATTGACCGGCGCCTGATATATCGAATTCTCAACAGACGATGACAGTGACTGACAAACAGACATCCTCCGACCATACCCCCATAGTGGGGGCTGATTGAATGCCAAATGGCTCAAAATAGGGTATTTTCCCTTATTTATCAGCATCTTATTGAAACTACGCCGTACTACGCTGAAATACGCAAAATGGCCTGAAATGGCATGGTTTGGCGATCAAATTGCCCCAAATTTGCCCCAAGAAATCGGCCGGTAACTTGGGGCATATCCCAGCGTATGCAGTAGTACTTCGCCGGGCTTGGATGGCG
>PABE01000074.1 GCA_002702725.1 Porticoccaceae bacterium
CTGGCGGCGGGCAACCACCACGACCTTGCAGCCGTTGCGGGCCAAATCCAGGGAAATACAGCGACCAATGCCGTGGGAGCCACCGGTGACCAGCGCCACCTTGCCTGCAATACCTAAATCCATAATACGTCCTCGTTATTCTGTTAAAAGCCAGCGGTCGGCTTACCAATAGGTTTCCATATGGCCGCCATCGACGACGATATACTGGCCGGTAATGTAGCCCGCCTGCAGGGAACACAGAAACGCGCACAGGCCGGAAATTTCGTCCGGCGTGCCGAAGCGGTTCATGGGAATGCGTTTGAGCTCGTTGGCCATGAAGGTGTCGTAGTCCTGACCTACCTCGTCCGCGCATTTTTGAAAAAACGCCTCGTAATTCTCGCCGGTCTCGATAAAGCCCGGTGGAATCGTATTGACGGTCACGCCATAGGGACCCAGCTCATCGGCCACGGTGCGGCTCAGGCCCAGCGCCGCGGGCCGGGTGGTATTGGCCATGGCGTAGTGGAAATGCAGGGAGCTGTAGCGGGCCGGCACCTTGCCGCAGCCGGAACCGATGGTAATGATCCGGCCCCATTGCTTTTCCTTCATGGCGGGCGATACTGCGCGGACAAAATTGGCGAAGCCCTTCACCACCGAGTGATAGGACTTATCGAAATCCTCGTCGCTGAAATCCTCGAACGAGCCCGGGGGCGGCGCGACGGGGGAATAAATGGCAATATCGGGAGCCGATCCAAAGGCGGCTTTCGCCGCCTCTACCGCTTTGGGGTAACTACTGAAATCGAGCAGGTCACCGGAGAACGATGCCGCCTCCCCCCCCTTGTCGCGTATCGCCTTGACGGTATCGTCCAGTTGCGCCTGGCCACGGGCCATGACCAGAACCCGGCAACCGTTGTCACCCAGTTCTTCTGAAATCGCGCGGCCAATGCCGTGGGAGCCGCCGGTCACCAGAGCGACCTTGCCGGAAATGCCAAGATCCATGAAATACTCCTTTACTGATTATTTTCGAAGTGTATTAAACGGGGAAAACCCGGATGATTCCCTGCCCTGAATCGTCGGATTGATTGTGGTTTTGACCGGACGAAACCGCAGCGTGGGGGTTTTCTGTGAAGCCCGAGAATAGTCCCATCCCGCTATCAAGTCCACGACTGGCGGTTAATCACCGGCATCAATCGTTGGAGCATAACTCGACAATTCCTCCACCCGTCGTTATCATTCCACACGTCATTGGGGAGTAGCCGCCCTCCACCCCGAGGGGCGCGCGTCAACAGACTTGGCCGAAGGCCATGGCGCGTGCAGTTCACACCGCCCACGGTCGTGAACCTGGCAAGACCTTTGACCAATCGCCTTCCGTTGGCCGGAGGGGCTTTTGGTCAATCGTCTCCACTCCGGCCAGGTAATGACTGATGGAAGCGTTTCTAATCTCAACGGGCGTTGTCGCCCTCGCCGAAATCGGCGACAAAACCCAATTGCTTGCCTTTATCCTCGCCGCCAGATTCCGCCGCCCCTGGCCCATTGTGATCGGTATTCTTATCGCCACCCTTGCCAACCATGCCCTGGCCGGGATCGTCGGCGTATGGCTGGCCGCCCTGCTCTCCACCGAAATGCAGCGCTGGGTGCTGGGTCTCGGTTTTATCGCCATGGCAGTCTGGACGCTGGTCCCCGACAAACTGGACGAAGACGACGCCCCCATCGGAGAATTTGGCGTCTTCACCGCAACCGTGGTCGCGTTTTTTATCGCTGAAATGGCGGACAAGACCCAGGTCGCCACCGTCGCGCTGGCGGCCCAGTACCAGGCAGTCACTGCCGTTGTCATGGGCACCACCCTGGGAATGCTGATTGCCAACGTGCCTGCGGTGTTCCTGGGCAATCGGATCGCCACGCGGATGCCGGTGCGACTGGTGCACACCATCGCCGCAGTCATCTTTGCTATCCTCGGTGCCGCCACCCTGTTGGGTGCCGGCGAACGACTCGGCTTTTGAGCCGCCGCGACTTAAAGGATTCCAAATGACTCCGGACAACCTTCCTCCTTACCTGCACAACCACGACTTCGACCCCGGCAATGCCGCCGGCGAGCGCGGCACGCGACTGGTCATGGTCATTACCCTGGTCGCCATGGTGGTGGAAATCGCCGCCGGCTGGTGGTTTAACTCCATGGCCCTGCTCGCGGACGGCTGGCATATGAGCTCCCACGCCGTCGCCATTGGCCTGAGCGCCTTTGCCTATTCCGCCGCCCGCCGCTATGCCGACGATCCCCGATTCGCCTTCGGCACCTGGAAAATGGAAATCCTCGGCGGTTTCGCCAGTGCGGTCTTCCTGATGGTAGTGGCGCTATTGATGGTGTTCGCCTCCGTTGAGCGGTTCTTTTCGCCGGAACCGATCCATTACAAACAGGCCATGGTGGTGGCAGCCCTGGGCCTGGCGGTCAATGTGGTTTGCGCCCTGATTCTCGGCCAGGCCCACCACCACGGACATAGCCACGGGCACCACCACGACCACGAGGCCGGAGCAGGTAAGCACCACGAAGACCTCAACCTGAAATCCGCCTATGTTCACGTCCTCGCCGATGCCGCCACCTCGGTGCTCGCCATCGTCGCCCTTGCCGGCGGCTTGTTCTACGGCTGGTGGTGGCTCGACCCCGCCATGGGCATCGCCGGCGCCATACTGATTGCCGTTTGGGCAAAAAACCTGATTCGCGACACCGGCACCATACTCCTCGACAGGGAAATGGATCATCCCGTGGTGGACGAAATTCGCGAGGTCGTGGAACGGGACACCCCGGAGAACTGCACCCGCATCACCGACCTGCACGTCTGGCGGGTGGGCCGGGAGCATTTCAGCTGCGCCATCGCCGTGGTCACCAATGACGACAACCTCACTCCCCATGAAGTGCACAAACGGCTGGCCGCCCATGAGGAAATTGTCCACGCCACTGTGGAAGTCCATGTAGAAGGATAATTAGTGGTCATAAAGATAAATCCACTTAACGACGGAATCCACTTTTCACACAATCGTCGTTGACGTTTAATTTAGGTAGTGATTTGAGTCCATGCGGACCAGCACCGACCCATAGCATTTCCACAACAAGGATGAACAAACACAAAGGGATACCCCTATGTCTGGACCAGACACTCTTCCAAAACAGACCCCGGAGGCGGCCTCCATCATCCCGTTGAAGCGGCCGTGTTTCCTGTGTCCAACCGATAAGAATTTGTCCAGAAAGAAAGATGGTGCACAGGAAGACTCAGTAAAAAGTGTGCTCGATAAGCTTACTCACATTTAAAAAAACCCACCGCGACGATTGGTTTCCACCTATCGAACGCCGTACCTCACTCCTAAGGAAATAACATGAAATCCAGCTATAAAAAACCGCTCAACTTGATTGCGTTAAGCACGGGACTCCTTCTGTCCGGATGCGCGACTATTGTTAATGATCCCAATATTCCATTGGCATTCAGCTTCTCCGATGGCTCATCGGGTGAATGTACTTTTAAAAACAAGCGTGGTGTATGGACATCAGAAATACCGACGCAAGGCGTTATGATCCGTCGATCAGATGACGCTTTAGTCTACAACTGCGCTACACAAGATGGTCGAGAGGCTAATGGTTCGGTCAGAAGTGAAGTCGAAGGAGAAAAAATGGCTGCAAGTGTCATCTTCTGGGATTTGGGGATCACAGATGCAATAACGGACAAGCACAGAACTTATCAGGGAAACTATGTTATACCTATCCTCGCCAGGAAAAACGAATCGCTACATCAATGAAGTATACTTTTTAGCAATTAATACTTTATAGAAAGGCTTTTAAAAAAGCGCTTGGTAGGTCCCCATAGACACGTCAAGAAAAATTCCTGCCAAGCGCCTTAACATAACAATACGAACATGATCAGTATTTATCGAGATCGTCTGTAACAAGCCCGACCCATGATACCCGTAAATTGTCTTCCGAATCTTTGACGCTACTGCGAGAGCGCAAAAGTGAAAAGATAGGGCAAAAAACCCTTAAAAATTAGCCTAATGGATTCATCCATGAACCCAAGAGTCAATTGAATAACTCGCTAAAGATACGAAATATTGCGCAAAATACAATCTATTTTGATCGAAAATCAAAAATTATACCTCGCATCAAAACCCCACAGTCTCGGATCGCTGTAATTAGTAGCGAGTATCCCAATAGACGTATTACCAGCAACCGCCGTTACTGCATTCTCCTGATCAAAAAGGTTACGGACAAAAAATCCAAGATCTACGCTGCTATTGGCGACACCATTGAGATCCAGACGAAAATTGGTAATGTCATATGACGGTATGAAAAGTTCGGCTCTGACCGCTTTATCTGTCCAGTAATAATCCAGATTCACCACCATTTCATCGGCAATAGAAGCCAACGGTTTCGCATAGCGAATACCGGCGGTAAGGCTTTTTTGAGCGGTAAAGTTAAAAGCCACTTCATTAGAGGTAATGTAGGGCTCGAGACCCGCAGGCTTGGATATGCTCTTGGTCTCGGTATCAATATAACTTCCACCCAGATTTATGGTGAGACCTTCGATTGGAATCAGAATGATTTCCAGATCAACGCCGGAAACTTCAGTCTCCCCCAGGTTGAGCAACAAACTGCCTCCCGCCGGATCATTGCTGGGGTCACAATCGCCGTCTGGCGATTTACCCGGATCTGTGCCGCCCGGAACGTCTTCGTCACAGGTCCCGGCGGTTTGCACGCCTCCCTGGTTAACCTGAACATCTTCATACTCGCCGATATAGGCAGACACATTTGTGCGAAGCACCATATCACCGACCGTCCAGTCTGCCCGCAAACCCACTTCATAATCGGTTACGGTTTCCGGCTCAAAACTCTGGTACGGCGTCAAGCGTCCGGACAAGGTAGGCGCATTGATGCCACCAGCACGATAACCGTGCCGATTTACCAGATATGCAAAAACATCATCATTTATCTGCCAGTTAAGGCCAACCGACCAGGTGGTCGCGTTGGATTTTGTTTTATTCACACTGGTGGCCAGAATTTTATCCGCGTTGCCAGACTCGCAGTCACTCAGCGATGCTTCATCGGGAGCACCCTGAACCCCTGCAATGTAGGGTGTCGCGCCAGTTCCGGTACACACTTCAATCTCGTCTTCCGTGTATCGGACACCCATTTCCAGACCTAAACCCTCGACGACAAGGTCGCTTAGGTCATAGCGAAAGTTGGCAAATACCGCTTGAGATCTCTCGGTATTGAAACCATAGGAGGCACCACTAGCGCCGATAAACTCCGGGGCGAAGGCAACCGCATTACCCTGGCCGCCATCAGGCTCGCTTTTCAACCAGAAACCACCCAGCATCCAATCCAGCTTCTCTTCAAACGCCTCACCCCTGACTTGCAGCTCATTGCTGTATTGTTCAACCTGAACAGCCAAACTCGCTTTAATAAAGTTTACCGGCAAAAAGCCGAACGCATTCAACGTTGGCAGTGCATCGGTATTGACGGCATAGCTCAAATCGGTCTGGCGATAGCCAAAAATATTGATGACCCGGATAGAACCAAAATCTATTTCTGTTCGATTGGTTATCGACGTGCGTTCATTTTTTTCAAACTGGGCAAACGAGGGGTCGTTAACAAAGGGGCCTCTTTCCTTTTGAAGCGCTAATTCTTCCAGGGCCGCATCCCGGATGCCGAAGGAATCCAGCAAGCTGGGATTGGAAAACACGTCTTCAAGTACTATGCCATGACCATCGTTATCACTCTTGAAATGGTCATAAATGAACGTATTCCTAATGTAGTCCGTGGGCTCAATCAGCAATGAGATTCGATACGATTCTGTGTCCACGCCATCAAGATCGCCTCCCACACCGATATTTTTAGTGTAGCCATCCCTGCGATTCAGGTCGCCGGCAACCCGTAATGCGACCTTATCCTGAATGAGGGGAATATTGACGGCACCTTGAACTCTTCGGTGGTTCTCGTCTCCTAAAGTACCACCGAAAAATCCACCCAACTCATGGGACGGTGCCACCGGCGAATAAAGAATCGCACCGCCTGTGGTATTGCGACCAAACATCGTGCCCTGGGGACCCTTTAATACTTGTATATTCTCCATATCGAACTGTGGAACGGAGCTACCAAAAACGGGCTCAGGAACTTCAGCAAAATAGCTGACCACAGCGGGAGAGCTAAAACCGGCCAGCGCCTTTGACTGGCCTCGAATCATATAAACCACATTTTGGGGTGAGGTGCCGGCAAGGTTGACCCCGGGAATACTGTACTGAAGGTCCAAAGTAGATGTAATCGAGTTTTCGCGAAGGGTTTTATTATCAAAAACATTGGCAGAGACCGGAACGGACTGCATATTTTCCTCGGTTCTCCTTGCACTGACCACTATCTCTTCGAGAACAGAATAAGAAGCGGACTCATTGGCATAACTATTGACTGAAAGCCCTACTGCACTGGCCAAAGCACCAATACAAAAACACGTATTATTTAACATTTTCATTATTGTTGATCCCCACAATTTATGATTATTAAACGATGCAGACGAGACACAGGTTACGGTGGCAGAATATTTTTCCTTCTTCGCCAGTTATTTTCATCGCATTATTATGTAGCCACCAATAAAGTAAAGCACGTTTTTAACGAACACTTTATTTGGCACTTAATCACGCCCATATACAAGAAACTACTTGTCATACCCTTATACCATAGTAACCAAATATTTTACCAGGTCGGCCATATTAGGTGTCAAAACACTGCATATCCTGACTTCCCTCTATTCTTCCTGTGCTTCCGTCCGGCGAAGTCGAATCTGGTAGCAGGGCGATACCTGTCCGGGTTTTCCTACCAGACCAGCGGCAACTCCACCGGCGAAATCACCCCTTGCAGATAGGATTCAATCACGGCGCCAGGCGCAATTCTGAACGGTGGCACCTGATTTAAAAATTCCTCCATGGCGATGCGCAGTTCCCGGCGCGCCAAATGAATACCGAGGCACAAATGGGGACCGGTGGCGAAGGTCAGGTGCCTGGGCTTGCGATCAAACCTTATCTGCTCCGGATTATCGTAGGCTTCGGGATCCCGGTTGGCGAGGAAGGTAGGCACCATCAGCATGTCGCCTTTTTTGATGGTTACGCCGTGCAAGATGGTGTCCTTGATGCACAGGCGACGATTGAGAATCGGGGAGTAGGCGCGCAGGAGTTCCTCGATCCCCTGGCCGATCTTGTCCGGGTTTTGCCGCAGGTATTGCTGGTGGTCGGGATTTTCCGCCAGGTGCCGGAACTGCAGGCCCATATTAGTGGACACGGTATCCAGCCCGCCAATAAAAAGGTTGAAGCAAAAGCCGGTGAGCTCGTCCGCGGAAAAAGGTTCGCCATTGATTTGCGCGTCCCTGACACCAAAAGTGAGCAGGTCGTCCCGTGGATTATTGCGCCGCTCGTCACACTGCTCCCGCAGATAGGCGTTTACCTCCCGGGTGGCCTGCTTGATTTTTTCCAGATCCGCCTCGTGAAGCAGGCCGTGCTCCCATTCAAGAAAAGTCGCCACCTTGTCCTGTGGCAGGCCCATCAACTCAAGAAAGACCTTGATGGGAAACTCGAATGCGAAATCCTTCATGAAAAGACATTCGCCGCGATCCTTCAGACCCGCCACCAGTTCCCGCGCGTAGTGCCGTACCTTGCCGTCGAGTTCGGCCATTTTCGTGGGCGTGAAGAGCGGGTTGAGCAGGCGCCGGTAATCGGTTTGCCGCGGCGGGTCGTACATGGCGGGCACCAGCTCCCAGGTTTCGCCCAGCAGTTCGGCAAAGGGCGCGAGACCGCGATTGCTGAAGTGCTCGACGCTCATGAAGATGTTGCGCAAATCCTCGTCCCGGCGGGGAACCCAGGCGCCGCTGATACCATTGACCACCCGCTCGGCCCAGAACAGCGGTGGGCCCTTGTGAATATCGGCGACAAAGGAGTAGGGATTTTCCGTGGTGGTCTCACCGAGGATATAGGGAAAGGGGCGGACCAGCTCTGGCGGCACATGCTCGGGGACCGGCTCCAGGGCGGTGGAAGACAGGGACATGACTAGCCTCCGGTTTGTTAGCGTTTGGATCGTTATACTTATTTGGATCGTTATGCTTATATTGTTGCTACAAATATCACGACGGCGAAGCTGCCACTGTCCTCCCACGGCTCCCGGAGGTCAAGTCGGATTGCGGATACCGGCTGCCGTCGCTCACTTGCCAGGGGGCATGGCAATCAGATCAGTCACTCCGGGGTCGATGCCCATCTGACTCAGCAACGTCGTGATCTGCCCGCGATGGTGAGTCTGGTGGTTGAAAATGTGGCTCAGTACCATGGCCAATGGCAGGCTTTTCGCCGTTCCCGCCATATTGCGGTACTGAAACTCCTGCTTCAGGGCGGGCTCCTCGAGTGACGCGACATAGGCCTGAAGGTCCTGATCGGTAATGTTCCGCTGCTCGCGTAATTCGACATAGTCGCTGTACAGTTCCTGATCGAGACTGGCGGCCGCAAATGGCTTGCCCGTCAGTCGGCCCAGCCAGACGCGATCCGCCAATAACAGGTGGTTAAAGGTGCCGTGGATGGAGCCAAAAAATGCACCGCGAAATTCCTTGCGCTGGCCGTCACTGAGTTCGGCGCAGACTGCGTAGAGCCGCTCATTCATCCAGCGGTTGTAGCGGGCCTTGAGCTGTAGCTCGCCGAGTAATGTCATTAAACGCCCTACTCAGTCTGCCTAACTAGCGCAGCACCAGGTAATCCGGCTCCGGCCGCACGGTTTTCCAGTAGTGCTTTTGCCAGTAGGGGTTATCCAGCCTGGAGATCATCACCCCCTGGGAGGCGGATGCGTGCAGGAACTGGTTGTTGCCGAGGTAGATACCAACGTGATTGCCCCAGACACTGATCTTGAAAAACACCAGGTCGCCACTGCGCCGCTCGGTGGACTTTACCCGGTTCCCAACCCGGGCCTGATCCCAGGTGGACCGCGGCAGGCTCACCCGGAAAAGGTCGCGGTAGGCGAGATAAACCAACCCCGAGCAATCGATACCTTTTTTGCTCATACCGCCGTTGCGGTAGGGTACGCCGCGCCACTCGCTGTAAATATCGCGCAAGGCAGCCTGAACGGGGTTGCTTGATCCGAGCGAGGACTCACGGGAGGGTGAACTGCCACAGCCTGCCAGTATCAAGGTAACGACAAGAAGCAACGGAAAAACGGCTTTTATCGCGGTATTCCCCATGTCCATCCCATCCATTGGCATCGACCTCTCAACACCCTAAACACGTTTTTGTTATAACTGAACCAGCATTTGATACGAGCAGTTCAATTATTAGGCAATGCTTTTACCGATGTCCACTGTAACCGAAGTCATCAAAACTGCAGTGACACACTCAATGAGCCAAAATTATCGGCATCCCCCTGGGTGTCAAATTCTTTACCGCGCAGCACATGCGTATAGCTTACCCGCCAGCGGTTCCAGGTGGCCACCGCACCAATCTGAACATCGGCCACCAAATAACGTTTGGCGACACTTCGGCTATCGCGGAACGTGTTGCCATCAAGAAAAATATTATGCGCCATCAATCGCAACTCGGCACCGGCAAAGAGATACCAACTGAGACCTTGTCTTGGAACGAACCGGCTAGTGCCGACGATGCCGGGGGCAATGCGAGGTGGCCCGTAATCGAAGGGCAAACGGTCGCCGTAGCGAAACATGAGTCCGGTATTGGCATAGGTATAGACATTGCCCAACGACGCCCCAATATGAGGGGTAAAGTCGAACTGGTTGCCCACCAGACTAGTATCCACGAGAGCCCGCCAGCTTCGTTGCCAGGCTACTATCAACCCGGGCTCGTTATGCAGCTGGCTATCCCAGCCTTTGGGATCGTCGGAGTTGACCAGTTTATGGACAGTTTTTTGGGTCTGCTCCGCAAGCGATGCAGGCCCCACAACTCCGAGTGTAAACGATACCAGGTCCAGCTGCTGACCGGTCTCCACGGCAAGCCCCAGGGTTCCGTAAAGCCATCCGGCATAGGGACGATCGCCTCTCGGCGGGTTTTCTACCGTTATATCCGAAGCTGTATACATGTTCTGGCCGAACGAATAACCGTACAGGACCTCCCCTTGTTCCGGGAATCCGGGCACGGCCCGGGCGAGGCCTATGGCCCAACCCGGCGTTTCGCGGCGCCCGGGAATATAACTTACCCGTATACCATTGGTGTAGTGACTGTCGCGGTTATAAAAAGTGTCGTTTTCGTATACGAGGCTCAACGTAGCATCGCTTGAGCTGGCTATAGCACCAGGCCCGATTAACACAGCACCAAACGCGCAAACCGACAAAACATACTTCAGTTTGCCTCGTTCCATCGCTGTCCAACCCTCGCGCATCAAGTCAATTTTCTAGGAAATAGTACTGAGTGTTTTACGAAAACGCTTTAGAGAAAGGGCAAACAATGTGCCACCGATCACGATCAGGGCCAGAAACTGCGGCCACACCACGGCAAACCCTGCGCCCCGATAAAGAATGCCCTGGGCGAGCATCACGAAGTGGGTATTGGGCGCCGCCATCATCAACCAGCGAACCGCATCAGGCATACTCTCCCGGGGCGTCATACCTCCGGACAACACTTGCAATGGCAGCAGGACCAGCATCAATAACAGGCCAAACTGTGGCATTGAGCGGGCCAGCGTTCCCAAAAATATGCCCATGGAAGTGGTGGCGAACAAGTGCAGACTGGCCCCTGCCAGGAACAGTCCCAGGGAACCTGCAATGGGCACGGCCATAATTCCTTCAACCACCCCCACCAGCGACAGGGTAGCCGCCATCAACACCACCGCCGCCATCGCCCATATCTTTGCAGTCATAATCTCGAACGGCGTTACCGGCATCACCAGCAGGTGCTCGATGGTACCGTGCTCGCGCTCGCGAATCAGGGCAGCGCCGGTAAGGATGATGGACAGCATGGTGATGTTGTCGATGACCTGCATAACGGAGCCAAACCACGCCTTGTTGAGCTCCGGGTTGAACCTGGACCGCAAAGTGAGGTCCACGGGCAAGGCCGTATTAGCACGGTGACCAGCGGCAAAGGCGGCAATTTCACTACCGACAATGGACTGGATATAGCCGTTGCCGGTAAAAGCCTGAGTCATGCGGGTAGCATCGACGTTGAGCTGAAGTTCCGGACGTCGACCCGCGAGCAGGTCGCGCTGGAAATTAGGTGGAATTACCAGGGCAAAGGTGTCAACACCGGCATCCATACGGGCATCCATCTGTTCACCGTCGATCATCGACGGTGTCGTGAAATGGGGTGGATAGAAGGCATCTGTGATGCGTCGGGAAAGCTGGGAGTTATCCTCATCGACAATGGCAATGGGGGCGTTGTTGAGCGCCTCGGGCATAGCAGTGGCAGCGGTATAAACGGACACGCTGAAGGCATAGACGATCAATACCATCATCACAGGATCCCGGGCCAGGCTGCGTAACTCCTTGAATCCCAGCTGGATAATATTTGCCAGCATCATCGTCAGCGTTCCTGTTTTCTCAATAACAGCGCACCGAGGGTAACCAGTAGCGGCAGGGCAATGCCCAGGGCGACAAAGGCCATGCGCAAATCCCCAAACCCGAGCCCCTTCGAAAAAGTACCACGGGCAATGGTCAGGAAATGTGTTGTCGGATAGATTCGACCAATCCAGGCGGCGGAACCTTCGAGGGAGGACACCGGGTCGATCATCCCCGAAAACTGCACAGCGGGAATGATGGTAAGCACAGCCGTGCCAAACAGCGCTGCGGTCTGGCTGCGGGTAAAGGTGGAAACCACCAGGCCGAAGGCGGTGGCGCAACCCACATAGAGCAGCGCTCCAAGGCTCAAAGCGGCCAGACTTCCTTTCAACGGTACCTGAAAAACCCATACCGCCGCGATCAACAGCAATGCAAAACTGGCCATCGCCAGGCTTACATAAGCAATTTGTTTGCCGAGCAGAAACTCCAGACGCCGCACAGGGGTGACATAGAGATTAATGATCGAACCCAGCTCCTTTTCCCGCACAACAGAGAGTGCAGTAAGAATTGCCGGGATCAGCATCAACAGCATGGGGATCACCGCCGGCACCATGGCAGGCAGGCTCTCGACATCCGGGTTATAGCGGAACCGTGTCTCCACCGACGCAGCCCCAGCCAGGGCATCGACGCCCAGAACCTGCCGGGATTTTTCGGCAAGCCAATGGTAATGGATGCCTTCCACATAACCGCGGATATTTTCAGCCCGGGTCGGCATGGCGCCATCAATCCAGGCGCCGACTTCGACCGGTTCCCCCCTGGCCAGATGTCGTGCAAACCCCGGGGGGGATTTCAATGGCGAGACTGATATCCCCGGATCGCATGCGTTTGTCCATCTCCTCGTAACCGGAAAGCGCCGGCTGCTCGAGAAAATAGCGGGAGCCGGACAGATTGAGGATGTAGTCCCGGCTGGTGGTGGTCTGGTCCCGATCCAGCACCGCAAAGCGGAGATCATCGACATCCATGCTGATGCCATAGCCGACGACAAACATCAAAATTACCGTGCCCAGCAGCGCCATGGTCAAACGTATGGGGTCTCGGCGCAATTCCAGAGACTCCCTCAACATACAGCTAAACACCCGCCGCAAACTAAAGGGCTTGTCATTCCGAACACTGATTCCCGGCTCGGCGTCCGATGCAGAGACTGGAGGTGACACTGGCTTGGGTGGCACCAACTGACCCTGCTGATCGCTAACGGCACGCTCCAGGTAGTGAATAAATGCCGCTTCGAGACTTTCGGTACCAGCCTCTGCAGTCAGCTCTGCCGGACTGCCGGTGACCAGGACCCGACCGGCATGCATCAGTGAAATCCGGTCGCAACGCGCCGCCTCATTCATGAAGTGAGTCGAGATAAAGATGGTCACGCCATCCTTACGGGCCAGATCCACCAGTACCTGCCAGAAGGCATCGCGGGCTACCGGATCGACTCCGGAGGTGGGCTCATCAAGAATAAGAATTTCCGGACCGTGGATCAGCGCCACTGCCAGCTGCAGGCGCTGGCGCAACCCCAGCGGCAAGGCGTCCGGCAGACTATCGGCCACGGACAGCAACTCAAAGCGGTCGATCATCGCCTGAACCCGGTCGGGGATCAGCGCCTTGTCGAGACCGAACAACCGGGCATGGAGATCGAGGTTCTGCCGCACGGAGAGTTCGTTGTAAAGGGAAAACCCCTGGGTCATGTAACCGACCCGGCGCCGAACATCCAGATCGCGGGGATTCACTTCCCGGCCAAACAGGCGTGCACTACCCTCGCTACCGGGCAACAGTCCGGTGAGCATTTTCATGGTGGTGGTTTTGCCGCAGCCATTGGAACCGAGAAAGCCAAATATCTCACCCTGTTCAATGCGAAAGCTGACCCTGTCGACGGCGGTAAAATCACCAAAGCGCATCGTCAGCCCGTCAGCCTCAATCGCTACAGTGCTGTTTTCACTCGGGGTTCTGGGCGGGATTTCCACCGGGCGGTAACGCTCCCGGTGTTCGCACGGCAACAGCGCGATGAAAGCCTGCTCCAGACTGTCTGTACCGGTTTCGGCAAGCAACTGGGCGGGGCTGCCCTCCGCCAGCACCTGACCCTGGTTCATCGCCGCCAGCCAGTCAAAGCCTGCCGCCTCCTCCATGTAAGCCGTGGCAACCAGAACACTCATCCCCGGCCGCTGTGCCCGGATAGAATCGATCAATGTCCAGAATTGACGGCGCGACAGTGGATCAACCCCCGTCGTTGGCTCATCGAGCACCAGCAGATCCGGATCGTGAATAAGCGCGCAGCAAAGACCGAGCTTCTGTTTCATGCCGCCGGACAGCTTGCCGGCGGGGCGATCGGCGAAGGGGGCGAGACCTGTGGCGGCCAGCAGATGTCCGATCCGCCGCCGGCGTTCAACCGCGCCGTGGCCAAACAGGCGACCAAAAAAGTCGATGTTTTCGAATACCGACAGGGTACTGTAAAGGTTCTTTCCCAACCCCTGGGGCATATAGGCGATGCGGGGACAGACGGACTGCCTGTGCCGCCGGCTCGCCATACTGCCACCGAGCACGTAAACCTCGCCGTCCTGAATCGCGCGGGCACCCGCGATCAGCGACAAAAGGCTGGATTTACCGACACCATCCGGACCGATCAGCCCCGCCATCAACCCCGAAGGAATCGACAGGCTGATGTCGGACAGGGCTACGGTATCCCGGTAATGCAGCGACAGCCCTTCGAGGCGGGCAACGGGTTGGCTGGCCATGGCGAGATCTACTCGGGCAGCCGAATAGCGAGCTTCTCAGGCCAGCCTGCAGAGGGGTCGGAGAGCACATAGGCAACCCCGGGCAGGCCGGTTTTCACGCGCAGAATATGCTTTTT
Source organism: Porticoccaceae bacterium (assembly GCA_002702725.1). Taxonomy (GTDB): domain Bacteria; phylum Pseudomonadota; class Gammaproteobacteria; order Pseudomonadales; family Porticoccaceae; genus NAT127. The sequence goes on from PABE01000074.1 coordinate 14,374, forward strand.
CAACAGCGTCGGGTCGATCTGGGCGCGAACCCGAAACATAAGCTTTTCCCGCTCCCTGGCGGTCTCTACGGTCTTGGGCGTGAACTGGGCGACATCGGAAACATAGGACACTCTGGCGGGTATCACATACTGTGGCGCAGCATCCAAAACCAGTCGGACTTCAGTGCCCATTGCCAAACGGCCTGCGCTTTTGGTGGGCAGAAAAAGGTCATGTATACATCGCTCAGATCAAGCAGGTTGAGGACCCGGCCACCGGCACTAACCACCTCGCCGGGTTGCGCCACCAGATACTGAACCCGGCCTGCACGCGCCGCCTTGAGTTCGGTATCGGCGATATCCGCCCGCAGCTTTTCGACTGCCGCCTGGGCGGCGCTAACCTCGGATTCGGCTCCGGACAACTGTGCCTGTGCCGCTGCAATCGCCGCTGTGGCGGCGGCCAGCTGTGCCTGTGCGGCGTTGACGGATGCCTGGGCGCTCTCCATCGCCGCCAGGTCCTCATCGGCTTCCTGGGCCGACACCGCACCGCGTCCGGCCAATGCAGAGGACCGCTTGTAGCGCTTGCCGGCCAAGGTCAACTCTGCCTGGCGCTGGGCCACCAGTGCCGCCGCCGCCGCCCGCTCCGCCTGCCGCAGGGTAAGCTGGCTGCGGGCTATGGCAACGGCGCTTTCCGCCTGGCCTTGCTGGGCGAGAGCCTGGCGAAGTTGTGCTTCGAGGACAGCGGCATCCATCACAGCTACCACCTGACCTGCGGTGACGAAGTCACCTTCGTGCACCAGAATATCGCTGACCCGGCCGGGAAATTTGGCGGCAACATCGATTTCCACCGCCTCGATGCGGCCATTTCCTTGCACTATGCCCTCAACGTCATTTTGAAAAAGCCCGTTTCTGACTGAAAAAAAGGCCACCAAGATCAGTACCAATGCAGCAACGGCCAACCATCCAAGCTTTTTCATCATTCCCTTCTCCCAATTTTTGATGCCTTCTACCGGCAATCGGATTAGATCAGAAACCACCCTACCGGCACATCGATGCATCAATAATGCCGTCATAGTTTGGCCTTACAATGACCGCAAACACAACAGACATAATCCGGTATATTGACCGGCCACGCTTTGACGCCAACGCCGCGCACCGGCAAGATTGACAGCCTGACTCACCCACCTCGTCTTCGTACTGCAAGGACCGACACCAATGACTGACATTATCGAGAACCGCACATTTGACGAGATCAAGGTGGGCGACAGCGCCACGCTGGAAAAAGAGCTCACCTACCGGGATATCAAGCTCTTTGCCATTATGTCCGGGGACGTCAATCCTGCCCACGTGGACGAAGAGTACGCCCGGGACAGTCGGTTTCAGGAGGTAATCGCCCATGGCATGTGGGGGGGCTCTCTGATCTCCACCGTACTGGGAACTGAGCTGCCGGGGCCCGGAACCATTTACATCAGTCAGTCTTTGAAGTTCATGCGCCCGATCGGCGTGGGTGATCACGTTACCGTAAAAGTCACCGTGCGGGAAAAAATCGACGAGCAAAAACGCCTGGTGCTTGACTGCGAGGTGGTCAAGGATCACACGGACACTGCCATCCGCGGCGTCGCCGAGGTATTGGCGCCGACCAGAAAAATTTCCCGCCCGCGCTGGGCGATCCCCGATATTCAGGTGCGAGAACACCATTTTTTCGATCAGTTTATGGTCCGGGCGGGCAATCTGGCCCGGACCCATGGGCCGCTGATTACAGCGGTGGTCAACCCGGTGGACAAGCTCAGTCTCGCCGCGGTGGTAGAAGCCGTGCGGCAGGACCTGATTCAACCGATCCTGATCGGGCCAAAAGACAAGATCCTCGCCATCGCCGAGGAGGCCGAGATCGACCTCGCGAATTTTGATATCGCCAACGTCAACCACCATATGGCCGCCGCCAATCGTGCCGTGGACCTGGCCATGAATACGGAGGTGGATGCCATCGTGCGGGGCACGATTACCATCTCCGATCTGATGTCTCCCGTCGTGCGCAAGAACACCGGTCTGCAAACCGGTCGACGGATGGGCAACGCTGTGGTATTCGATGTGCCGGGGCACGAGGGGCCGTTGCTGATCACGGATACGGCGGTGAATATCCGTCCCACCCTCGACCAGAAACGGGATATCGTCCAGAACGCCATTGATTTTGCCATCACGCTTGGTATCGAAACCCCGCGGGTGGCGATCCTCTCCGCGCTCGAGACCGTGGAGCCACACATCAAGTCCACCCTCGATGCAGCTGCCCTGTGCAAGATGGCCGACCGCGGGCAGATTATCAACGGCCTGCTGGATGGTCCACTGACCTTCGACAACGCCATTTCAATGGATGCCGCGACGGTAAAAAACATCGCCTCGGAGGTGGCCGGTCAGGCGGATATTCTGCTGGTGCCCGACATGGAAACCGGCAACATGCTCGCAAAACAAATGAACTTCCTCGGTGGTGCCGGCGGCGCCGGTATTGTGCTCGGCGCACGGGTTCCCGTATTACTCCCGGGACGAGCCGACAACATGCAGACACGGCTGGTCAGTTTTGCCCTGGCCCTGATGTTACGTCAGCAGGAAATGGGTTAGACCACTCGCCGATAATGTATAAAGGCCGTCGATGGACGGCCCTTGATACCCGAGCACTTCCCTGTTCAGTCCCACCGCAAAGGCAGGGTCCGGGGCTGGATAATCACGCCGGCCTGGGACTTGATCGGCTTACTGGTGTCGAGGCGGAACTCCGGGATGGCCTTGAAAATCTCTTCCAGGGCGATGCGCAGTTCCCGGCGCGCCAGGTGCACACCCAGGCAGTGGTGCGGACCGGTGGCAAAGGTGACATGACTGGGGTTGCGATCCAGCCGCACCTCGTGGGGCTGATCGTATTCCTGTTCGTCCCGACCCGCCAGGGTGGTGCACATGGCCACCTTGTCGCCGGGTTTGATGGTGACACCCTTTATAGTCCGCTCCTTGATGCACACCCGGTAGGTGGTGACGGCGGCAAAGACCCGCAATAGCTCCTCCACGGCGGAGCGGATCTGATCGGGATTTTCCCTGAGGAAACGCTGGTGCTCCGGATTGGTCGCCAGGTGGCGGAGGAAGTTGCTGGAATTGGCGGTAACCGTATCCAGGCCGCCGATGTAAAAATTGAACGCGTAACCGAGCAGCTCTTCATCATTCATCTTGCGCCCGTTGACTTCGGCCTTGATGGCGAAGCTGATAAGGTCATCCCCCAGGTTTCCCTTGCGCTCGGCAATCACGTCGCGCAGATAATCGACCACACTGCGCACACCCTGCTTCATAACGTCAACATCACCGTCGTTCTGCAGGATCATGTTTTCCCATTGCTGGAATTCCGCCATCCGCTCCCGGGGCAGTCCCATCAGATCGAGCACCACACCGACGGGAAACGGGAAGGTAAAGTCCTGGATAAAATCGCTCTCGGTTTTGCCCTTGAGCGTTGCCAGACAGTCCTGCGCCGCTTTGCGTACAAGGCCTTCCATTTTCTGCATCGACCCCGGCGCAAACACCGGATTCAGCAATTGTCGGTAAAAGGTGTGCTCGGGGGCATCCTGCTCGGAGGGTACCTGTGACCAGGTCTCGCCGATCAGCTGGGCAAGACCGGAAAAACCCTTGTTGGAAAAGTGTTCCGTATCGTTGTAAATCTCCCGCATGTCGTCGTGACGGCGCAGCAGCCAGCAATGCCCCCCACCCGGCACCATATTGGGCACAAACGCGACGTCCGGGCCCTTGCAGGCTTCGGGAATGATGCGATCAAAAGGATTTTCCTCGGTGATATTGTCGCCGACCAGCGGGAAGTCAGCTTCGATCAGTGCTTCGGGAACATGACTGGGAATCGGCGGCGGTTGATAAAGGCTCATGGGCTGCTCCAGTTGGGTTGATCCGTTGAGCGCATGTTCCGGTCTCAAAAACCAAACCGCACCTTTACCGCAATTGCGGTCTGAACCCTTGCGCCAACGGTTTTCATTATCATGATTGTCGCGGTTAACCGGTGTTACAGGCGTCGAAGGTAGGGCAGTACAGGCAAGGGAACACTGATCCCGATCAACTAATCGACGCTCTCGGGCATAAAAAAAGGCCGCGCAGCCAGCGCGGCCCAAGAAAGACACCAGGCGGTGGCAACCGCCCGGGTTCAATCCCAGCGCAAGGGCAGCGACTGGGGCTGGATAATCACGCCGGCCTGGGACTTGATCGGTTTGTCGGTGTCGAGACGAAATTGTGGAATCGCCTTGAAAACCTCCTCCAAAGCGACGCGCAGCTCACGGCGGGCCAGATGCACACCCAGGCAGTGGTGGGGGCCTGTGGCAAAGGTCATGTGGGTGGGGTTGCGATCCAGACGAACCTCATGGGGGTCGTCATAGACTGTCGCATCACGGCCGGCCAGGGTCGTACACATGGCGACCTTGTCGCCGGGCTTGATAGTGACGCCCTTTATGGTGCGTTCCTTGATACAAACCCGATAGGTGGTCACCGCCGCAAAGATGCGCAGGAATTCCTCGATGGCGACCCGGATCTGGTCCGGGTTTTCCCGCAGATACCGCTGCTCTTCCTGGTGCGTCGCCAGATACCGAAGAATATTGCTGGTGTTGGTGGTCACGGTATCCAGGCCACCGATATAGAAGTTGAAGGCATAGCCGAGCAGCTCCTTGTCGGTGAGCTTGCGGCCGTTGACTTCAGCCTTGATGGCAAAACCGATCAGGTCATCGCCGGGGTTATCCTTGCGCTCGGCGATCACGCCGCGAAGATAGTCGGCGACATTGCGAATGCCCTGACGCATCAGGTCGAAATCGCCACCATTTTGCAGGATCATATTCTCCCACTCCTGGAACTCCTTCATCCGCTCCCGGGGCAGATCCATCAGGTCCAGCACGACCCCAACCGGGAAAGGAAAGGTGAAGTCTTCCAGAAAGTCGGATTGCGTCTTACCGCGGACATTTTCCAGTGTATCGGTGGCGGCCTTGCGCACCAGACCTTCCATCTTGGCCATCGAGCCGGGCGCAAAGACCGGGTTCAGCAACTGGCGGTAGAACGTGTGCTCGGGGGCATCCTGCTCGGCGGGAACCAGCGACCAGTCCTCATCGATCAACTTGGCCAGGCTAGCAAAGCCCTTGTTGGAAAAATGCTCGACGTCGTAATAGACCTCGCGCAAATCCTCGTAGCGGCGCAGCACCCAGGCGTGACCGCCACCGGGCACCATATTGGGCACATAGACGATGTCCGGTCCTTCACAGGCTTCCTGGACAATGCGATCGAAGGGGTTTTCCTCGGTGACGTTGTGGCCAACGAGCGGGAAATCGGTCTCTACAAGTGCTTCGGGAACATGATTCGGAATGGGACCGGGTTCGTGTAAGTTCATTATTTAATTCCTCAAACGGATGTCGTTGTCTGCCGGGCGCACCCCGACCTCGCTTTCAACCCCCGAGACAGTTTGCACACCACCGTTTGACATCGGGCCTCGGCCGAAACCGGTGTTGCCCCAACCGGGCAATGCGGGGAAATGACCGTCGAATATTAAGATGGCTGACTTAAATCGATACTGATCTCAGTCAATTGGCAGGCAGAAAGTAACACCGTTGATTTTTATTTCCGGCGCGTGTCACCGCTGGTCATGCTGCGCAAGGTCTGCTGGCAGGCGTCCGTCTTGAGTAACCGGGTGAATGCCCGGGCCTCTTCCTCGAACAGGGATTCCAGCTCCGGATTGGCCGCCTTGAGCAGGGCCTTGCTGGTCCGCACCGCATCCACGGACATGGCCGCCAACCGCCCGGCGGCTTCAAGGGCCGCCGGCTCCACCTGCGCGTCAGGCAGCACCTCATTGACCAGCCCCCATTCAGCGGCCCGAGCCGCCGACACCGGATCCCCCAACAGCATCAATTGCGTAGCCCGCAGGTGCCCGATGCGCTGTACCAACAGTCGACTGGAGCCAAACTCCGGACAGAACCCCAGCTTGACAAAGGGGTAGACCAACCGGGTTTCTTCGCTGGCAAGGACCAGGTCACAGTGCAGAAGAAGGGTCGCACCGATACCCACCGCCGCTCCCCGAACCGCCGCAACCACCGGCTTTCCGACCCGGTGAAGGGCCCGCATAAAGACCAGTACCGGGTCCATGCAGTCGTCGGCGGCATCGATAAAATCAGACAGGTCATTGCCCGCCGAAAAGATATCCGGTTGTCCGCACAACAGGATAACCGACACGGCGGGGTCAGACTCGGCGGCTTCGAGTTCCCTGGCAAGGGCCAGATACATGGCGGTGTTGATGGCATTTTTTTTGGCCGCCCGGTTGAGGCGGATCGTCAAAACCGCGTCCTGGCGATGGCATTCCAATAGATCGGACATGGGTATCCCGCTGGCCTGGTGGAGAGCGCCCATTATAGCTGACAGAGAAACAGCTTTTCAGCGCACCGGGTCTGCATAAGGTATGCACCCCTTTAGCGGACAGCGGCGGCCCTGGTGGGACCGCATCCGAAGGGGTCAGTCAGATTTCCCGACGACGAGGTGAATGTAGCGCGCCAGGGAACGAAACGGTTCGCGCCGGGACAGCGTCAGCTCCAACGCCAGCTGGGCCTCCGGCTGGCTTTGCCGCTGTGCGGGATCGAGCAGGTAATCGTGAAAACAGCGGATACCGCTGTGGGCGAGGGGCTCAAGCCCCAGATCTGCAAACCAGCCATAGACCATCTCCGGGTCCAGGGGGTTGGAGGGCGTGAGACTCCCCCTGTAGCCCCGGTAATCCTCCGCCAGCACCTTCCGGAAATTGGTGCGCAGCAGATTTTTCATGACAATGCTGTTGACGTTGTAAAAGCTCAGCGACAGCCAGCCGCCCGGGGTCACAGCCTGAATCAGGTGGTCAATCAGCTGCCGGGGCTCTGCCACCCATTCCAGCACCGCGTGGCAGAGGACCAGATCAAAGTGCTCCGCCTGCGCCTGGCACAGTGACTGGATATCACCGTGATGGAACACCATGGCCGATTCGACGCCTTCGCGGACCGCGGCCTCCCTCGCCAGGTCAAGCATGCCGAGGGAGATATCGCACAGGGTGACCCGATGGCCCAGCTTAGCCAACGGCACCGACAGTTGTCCCTGGCCGCCACCCGCATCCAGTATCCGCAGGGGCTCCGGGGTTATTTCAGGGCGATCACCATCGAGGCCGGCGAGAGCCGGCACGCAGGCGGCCAGGTCCCGACGCAATACCGCCAGGCGGAGTTGGCCTTTCAACCTGTCGTAAACATTGCGACGGAAACGGTGCGCCAGGTCATCAAAATTGCGGTCGTTAGCGCTGGTGTCCATCATACGGAAAGCATCGGAAGGGTCGCGGATTGGTTTTGGTACGGTGTAACAACCTGGGCCGTGTTAGCAGGCCCTAGTAGTCAGCCCCATCCGCCGAAGGGCGATTAAAGTCATTGGCAGCACCCATCATGCGCGACAGCAATGAGCGGCTGACACAGTGATAACGCACCGCCCTCTGGGCCTGCGCGGCCTCGACACAGGCACTTTCTGTCCAGTAACCGCTGCCGACAATGGTCATGGTGTCGTTGAACGGGTCTTCCTGTACATAGAGCTCCCGAAAGGGGTAAAGAATATAAACCGCGCCCAGAATGAAAACCAGCAGAATGCCCTTCACGATCTTTCCCTCAGCCTGATGTGTACACTTCCTGTTCCCGCCCCCAAAGGGACGACACCGCACGGGGCATGTATAGCCTATCCGCGGTAAATCAACAAGGGACTGGCGGGCACCAAAAACCCGGGCACGTTACTCCCTGCGGGGCTTTGGCGCCATCGGGGGAAAGGGGAACTGGGCGACATTGCCGCCCTTGGCGTCACTGATCTTGCAGGCGCCCTCTTTTTCCACCTCGTCGATGCGAATAATGGAATGGACGGGAATAAAGCTACGCTTGATGGAGGAAAACTCGTTTTTGAGTTTCTCCTCGGAGGGGTCGACAATCACCTGGCTGCGCTCGCCAAAAACAAACTCCTCCGCCTCGAGAAAGCCCCAGAGCTCGCTCTGGTAAACCTGACGGGCATAGATTTCGTAAACCTGGCCCTGATTGAGGAATATGATGCGGTAAATCGGTTCTTTGGCCATAGTGACAGTTGCAAACACAGGGTTGAAAAAGGGCGCAAGAATAGCACAGTCCCGGCTGTCACCCTATTTTGGGGCCATCATCGGGATTTCAAGACTGGTATTGGCGCAGGGCGTCGCTATAATGCGCCCCTTTCAACTGATCAAATTATGAGCAGGAAATGACCGACCGACCGGTTAGGAAGCTACACATTGTCACCCACGGTTGCCAGATGAACGAGTACGACTCGGCCCGTATGCGCGACCTGCTGGGTGAAAGTCACCAGCTGATCGTCACCGACGACGCGGCGGAGGCCGACGTCATCCTGCTCAATACCTGCTCGATCCGGGAAAAGGCCCAGGAGAAAGTATTCCACCAGCTGGGCCGGTGGAAGCCGCTCAAGGACAAAAACCCGAATCTGGTTATCGGCGTAGGGGGCTGTGTTGCCAGCCAGGAAGGGGATGCCATCGCCAAACGGGCGCCCTATGTGGACCTGGTGTTCGGGCCCCAGACCCTGCACCGGCTGCCGGAGATGATCGAGCAGCACCGCCAGGCGGACGGCACTACCGTGGTCGACATCAGCTTCCCCGAAATCGAGAAATTCGACCGCCTGCCCCAGCCGGAGGCGGACGGGGCAACCGCCTTTGTCTCGATAATGGAGGGCTGCTCCAAGTACTGCACGTTCTGTGTGGTGCCCTACACCCGCGGCGAGGAGGTCAGCCGCCCGGTGTCCGATGTGCTGGCTGAAATCGCCCACCTTGCGGACCAGGGGGTGAAAGAAGTCAACCTTCTCGGCCAGAACGTCAACGCCTTCCGAGGGGAAATGCCCGACGGCCGTATCTGCGACTTTGCCGAACTGATCCCCTACGTGGCGGCCATCGACGGCATCGAGCGCATCCGCTACACCACCTCCCACCCGGTGGAGTTTTCCGACGCCCTGATTGCGGTCTACAGCGAGGTTCCGGAGCTGGTCGATCACCTGCACCTGCCGGTTCAGAGTGGCTCGGACCGCATTCTCGCTGCCATGAAACGGGGCCACACGGCCCTGGAATACAAATCCAGGATCCGCCGGCTGCGGGCTCTGCGTCCCGATATCAGCATTTCGTCGGATTTTATAATCGGTTTCCCCGGCGAGACGGAAAAGGATTTTGCCGACACCATGAAGCTGATCGACGATATCGGCTTCGATACGTCGTTCAGCTTTATCTACAGCGCGCGTCCCGGCACCCCGGCGGCGGATCTGCCCGACGACACCCCCGAGTCGGTCAAGAAGCAACGCCTCCAGCTGCTGCAAACCCGCATCGAACAGCACGCGCAGAGCATCAGCCGGCGCATGGTGGGCTCCACCCAGCGGCTGCTGGTCACCGGTATTTCAAAAAAGGACCCCGGCCAGCTTCAAGGGCGCACGGAAAACAACCGCGTGGTCAATTTCCGCAGCGACGACCACACCCTGATCGGCGAGTTTGTCGACGCCGTGATTACCGAGGCCCTGCCCCACTCCCTGCGGGGCGACCTGCTGTGACCACCCATCGTGGCATCAAACGCACCCCCTTTAATAACAGTGAAACCTATCAATGGTGACCGATGGATACCGATTGTTCTATAAATTGAGCAGTAGAGTATTTTATCTGCACAGTAAAATAGCTATGCTTTTCCAAACGATAGCTACCGCGAGGAGCGGTTTTAAACCAGTTTGAATACCAGCGTTGACGCCCTGACCATCACCCTTGAACCCAATGACGCCCGCCGCCTTGCCTGTCTCTGTGGTCAATTCGACCAACACCTGCGCCAGATAGAGCAACGACTCGACATTGAAATCCGCAACCGCGGCAATGTCTTTGCCCTGCTCGGCGACGAGGACCGAACCCAGGCGGCGGGGAACCTCCTGCTCAACCTCTACAGCGAAACGGGGCGGGAAGCCGAGCTGACCCCCGATGCCGTCCACCTCTTTTTGCAACAATCCGATCTGGAGCTGCGCATGGATCAACCCAACGTCACTGCACCGGAAACAAACAATGTCGAAAGTTTTACGGTGATTCGCACCAAGAAGGGTAATATCAAGCCCCGGGGCCGGAATCAGCAGCGCTATGTGCGCGCTATCCAGACCCATGACATCAATTTTGGTGTGGGTCCCGCCGGTACCGGCAAGACCTATCTCGCGGTGGCCTGTGCGGTGGAATCCCTGCTCCGGGACGAAGTCGAGCGTATCCTGCTGGTGCGCCCCGCCGTGGAAGCCGGGGAAAAGCTGGGCTTTTTGCCCGGCGATCTGTCCCAGAAGGTTGACCCCTACCTGCGCCCCCTGTACGACGCCCTTTACGAAATGCTCGGCGTCGAAACCGTCGGCAAACTCATTGAGCGCGGGGTCATCGAAATTGCACCCCTGGCCTACATGCGCGGCCGCACCCTGAACAATTCCTATATTCTTCTCGACGAAAGTCAAAACACCACCCGGGAACAGATGAAAATGTTCCTGACCCGGATCGGATTCGGCTCCACCGCCGTGATCACGGGGGATATGTCGCAGATCGACCTGCCCCGGGGCACCCTGTCCGGCCTCAAGCACGTCTGCGAAGTACTCAAGGACGTCAGTGACATTTCCTTCACATTCTTCGAGTCCAAGGACGTGGTGCGCCACCCCCTCGTTCAGCAGATTGTCGACGCCTATCAGGCCCACGAAGACCGTCAGACCCCATGACCATTACCGTCGACATCGATAACGCCGCCGGTAGCGACGACGTCCCCGACGAGTCGAGTTTGCACTGCTGGGTAACAGCAGTGCTGCAACCGAACCACCCGGATTCCGAACTGGCCATACGCATCGTCAGCGAGGCGGAGAGCGCCGCACTTAACCGTCAATACCGGCAAAAGCAGGGCGCGACCAATGTCCTGTCCTTTCCCGCCGAGCTGCCCGAGGAGATCGACCTGCCCCTGCTCGGCGACCTGGCAATCTGCGCCCCCGTAGTGGCCAGGGAAGCCCGCGAACAGGGCAAGACTCTGGAGGCCCACTGGGCCCACATGGTGGTCCACGGCACCCTCCATCTGCTTGGCTACGACCATTTGAATGACACCGACGCGGAGGTGATGGAAGCCCTCGAAACGCGCATTCTCTCCGGCCTTGGCTTTCCGCCACCCTATGAATGGACCGATAACAGCGAGAAAAGAGACACTTCACCATGACAGAGGAAGAACAGCAGGGCCAGGACAAGTCCTGGCTCGAACGCCTGACCCAGGCCTTCTCTTTCGAACCCAAAAGCAGCGACGATGTCGTCGAGGTGCTGCGGGTGGCCTACAACAACAAAATCATCGACAGCGACGCCCTGGAAATCATGGAGGGGGCCCTCCATGTCTCAGACCAGCAGGTGCGGGAAATCATGGTGCCCCGCTCGCAAATGGTGATGATTCGCCAGGACGCCAGTCTCGAGGAAGTTCTCGCCATCGCGACGGAGTCCAGCCACTCCCGGTTTCCGGTGATCGGCGATTCCACCGACGACGTCAAGGGGATCCTTCTCGCCAAGGATCTGTTGCAAGTGGCCTGCAAGGCCGGGGAAACCTTCGACCTCAGCGACTTCGTACGCCCGGCCAATATCGTCCCGGAAAGCAAACGCCTGAACGTCCTGTTGCGGGATTTCCGCGAGAAGCGCTACCACATGGCCGTGGTGGTGGATGAATACGGCAGTATTGCCGGCCTGGTCACCATCGAGGACGTGCTCGAGGAAATCGTTGGCGATATTGAAGACGAAACCGACGACACAGAGCAGTTACCGATCCGGGAGCTGGAACAGGACCGCTATGCGGTCGAAGCCCTGACCCAGGTCGAAGACTTTAATGAGTTTTTCAAAAGCGGCCTCAGTGAGGATGAATTCGATACCATCGGCGGGATTCTGCTCCAGGCATTCGGCCACTTCCCGAAAGAGGGTGAAACCATCACCCTGGAAGGCATGACCTTTACCGTCACCGGTGCCGACAAACGCCAGATCCGCGAACTCGAAGTCCATGTTCACCGGGATCAGGAAAACTAGGCTGTCGTAAACCGAGCATCGCAATTGAAAACCTGGCTTAACCGCATACTCGCCCTGGCCGCGGGTGCCCTCTACCCCCTGTCCCAGGCCCCCTTTGACTGGCC
>PABE01000075.1 GCA_002702725.1 Porticoccaceae bacterium
CCCCTCAAGGACAGCTGGGGGCTGGGTAAAGTCCAGATCGAAATTTTTGAGAAGACCGTTGAGCACAGGCTCGACCAGCCGACGTTTATTACCGAGTATCCCACCGAGGTGTCGCCCCTGGCCCGCCGCAATGACGACAACCCCTTCGTCACCGATCGCTTTGAGTTCTTTGTCGGCGGCCGGGAAATCGCCAACGGCTTTTCCGAGCTCAATGACGCCGAGGATCAGGCCGACCGCTTTCGTCAGCAGGTGGCTGAAAAGGATGCCGGCGACCTCGAAGCCATGCATTTTGATGCCGACTATATCCGTGCCCTGGAGTACGGGTTGCCGCCCGCCGCCGGCGAGGGGATCGGCATTGATCGGTTGGTGATGCTGCTCACCGATTCGCCATCAATTCGCGACGTGTTGCTGTTCCCCCATATGAGGCCCGAGTAATGTCCGGGGAGCCCGGCAATGCCCATAACGCATAAATAAAGGTAACTGCCGTGGATGGAACTCCCGCCGTAAAACTCGAGCCTGGTTGGCTCGATGTCCTGGGTGAACAATTCGATCAGCCCTACATGGCCGGGTTGAAGACATTTCTTCGGGGGGAGAAAGCGCGGGGCAAAGTAATTTATCCACCGGGCTCCCTCTGGTTCAACGCCTTCAATTCAACGCCGTTTGACAGGGTGAAGGTTGTCATTCTCGGCCAGGATCCCTACCACGGTCCCAGCCAGGCCCACGGCCTGTGTTTTTCTGTCTTGCCCGGTGTCCCGGTTCCTCCCTCACTGGTCAATATCTACAAGGAATTGCAAAGCGATCTGGGTATCGCGGCGCCCGGCCATGGTTGTTTAAGCCATTGGGCGGAACAGGGAGTGTTACTTCTGAATGCCACGCTTACTGTTGAACAGGGGCGGGCGGGTGCCCACCAGGGCAAGGGATGGGAAGCGTTTACCGATGCCGCGATCCACGCCCTCAATGACCGCCGTGAGCATGTTGTTTTTTTGCTCTGGGGCAGTTATGCACAAAAAAAGGGGGCCTTTATAGACGTGTCAAAACATCTGGTGTTGAAGGCCCCCCATCCGTCACCGCTCTCCGCACACCGGGGGTTTCTGGGCTGTCGGCACTTTTCCAGGGCCAATGAATATCTGATAAAGACCGGGCAGAAGCCAATTGACTGGGCGTTGCCCGAATCGCCCTGAATCCGGTTAGGGTGTGTGCCGTCTGATATTGGGACATGTCTGACAATACGTTGCCGGGGCTGTCGCAGCGCCGGACAAACGCAACCCGGAACGGAAATATCACCCATGGCGCTAAAAGCCACAGTGTATAAGGTCAACCTTTCCATTGCCGATATGGATCGCCAATACTATGGCGATCACCAACTCACCCTGGCTTGCCACCCCTCGGAAACGGAGGAGCGAATGATGGTCAGACTGCTGGCTTTCTCCCTTTACGCCAGCGATGAGCTTGTTTTTACCCGGGGTATCAGCACCGACGACGAACCGGACCTTTGGCAGAGGGATCTCGCGGGTCAAATCAACCTTTGGGTCGAACTGGGCACGCCGGATATTGACCGTATTCGCAAAGGTTGTCATCGCGCCGATCAGATGGTGGTGATGTGCTTCGGGGACCGGGCACCGGGTGTGTGGTGGGACAGGCTCCGGCCGAAGGTATCCCGCTTTGACAACCTGACGGTGTTGCATCTGGCGGGAGACGACTGTCAGTCTCTGAGGTCGCTTATTGCGCGCACCATGGGATTGCAGGTATCCATTCAGGATGGTCAGGTCCTGGTTACCGATGGAGAGCATAGCGCCCATGTCACGCCCGGGCTCTGGTTATCCGCGAGCAACTGCGGGGCCAGCCATGATTGAAGGGTGTCGAGCCGGACGGCGATGGTCAAATTGCAAGACCCTTTTGATCGTTGTCCTGATAGGGCTGACCGGCAACATTGCCCGGGGGGAGGGCAACCATCCCCTTGCGTCACTTTTGAACGAACGTTTGTCGCTAATGCGGGATGTTGCCGCCTACAAGTGGCAACACGGGTTGTCCATCGAGGACAGTGAGCGCGAGGCAGTGGTCGTTGCCCGCGCCGTCGCGGAAGGTCGCAATCTGGGACTTGAGCCGGATACGACCCGGCGAATGTTTGAAGCACAAATCGATGCCGCCAAGGTGGTACAGCACTACTGGTTCGAGCGTTGGCTCGCTGGTGAAGACTTGCCTTTGGTTGGTCAGCTCGAAGACGATTTTCTGGAAGAGCAGCTGCGCCCGCGGCTTCTGCACCTGGGAAAGGCCATTCTGAACGCTGCCTCCTCGGAGGATCGACCCCATAAAACGGAACTGATTCACTCCCTGACGATCGAGGGCCTTGATGAGAGCGCCCGCGCAGCCCTTGTGGACGCGGTGCTGTCTTTGCGCCGTTATCCGAACCGGCTGAGTCAGATTCTGGATCTCGGTCAGCTGCGGATCGGTACCACCGGGGATTACCCGCCTTTTACCTTCCGTGCCAATGAACAGGCGCCTTTACTGGGGCTGGACATCGACATGGCAAAGGATCTGGCGGCGTCCCTTGGTGTCGAGCCGGTATTCGTGGCAACCAGCTGGCCCGCTCTGACGGCTGACCTGGAGGCGGGCCGTTTCGATATTGCCATGGGCGGTGTCTCACGAACCCTGGAGCGCCAGCGAATCGGATTTCTATCCCTGCCCTATCATGACGGGGGTAAGACTGTGGTTGCCCCGTGCGCTGGCGCAGACCGGTATAGTAGCTTGCAGGCCGTTGATCAGCCCGGCGTCCGGGTCATCGTGAACCCCGGCGGTACCAATGAGCAATTTGTCGATCGAGAGCTGAGTCGAGCGCAAAAAATCCCCCACCAGGACAACCGGACCATTTTTGCCGGGCTCTTGCGCGGTGACGCGGATTTGATGATTACAGATCGGATCGAAGGCCAGTGGCAGGTGGCACGCCACCCCGAACTCTGTCTTCCCATGGGGGGCAACAATCTAACCTACCAGGAAAAAGCCTACCTAATGCCCCAGGACAGTGTTTTGAAGGCCTATGTCGATACCTGGTTGTCCCTTAGAATCGCGAAGGGCGAGGTAGATGCCTTGTTCCGTCGCTGGCTCGATGCGCCAATACCGGGCGAGCCCTAGGGCAGTTCCAGCGGAGGAGCGCCCCGTTTGGCGCGCAGCCAGTTCAGCCCCCTGAAGACACTGGGCAGGGATACCAGTCGCCGTTCCAGCGCGAATTTCCCCGGGTAATCCAGCAGTACCAAACCCATGGCCATGGTCAGCAGCCCCTGGCCGGGCACAAACAGCATGACCGTTCCACCCGCCAGTAGCAGGTAGCCGAGAAGGTTCTTGGCGATCAGGAAAAGAGCCCTGAGGACAGGTCGTTCTCTCTTCCAGCCCGCCGGCTCCCGCGCCTTGTGACAGAAATAGTCGCTGGGCATTTGTGCGACCAGCCATGGCAGTGTCAAAAGGCTGACGATAAAGGTCAGTAAGGACAATAGCCCGAGCCAGATAAACAGATGTTCGGAGGGCATTCACTCAGCCCTGTCGAAATCATCGTCGTAGGGCATGGCCAGTACCTCGAACGGCAGGGATGTTTCCCCGATGGCTACCGTGCCGCCGGTCGCGGCCTCATTGGTCAGAACCGCAAGCAGTTCGATGCGATTTTCGCCGGCAGTGGCGGCGATGACGACATTGCCCACAGGCCGTCCGCCGGGACTGTCGAGAAGTTCCGTGCCCGGTTCCGGCGGCGCGGTTGCGTTGATTGAAAGCCGGTACATGCGCCGCTTCAATTTGCCGAGATACTGCATGCGAGCGACAATTTCCTGTCCGGTGTAGCAACCCTTGCGAAAGCTGATGGCACCGATATGTTGCAGGTTCAGCATTTGCGGGATGAATTCCTCACGGGTCTGCGGTACCACATCGCCCAGACCGGCGCGGATTTTGTTCAGGCGCCATAGGTTATCGCCGGCGGGAATGACATGCTCTGAAATGGACCGCCAGAGATCGATGGCAGCATCCGGGTCAATGACCAGAAGCCAGTGGTCGGTTGCGATTCTGATTGCCCGCCCCCGGTGAATTTCCCTGGCGGAGTGCTCGTTCGCATCGCCGGCTAATTGGGTGATTTGTTGATCAGCGCCTTCGCCGAATACGGCGGCGATTCGTTGCCCGGTTTCGAGACTGAGTTCGGTTTTGTAAAAAACGGCGTATTTCTTCAGATGAGTCAGCGTCGGTTCCGCCATCCCCTGTGGGAGCAACAGGCGAATTTCATCTGGCCCTGTTCGGTAAATGTCGAAGTTGCTGATCATTCGGCCCTGAGGTGTGCAAATGGCGCCGCGGCCGGCCTGGTCGATATTGACCGCCGCTATGTCGCAGGTGGCCTGGCCCTGGAGAAATTTGTCGGTGTCGGCACCTTTGACCCGAACGATCTCCACGCCGGTGGTGGTGCAGAACAGGCATTTACGGTCAAGGTCGGGATAGTCCTCAACGCGGTAATCCGGGGATGGTTCAGTCCATGGGTCGGAGAGGGCATTCTGAGTCACAAAATCACCTGGAATCGTTAACGGAAATGGAATTATTGAATTGAAATTGGTCGGAATCGATGCCGAAGGTCAATGGTAGTGAGTTCATCCGGTCCAATCCACTATAATGGCGACGAATTCTGCCAGTGGATGTGATGATGGATAGAAACCGGCTTTTCTGGGCCAGTCGCCGGGGTATGCTGGAGCTGGACCTGATCCTGTTACCTTTTCTCGATCAGGTTTATCCAGATCTCGGCGATGAGGACAAGCAGCGCTACCAACGATTGCTTGATAGCGAGGACCAGGACCTGTTTGCCTGGTTTCTGCGCCGGGAGGATCCGTCGGACCCGGAGTTGCTGAAAATTGTCCAGATTATCCGCGACACGCGAGCCAATATCCGTCTTTGATGTGTCCCTGGCGGCGTCCGCTCGCCACCGAGCCTGGCTCCTGTTGAGTCACGGGCTCACTGGCGCAGTTGTGGTGCTCGCCAATCCACCATTGTTTCTGATGTTATGCCTGTTGGCGACCGCAGGTTTGCTCCTGGCACGCGGCTGGCGTGCGGCTGACAGCCGGTCGCATTGGCGACTCGCCATCCCGTCCGATTCGTCGCGCCCTGTCGTGCTTTCGGACGACCAGCGCCAGGAACCCGTCGGCTGTTCTGTGGTCTGCCAAATGTCCTGGCTATTGGTGTTGAAAATCTGCCGACAGAATTCCAGCCAGGTGGTGGCGCTATGGCCCGATGGCTTTGATGACGCTGAATGGCGCCACTTGCATCGCCATGCGCGGTTCAGTCTGAACCCGGTCACGGATGGCTGACAATAATGTCCTGGGCGGCAAAATTGTTGGGAACAAGAATGGTGTCCTGGGCGATGGACGCGACTTCCGGGTGATCGAGGGTGTAGTGCAGCCCCCGGCTTTCCTTGCGCAATTGCGCTGAGCGAATGATCAGTTCGGCCACCGATGCCAGGTTGCGTAGCTCGATCAGGTCGCGGCTGATCTTGTAGTTGCGGTAGTACTCCTGAATTTCACCCTGCAGCATTTTAATCCGGTGTTCCGCCCGTTCAAGCCGCTTCTGGGTGCGTACGATGCCCACGTAGTCCCACATGAAACGGCGCAGTTCATCCCAGTTGTGGGAGATCACCACATCCTCATCGGAATGGGTGACCCGGGACTCGTCCCATGCCGGAGCGACCTCCGGGCTCGGTATTGTGGCCATGACTTTCTGAATGTGCTCCGAGGCTGACCACCCGAAAACCAGACATTCGAGTAATGAATTGCTGGCCATGCGGTTGGCGCCGTGCAGGCCTGTGCAGGAGGTTTCGCCAATGGCGTAGAGGTTTTTCAGATCAGTGCGTCCGTTCAGATCAGTGACGATGCCCCCGCAGGTGTAGTGCGCCGCCGGTACCACAGGAATTCGGTCTCGGGTGATATCGAGGCCATATTTCAGGCATTCCTCCCGCACCGTGGGAAAATGTGCGGCAATGAATTCCGGACTCTTGTGGGTGATATCGAGAAAGACACAGTCGACACCCAGGCGTTTCATTTCGTGGTCGATGGCGCGTGCGACGATGTCCCGCGGGGCCAGCTCCGCCTTGTCGCTGAAACGTGGCATGAAGCGCTCGCCGTCGGGCAGGCGAAGAACCGCACCTTCGCCACGCAAGGCTTCGGTGAGCAAAAATGATTTCGCTTCGGGGTGAAACAGGCAGGTGGGGTGGAATTGATTGAACTCCAGGTTGGCCACACGGCAGCCCTTGCGCCATGCCACCGCGATACCGTCGCCGGTCGCTCCGTCGGGACTGCTGGTATAGAGGTAAACCCGGCTCGCGCCGCCGGTGGCGAGCACCACGCACTTGGCCTGGAATGCCCGCACATGATCACTCTGCCGGTCGAGTATGTAGGCGCCGGTGCAACGGACGCGTCGGCTGTTGTGATCACTCTGGGTGATCAGGTCGACAATGATATGGTCTTCAAAGGTTTCGATATTGGGGTGTTGCAAAAGCGCATCGGTGAGGGTACTTGAGACGGCGCGACCGGTGGCATCTGCGGTGTGAAGAATCCGGCGATGGCTGTGGCCGCCTTCCCGGGTAAGGTGGAATTCCCCCGTGGATTCGTCCCGGGTAAAGTCCATGCCCTTGGAAACCAGCCACTCGATAACGTCCGGACCGTTTTCCACGGTAAACCGGACGGCGTCTTCATGGCAAAGGCCGCCGCCGGCAGCGAGGGTATCCTGAATGTGGGATTCGACGCTGTCTTCGGTATCGAGGACAGCAGCAACGCCACCCTGGGCATACCAGGTAGAACCCGATGTCAGTGGACCCTTGCTGATCACTGCAACCCGGTATTGTTCGGCAAGGCGAAGGGCCAGGCTGGCCCCGGCGGCGCCACTGCCAATGACCAGCACATCGTGGCGGAGAGGTTTGTTCATCGGCAACGGATTCTCACTGACGTCGGGAGCTGCATGATAGTATAGGGAAAAGACAAAACCCAAGCGGCCGGCGAACTAAACCGTTCAAGCGTGGTCTAGCTTTTGGATAATAGTATCTGGGGAGTTTGGGGCCAATGGGTGGTCGAACCATGACAAATGCCGGCGCCCTGACACTGGTCGGCGATAAGTCGACCGGGGCCGGTGGCGGTAACAAACAACAGAGAATCGACAACGGGGAGAGCCGAATGGACGCCGATCAGGCGCCTGATTCCGATCAGCAGTTGGTCGCTCGCGTCCAGAAAGGCGATAAACGCGCGTTTGACCTCCTGGTACTTAAATACCAGTACAAGGTGTACGCCATTGTCTCCCGCTATATCCGCGATATGGATGAGGTCAACGACGTTGTCCAGGAGGCCTTTATCAAGGCTTACAGAGCGCTGGGCAATTTCCGCGGCGAGAGTCAGTTTTATACCTGGCTCTATCGTATCGCAGTCAATACCGCCAAGAATTATCTCGTTGCCCGGAACCGGCGGCCACCGGCCTATGACGTCGATGTGGAGGAGGCGGAGTTCTATCCCGGCAGTGATGCTTTGAAAAGTGTCGACAGTCCGGAAAACCTCCTCTTTCGCGATGAATTGGACCGCGTGGTCAATGATGCGATTCAGGGGCTCCCCGAGGATCTTCGCACTGCGCTCACCCTGCGGGAGCTGGAAGGTTTGAGCTATGAGGATATCGCCTCGGTAATGGAGTGCCCGGTGGGTACTGTTCGCTCTCGAATTTTTCGCGCCCGGGAGGCGGTGGACCAGCGAGTGAAGCTTTTGATGGGTGAAGTTGATTGACGAGGGAACCGAGCCGTTTTTTGGTGGTCAGACAGACAGCGTTGTATATTCAGGTTTCGAATCCGCGTTGTCCGCGGGTCGGAGCAGGGTTAGAATCCAACCAACAGTTGAGGCATCGATTGTATGGGCAATGATAATTATCGACTCCAGGAATCCCTTTCCGCATTAGTGGATGACGAAGCCGGTGAACTGGAAGTTCGACGCCTGCTCAAGGCGGTAGGTGAAAACCCTGAGCTGCGCGGCCGTTGGCAGCGCTATCAGCTGATTTCCGCGTCGATGCGGAAGGAGCTGCCCGCCGGGTTGGTGGATTTATCTGCCCGCATCAGCGAAGCCGTCGATGAGCAGCACTTGGAAAGTCCCCGGCGTCTCCAGAAGCTGCTTGAACCGTTGGGTAAAGTGGCAATCGCCGCGTCGGTAGCGGTGGCGGCGGTATTCGGGGTCCAGCAATTGCCCGGATATTTGCAGGGCGGTGCTGCAGTGTCAACTGACTCCGTTGCCGCGCCCAGTGTGGCGGCAACCAGCCCTCAGTTCCAGTTACCCGCAGGGGTTGATTTGCCACCGGTAAGTGCCCGATTGGCCAGTAGTGAAAGCAAGTACGCAATTGAGCCCCGGCCGGTGACTATCATGCCGCAGGTACAGCCGGATCTGGCTACTCAGATCCGTATTCAGGCCTATCTCAACAGCATGATGAAGCGACACACCCAGGGCGCTTCGATGCATACCAGCCAGGGCATGATGCCCTATGCCCGTTTGCCCCACGAGATCAGTGATGCCCCCTGATATCTCAGGCCGGCAGTAGTAATGATGTTGCCAGCACTTAAATCCGTTTCTTTTGGTTTTTTTCTACTTTGTGTTGCGCTCGCGCCAGACGCCTGGGCTCAAGAGCCCGCCGCCGAAAAACTGATTGCCCGTTTCAAGGAGGCAAACCGGTACCTGAATTATCAGGGTATCTACACCTACGAATACGGTGGGGTTCTCAAGGCGGTCAGGGTTACCCATATTGAACACAAAGGCGAAGAGTATGCCCACTGGCTGTATCTCAATGGCCCCCGGCAAGAAGTCGTCCGCCGTGGTCAGTGGCGGTGCGGATCGCCATTGAACAACGATGCGGCGCCCGGTGCCCGGTTCTCTGATTTGCCCATTGATCGCTTGCAGGCGCTGTATGATATTCGGCTCCGTGGCGCTGATCGGGCAGCGGATCGGCCCATGTGGCTTATTCATCTGGTGCCCCGCGACGAGTCCCGTTATGGTTACGTACTGGGGATCGACCAGGAAACCGGGTTTTTACTTCAGGTATTATTGCTCGATGAGAGTCAACGGGTTCTGGAGCGGTTCCAGTACCTGATGATCGACTATCAGGTACCGGAGGCACGGGCCGATGAGCTGGTTGCCCTGGCGCCGGCTTCGGAGAATTGTGCCGACCCGGCTGAATCGGCTTCTCCGTCGTCCCGATGGCAGGCCACCTGGCTACCACCGGGGTTTGAGCGGGTATCGGTACGGCACGGGGATGATGGTCTCGAAACACTGATTTATTCTGATGGATTGGCGGTATTCTCGATTTTCATCGACTCGGCGACCGATGCTGGCCTGCCTGAAGTTCAGGCTCAACGAGGCGCGACGGTGGCTCAGCTGGCGCAGGTGCAAGCCGACGGCAACCGCTATCTGGTTTCCGTCGTCGGCGAAATTCCCATTCAGACAGCCCAGAGGGTGGCTGGCTTTGTCCGCCGCACAGGAGCACCTCAGTGATGATGACTGAGGCGGGAGTTGTCGTTCGCGTTGAGGCTGATGCGCTCTGGGTTGAGACGGTCCAGCAGTCGACCTGTGGTGCCTGTCGGGCTCGTTCCGGCTGTGGCCAACGGCTGCTGAGTGGCGTACTTCAGGGGGCGTCGGTTCTACGGGTGCCCCTGGGCGGCAATGACCCGGATCGCTTCAGGTTGGGCCAAACGGTGACCATTGGCATTGCTGAAAATGTGATCGTAACCGGTTCCCTGGTGGTCTACCTGGTGCCTCTGTTGTTTATGCTCCTTTCCGCCGGTGTCGCCGCCAACCTGGGTTTGCCCCAGTGGGCGGTGCCTGTGCTGGGTCTGCTTGGCCTCCTCGTCGGAGGAGTTGGCGTACGTTACTTGAGCTGGCGATCCCGGAACGATGAACGTTTGCAGCCGGTCTTGATCGATGCGGCTGCAGAATCTGAAGCAGTAACAGTCTAAATTTCCCCATAGCGAGTTGTATGATGATACGCAAAATCTCCCTGGTGTGTGTTCTCTGGCTGGTGGCTGGTCTTAGCTGGGCGCAGCTGCC
>PABE01000076.1 GCA_002702725.1 Porticoccaceae bacterium
CCACCCTCTACCCCCTATCCCAGGCCCCCTTTGACTGGCCGGCCATCTCGCTCGTCTCGGTGGCAGGCCTCTGTCTTCTGCTGCGCACCACCGACGTCCGGGAAACCTTCTGGCGGTCATTCTGGTATGCCGCGGGGTTGTTCACCGTCGGCGCTTCCTGGGTATATGTCAGCATTCATATTTACGGCGAGGCCCCGGCACCCCTCGCCGTCGCCCTGACCGGGGTCTTCATCGTCACCCTGTCGCTGTGCTTCGCCGCCCCGTTTTTGCTCTATGGCCGACTTGACAGGCGCCATCCACTGGCGTCGTTTGCGCTGTTTCCGTCTATCTGGGTCCTGGGCGAGTGGTTCCGCGGCTGGTTCTTGACCGGCTTTCCCTGGCTTTACCTGGGCAACAGTTTTATCGACACACCGCTGGTCGGCTGGGCACCACTGGGCGGCGTGCTCTGGCTGAGCTGGATCGGCGCCGCCACCGCCGCGGCCCTCGCCACCGTTTTCCATTCGCGGGGCCACAAGCCCGCCGTCCTCGCTGCCCTGTTGACGGTGTGCCTGTTTTGGCTATGGGCACAGACACTGGAGGACCGTGAATGGACGCAGCCGGTCGGCCAGGCCCGGTCCGTGGCGATGCTTCAGCCCGCCGTCCCCCTGATGCAGAAATGGGACCAGAATGCGCTTATGGACATCCTGGATCTCTATAGCGCCGAAATGGAACCCCTGTGGCAAACGGATCTGGTGATCTGGCCCGAGTCCGCCATTCCGGAATTGCAGCACCGGGTCCAGCCCTACCTCGATTGGCTCGACCGCCAGGCCCGACGCCACGACACGACCCTGATTACCGGTATTCCGACCCGCCGGGACGGCGCCTACTTCAATTCGGTGATTGCCCTGGGTTCGGGGGATGGCCGCTATGACAAACGCCACCTGGTCCCGTTCGGCGAATACGTGCCACTGGAACACTGGCTGCGGGGCACGATCCGCTTTTTCGACCTGCCGATGTCGACCTTTACCGCCGGTGCCGACCGGCAGCCTTTGCTGAAGACGGAAGATCTCCGCATCGCGACCGCCATCTGCTATGAGATCGTCTACCAGGACATGCTGGCCGGACCGGCCACAGAGGCCAATATTCTGCTGACCGTGAGCAACGATACCTGGTTCGGCAATTCCATCGGGCCGCATCAGCATTTTCAGGCGGCGCGCATGCGGGCGATGGAAAACGCCAAGCCGTTGCTGAGGGCCACCAACGACGGTATCAGCGCCATTATCGACCACCGGGGCAAGGTTACCGCCCGGGTCCCCCAGTTCCAGCGCACTGTTCTCAAAGGGGAGATTACCCCCAGGGAGGGCTCCACCCCTTTTAACCGCTGGGGTTCATGGCCGGTACTGGGATTGAGCCTGCTGTTTGTCGCCGCCGGCCTGCTGGCCGGACGCCGGCACGGCGAGTCCTGACGGCAGTCAGGCCGGCGCCATCGGGCCGGAATATGCAGCCCCGCCGGCTTTCCCCTATAATGGCCGGCTTGCCCATCCACCCAACACACCGAATGGCACCAATGGAAGAACATTACCGCCCCGACGACATTGAGCGGGAAGTACAGCAGTACTGGCAACAGCATGATAGTTTCAAGGTCATCGAGGACAAGGGCCGGGAAAAATACTACTGCCTCGCCATGTTCCCCTACCCCAGCGGCAAGCTGCACATGGGCCATGTGCGCAACTACACCATTGCCGATGTGATCAGTCGCTACCAGCGCATGCAGGGCAAAAACGTCTTGCAACCCATGGGTTGGGACGCCTTCGGCCTGCCGGCGGAAAACGCCGCCATCAAGAACAACACCGCCCCGGCACCCTGGACCTACAGCAATATCGACTACATGAAGGGCCAGCTCAAATCCCTGGGCTTTGCCTACGACTGGAGCCGGGAGCTGGCCACCTGCCAGCCGGACTACTACCGCTGGGAACAGTGGTTCTTCACCCGCCTTTACGAAAAGGGTCTGGTCTACAAGAAGACCAGCGCGGTGAACTGGTGCCCCAACGACCAGACAGTGCTGGCCAACGAGCAGGTCATCGACGGCTGCTGCTGGCGTTGCGACACGGCGGTGGAGCGCAAGGAAATCCCCCAGTGGTTTATCCGCATCACCGACTACGCCCAGGAACTGCTCGACGATCTGGACAAACTGCCCGGCTGGCCCGAGCAGGTGCGCACCATGCAGCGCAACTGGATCGGCAAGAGCCGGGGGGTGGAGATGACCTTCGATCTCGCAACCCCGGTCGGCGACATGACCGCCTTCGACGTCTACACCACCCGCCCGGACACCCTGATGGGGGTCACCTATGTCACCCTGGCGGCGGAGCACCCGATCAGCCTGGCCATGGCGGCGGACAACCCGGCACTGAACACCTTCATTGCCGAGTGCAAGAAGCAGGCGGTGAACGAGGCCAACATGGCCATCATGGAAAAGAGAGGCATGGCCCTCGGCATCGACGCCATCCACCCGCTCACCGGCGACAGGGTGCCGGTCTGGGTGGGCAATTACGTCCTGATGGACTACGGCTCGGGCGCGGTGATGGCCGTCCCCGCCCACGACCAGCGGGACTGGGAGTTTGCCCATCAGTACGACCTGCCCATCCGGCAAGTGATCGCGCCCGCCGGCGGCGAGCACTGCGACCTGGAACGGGAAGCCTTTGTCGACAAGGGTGTGCTGATCAACTCCCGGGAGTTTGACGGCCTCGACTTCGACGCCGCATTCGATGCCATCGCCAACGCCCTGATTGAAAAAAACAAGGGTCGGGTCACCACCAACTTCCGCCTCCGGGACTGGGGCGTGTCGCGCCAGCGCTACTGGGGCGCGCCCATCCCCATGCTCTACCGGGACGGCGGCACCGAGATCCCGGTGCCCGCCCACAAGCTGCCGGTCCTGCTGCCGGAGGACGTCGAGATGGACGGCGTTCACTCCCCCATCAAGGCCGACCCCGAGTGGCGCAGGGACAGTCTCAACGGCGAAGCCCTGGAACGGGAGACCGACACCTTCGACACCTTCATGGAGTCCTCCTGGTACTACGCGCGCTTCACCTGCCCGGATTACGAAGACGGCATGCTGGACCCGGATCGCGCCAATTACTGGTTGCCGGTGGACCAGTATGTGGGCGGCATCGAACACGCCATTCTGCACTTGCTCTACGCGCGTTTCTTCCACAAGCTGATGCGTGATGAGGGACTGGTCAATTCCGACGAACCTTTCACCCGCCTGCTGTGCCAGGGCATGGTGTTGAAAGACGGCGCCAAGATGTCCAAGTCCAAGGGCAACACTGTCGATCCCCAGGCGCTGATCGACCAGTACGGCGCCGACACGGTGCGTCTGTTCACCATGTTCGCGGCGCCGCCGGAACAATCCCTGGAGTGGTCCGACGAGGGCGTCGCCGGCGCCCACCGTTTCCTGCGCAAACTCTGGAAAGCGGTTGCCGCCCACCTCGACAAGGGGGAGCCCGGCGCACTCGATATCCCGGCACTCCAGGGCCAGCTGAAGGACCTGCGCCGGAAGACCCACGAAACCATTGCCAAGGTGGGCAATGACTTCGGCCAGCGGCAAACATTCAACACCGCAATCGCCGCTGTCATGGAGCTGCTCAATGAAGTGGGACGACTGAAAGAGGATTCACCCCTGGCCCTGGCGGTGGAACGCGAGGCCCTGGACGCCGCGGTGCTGGTGCTGGCGCCCATTGTGCCCCATATCAGCCATGTGCTATGGCAGCAAATGGGCCATGCCGGGGCGGTGATTGACGCCCCCTGGCCGACAGTGGATGACCGCGCCCTGGTGCGGGATACTATTGACATGGTGGTCCAGGTCAACGGCAAGGTACGCGCCAAGCTCTCTGTGCCGGCGGACATACCCCAGGCGGAAATTGAATCCCTGGCCCTGAACGAGGACAATGTCCAGCGCTTCACCGACGGACTGACCGTGCGCAAGGTGATCGTGGTACCGAAGAAACTGGTTAACATCGTCGCCAATTAAGGACTGCGAAATACAAGGCATACCCTATGAACATATTCCGCCTGGTCACCGCTCTCGCCCTGGTATTGCTCCTGTCCGGTTGCGGCTGGCAACTGCGCGGCCAGGGCATGATCCCCGAGGGACTCGACGCAATCAATGTCCGGGCCCGGGATCCGAAGAGCCCTATCGTGACGGAACTGATTCAGACCCTGCGTTCGGCGGATGTCGCCGTCCCCGAAAGCGGGGATAGCGCGGAATACACCCTTGTCATTACCGACGAAAGTCGCGACAAGCGCACTGCCACCGTCAACCCCAACGCCCGCGTCTCGGAACAGCAACTTACTGAAGAGGTGGAGTTCACGGTCGTCGGCCGGGATGGCGAGATCGCCCTGCCCCGGTCCCGGGTCGTGGTTGAACGGGTGTTTGAATACGACGAGAACAACGTTATCGCCACCCGGGACGAAGAGGCACTGATCCGCACGGAAATGCGCCGCGATCTGGTCGGCCAGGTACTCAACCGCCTGCGCCAACTGAAGGAACCTGTGGGTGAAACTGCGCCCTGAACAACTGGCTCAACACCTGGACCGGGGGCTGGTCCCCGCCTACCTGATCTGCGGCGATGAGCCGCTGCTGGCCCAGGAAGCCGCCGACGCCATCCGCTCGGCGGCCCGATCCGCCGGCTTCACCGAGCGGGATCTGTTTCATACCGACGGCAACTTCGACTGGCAGCAGGTGTTGTCGGAAGCCAACACCCTGTCCCTGTTTGCCGACAGGAAAATACTCGAGGTGCGGATTGCCAACGGCAAACCCGGCGATAAGGGTTCCGCCGCCCTGCAGACCTATTGCCAGCAACCCAGTAGCGACAATCTGCTGTTAATCATCACACCAAAGCTCGATGCCAGCGCCATGCGCAGCAAATGGGTCAAGGCCATTGACGGAATCGGCGCGATCATCCAGGTCTGGCCCGTGGACGCCAAGCAGATGGCCGGCTGGATCGGCCAGCGCCTGCGCCAGGCCGGCATCCGCGCCAACGCGGCGGCCATCGGCATTCTCGCCGACCGGGTTGAAGGCAACCTGCTCGCCGCCGTGCAGGAAATCGAGAAGCTCAAGCTACTGTTGCCCGACGGCGAGATCGACGAAGCCACCATGTCGACCGTTGTCGCCGACAGCGCCCGCTACAGCGTTTTCACCCTGATCGACAAGATGCTCGAAGGGGACGTACAGGGAACCGCCAAAAACCTGCGCGGCCTCATGGAGGACGGCACCGAGCCGATCGTTATCCTCTGGGCCCTGGCCCGTGAGCTGCGCACGCTTATCAGTCTCAAGGAACAGGCCCATACCGGCGACGATGTCCTCAAGCGCCACGGCGTCTGGCCCAAGCGCCAGCCCCTGGTGAAAAGCGCCCTGCGCCGATTGAAACTGCCCCACCTGCGGGTGCTGTTGCGCCAGGCGGCGGGGCTCGATCGCGCCATCAAGGGCATGCGTCAGGCGGATCCCTGGGAGGACCTGGCGGCGATCGCCCTGAGCCTGGCCGGCACGCCAACCCTGAACCCGCCCAATCTGCGCCTGTCCCTTACCGAGTGACCGCACGGGTCTCGATGTGATACCCCGACCCCGGTCCACCGCAAAGCCAACCGTTTTCCTGGCAGGCCTTCTCTACTTTGCCCTGATTTTGTCAGCGGGCTTTGCCCTCGGGGTGGTTCGGGAGTTGTGGCTGGGCCCGGCGCTGGGACACACCGGCGCGGAATTGCTCGAAATGCCCCTGATGGTGGCGGTTTGCTACGTTTGTGCCGGAAAATTGCGCCATTTATTCCCCGCCCTGGGATCCTCGCACTGGCTGGTGGCGGGTATCTTCGCACTCGTGCTAATGTTGGCCGCCGAAGGACTGCTGGCAGGTGTCCTGAGGGGGCTCTCCCTGCCGGAGTATCTGGCGACCCGACATCCCGCCGCCACCTTTGCCTACGGGCTGGCACTGGCGCTGTTCGCCCTGCTGCCCTGGTGGCTGAGCCGACGGGACCAGCACAGCAACACTGCCGTGAAAAGGAATAAGACTTGAAGGAAACACCGGTGAATTACACCCGAACAGGCGCCCTGATCCTCGGATTTTTTATCTTTCTGGGACTGGTCGGCGCCAGCTATCTCGGCGCCCGGGCAGTGCTGGACGTCAAGAGCCTCGAGCGCTCGGTGACAGTCAAGGGGCTGGCGGAGCGGGAGTATCCAGCGGATATCGTCATCTGGCCGGTGCAGTTCACCGAGGCCAGCAACAGCCTGCAAGCGATCTATACACAGCTGGACGCCAACAGTGGCAAAATCCGTCGATTCCTCGTCGATAACGGTATCGCCGAAACCGATCTCTCCCTGTCACCCCCCGCCATCGTCGACAAATCCGCCCAGCCCTACGGCGGCGGCAACCGGGGGGAATTCCGTTACACCGCCACCCAGGCGGTGACGGTGTACTCCACCGATATATCGACCGCGCGGGAGGCAATGAAAAAGCTCGGCAACCTGGGCAGGGAGGGCATCGTATTCACCGGCGGCGACTACCAGTCCCGCACCGAGTATCTGTTTACACGGCTCAACGAGATCAAACCGGCGATGATCGAGGAGGCCACCACCAAGGCCCGCGAAGTCGCGGAAAAGTTCGCGCAGGATTCCAACAGCCGCCTGGGCAAAATCAAACAGGCCTCCCAGGGTCAGTTCACCATCTCCGACCGGGACAGCAACAACCCCCATATCAAAAACGTCCGGGTCGTATCCACGGTCGAATACTACCTGTCTGACTGATCGCGCCAACCACGCAAGGATTTCCCATGTTCGAATGGATCGCCAGCCCTGAAGCCTGGATCGCCCTGACCACCCTCGCTGCCCTGGAAATCGTCCTCGGCATCGACAATATTATTTTTATCTCCATTCTGGTTTCGCGCCTGCCGGAGCGCCAGCGGGCCCTGGCCCGCAATGTCGGTCTCGGGCTGGCCATGGTCACCCGGCTCCTGCTCCTGGCGGCAATCAGCTGGGTGATGGGCCTCACCGCGTCCCTGTTCTCGGTGCTCGGCAATGATATTTCCGGACGCGACCTGATCCTGATTGGCGGGGGGCTGTTCCTGCTCTTCAAGGCAACCCATGAGATCCACAACAGCCTGGAGGGGGTGGAAGCAGAGGGCAAGGCTGTGGTCGCCGCGAGCATGGGCATGGTACTGGCACAGATTGCCGTGCTCGATATCGTCTTCTCGCTGGACTCAGTGATCACCGCCGTCGGCCTTGTCGATGAGCTGTCGATCATGGCTATCGCAATCATCCTGGCCGTGCTGGTAATGCTGCTGGCCGCCAGGTCCATCAATGACTTTGTCGACCGGCATCCCACCATCAAGATGCTGGCGCTGTCGTTTCTGATACTGGTCGGCGTGACACTGATTATCGAGGGCTTTGACATCCACGTGCCCAAGGGTTACATCTACTTCGCGATGGCGTTCTCGGTGGCGGTGGAAATGCTCAATATCCGCGTTCGCAGGCGCCGCAGCGAGCCGGTCACATTGCACAAGCCCCTGCGGGAGGATGCGCCGGAATAAGCCGCGTACGCACTTTCCGGCGTCAGGGCAGGTTTTTTTTGCCCAGCCATTTGACCCGGTACAAATCCCGGCGACGGTCGAGGTAATTGCGCACAGAGCCTTCGTTCTGCAATTGGTCCAGCTTGCGCAAATCCAGGTCCACGATCAGCGTCATCTCGGTGTTGGGCGTCGTCTCGGAAATAATGGCGTCGTGGGGAAAGGCGAAGTCCGAGGGTGAGAACACCGCCGTCTGGGCGTACTGGATGTCGACGTTGTCCACCTTGGGCAGGTTGCCGGTGGAGCCGGTGATCACCACATAGCATTCGTTTTCGATGGCACGGGCCTGGGAGCAGCGGCGCACCCGCAGGTAGCCGTTTTTGGTATCGGTCCAGAACGGCACAAACAGGATTTTGACATCCTCCTCGGACAGCAGCCGGGCCAGTTCCGGGAACTCCACGTCGTAGCAGATGAGGATGCCGATCTTGCCGAAGTCCGTATCGAAGGCGGTCAGGGTATCCCCGCCCTGCATGATCCAGTCCTTCTTCTCATGGGGCGTGGGATGGATCTTCGTCTGGCTGTCTATGGTGCCGTCGCGGCGGCACAGGTAACTGACATTGTACAACTCGTCGTCTTCCACCACCGGCATGGAGCCGGCGATGATATTGATGTTGTAACTCACCGCCAGGCGGGAAATGTCGTTGAGAATTTCCTCGGTGAAGGTGGCCAGGTACCAGATGGAATCGATGGAGTTGGTATGGTCGCCCAGCCCCATCAACGGGGCATTGAAAAATTCCGGCAGCAGGGCAACATCGCACTTGTAGTCGGACAGGGCATCGATGAAGTACTCCACCTGTTGCAGGAGCTCCTCGACACTCTGGAAATAGCGCATTTGCCACTGCACACAGCCCACCCGCGCGGTTTTCTTGCGCGCGCCAATCAGCTTGGGCGCGCTGGCGGTGTAGTACATGTTGTGCCACTGGAGCAGGGTGGCATAGCCCTTGGACTCCCGGTCCTCGGGCATATAGGCGGTGAGCACCCGCCGGACATCGAAGTCATTGGACAGCTGAAAGGTCAGCGTCGAGTCGTAGATATCCTTGTTTTTAACCTTTTCAATGTACTCGTAGGGCGTCATCTCATGGGCGTATTTCTGGTAATTGGGAATACGCCCGCCGGCGATGATCGATTTCAGATTCAGATTGCGGCACAGCTCCTTCCGGGCCTCGTACAGGCGCCGCCCGAGGCGCAGCCCCCGGTAATCCGGGTGGACAAAGACATCGACCCCGTAGAGCACATCGCCGTTGGGGTCGTGGGTGGTCAAATAGGCATTGCCGGTAATCTCGTCGTAGGTGTGCTCGTCGCCGAACTGGGCGTAATCGACAATCACGGAGAACGCAGCCGCCACAACCTTGCCGTTGTCCTCGATACAGATTTGCCCTTCCGGAAAGGTGGACAACTGAATCAGGTAGTTCTTGCGCGGCCAGGCACCCCCCAAATTGGGATAGACCGCCTCCATGACCTTGCGCAGATCGTCATAATCCTCGAGGCGCAAATTGCGCAGTTTGAGGTGGTGCTCGGCGGCGTTTTCTTCGTGGACCTGTGGGTCGGAATCCATAAATACTTCCTGTTACTGCCGGAAAATGGCCAATGGCACTGAATCTAACAGAGTTTCGTCCGACCCTCTAGCGGAAGCCGGCGGCAGCGTAATATCCCTGAAGATGTTGTGCTTTTTTGCTAGGCTCTGGGCAACGCGTTTCGAGACCCCGGCGATGAAGATGTCCCGCTCCCTGCTGCTGTTGAGTCACCACCTCAATCGTCTGGTCGAGGGCCGGCTGTGGCTGAAGGTGCTGATCGCCATGT
Organism: Porticoccaceae bacterium; assembly: GCA_002702725.1. Lineage (GTDB taxonomy): Bacteria > Pseudomonadota > Gammaproteobacteria > Pseudomonadales > Porticoccaceae > NAT127. The sequence goes on from PABE01000076.1 coordinate 9,388, forward strand.
TCCTCGGGGTCGCCTTTGGCATTGCCATCGGTCCCGGTATCGGATGGGTGGCGCCGCAGACCACCGAGCTGATCGCCGGCTGGGTCGCCCTGCCGGGACGCCTGTTTCTGCTCGGCATCCAGTTTGTCATCGTGCCCCTGGTGGTGGCTTCCGTGATTCGCGGTATCGCCGCCGGCGAGGAGACCGAGAACCTGGGCCGAATGGGCCTTATGACCCTGGCGTTTTTTATCATCAGCACGGTGATCGCCGTGGTGATTGGTCTCGGTGCCGCGACGCTGATTGAGCCCGGCCGGTTTATCGACCGCAGCATCATTGAGGTGATCGCACCCGCCGACGCCGGTAACGGGGCCGCCATCGGCGAAGGTATGCCCGCCCTCAAAGACCTGCCCGACGTGATGCTCGGCCTGTTCCCCCGCGACCCCCTGTCCACCTTTGTCAGCGGCAACATGCTGCAGACGGTGATCAGCGCCATGATCATCGCCATGGCACTGGTGGTTATGCCGGCGAAGGAAAAGAAGCCGCTTCTGGATCTGCTCGCCTCGGTGCAATCGGTGTGCATGGTGATCGTCGGCTGGGTACTGCGCTTCGTGCCGATTGCCGTGTTCGGCCTGCTGGCCAATATCAGCGCCCGGGTGGGCCTGTCGACACTGCTCGCCACCGGCGTCTACGTTCTGACGGTGATCCTGGGGTTACTCTGCCTGTTGTTCGTCTACCTGGCGGTGATCACCGTTGTTACCCGGGGCTCGCCGCTGACATTCCTGGCCCGCGCCAGGGAGGTCATGTTGCTGGCACTGTCGACCTCGAGTTCGGCGGCGGTCATGCCCATGACCCTCGAAACCGCCGAGGGCAAACTCGGTGTGCGCAGTGGCATCGCCCGTTTTGTCATACCACTCGGTACCACCATCAATATGGCCGGAACGGCCCTCTACCAGGGCGTCGCGACACTGTTTCTGGCCCAGGTGTTCGATGTCACCATCGGATTGTCGGGGATGATCCTGATTGTCGCCATGGCCACCGGGGCCTCCATTGGCTCCCCCGGAACACCGGGGGTGGGTATCGTGATCCTCGCGACCATTCTCGAGAGCGTCGGCATTCCATCGGCGGGTATCGTGCTGATCATGGGCGTCGACCGCATCCTCGATATGTGCCGAACCGCCGTCAACGTCACCGGTGATCTGGCCGCGTCCATCACCCTCAACTCGGTGCTGCTCGAAGAAAACCCGGCGACCGGGAAGATAACCGCCGGCAAAACCGGCCAACGGGAAGCCACGCCATGACCCTGGACTACAGCGAGCTGCTGAGCCACGTTACCAACCTTGCCATCGCCCTGGCCCTGGGCTTTCTGATCGGCAGTGAGCGGGGCTGGCGGGGCCGCACCATCAGTGAGGGCGGCCGGGCCGCCGGAATCCGCACCTTCAGCATCCTGGGGTTGTTTGGCGGCCTGGTGGGCGCCGGTACCAGCGGCCTCGGCGGCTTCCATGCCTGGCTTCTGTGTGCGCTGGTATTTGCCCCCGTCGCGCTGCTGCTGATCGTCGCCTACTGGCGGACCTCCCGAAATGAAAACGACCTGGGAATAACCACCGAGGTCGCCGCCATGCTGACCTATTGGCTCGGCGTGCTGCCCGCCATGGGCCTGGCGCTGCCCGCAGCGGCCTCGGCGGTGGTGCTGGCGCTGTTGCTGCACATCAAGGAGCTGCTGCACCACTGGCTTCAGGTGCTGGATCGGACCGAGTTGCTCGGCACACTGCAGTTTCTGCTGGTCTCCGTGGTGCTGCTGCCGCTGCTGCCCAACGAGGGTTTCGGCCCCTGGCAAGCCATCAACCCCTATCAGCTATGGTGGATGGTGGTGCTGATATCGGGCCTGTCCCTGATCGGTTACTTCGCCAGCCGGGTGGCGGGCACGCGCAACGGCGTCCTGGCGACATCCCTTACCGGCGGTCTGGTCTCGTCGACAGCGGTGACACTGAGCCTGTCCCGCATGTACCGGGAGCTCGGCCAACGCGCCCTGATCAGCGCCGGCATTCTGCTCGCCTGCGCCACCATGTTCGGCCGGGTACTGGTGGTGGTCGCCGTGATTCATCTGCCCCTGGTGCCACTGCTCTTGCTGCCCATGCTGGCGGGCATCGCGACCCTGCTGCTGGCGGCCTATTGGCTTTGGCGGCAGGCGCCGAGCACCGAAGCCGAGCGAGTACCCACTGTTCAAAACCCGTTTGAGCTGTTGCCGGCGCTCCAGTTCGGGTTTTTGCTGGCGCTGGTGATGCTGGCCGCAGAGGGCCTGTCGACATGGTTTGGCGATACCGGACTCTATCTGCTGTCGGTGTTTTCCGGCCTCGCCGACGTCGACGCCATCGTCCTGTCCCTGTCGCCCAAGGCCGGGGAGAGCATTACCAATCAGGTGGTCGTGATGTGTATCGCGCTGGCCGCTGCCACCAACACCCTGATGAAAGGCATTTACTGCCGTATTATCGGCGGTGCCGACCTCGGCTGGCGGGTGCTGAAACCGGTGTTGCTGTCCAGCATCCTGGTGATGGCCAGTGCCGGTGTTATTCTTGTCGGCTATGTAAACTGACCTCATCACCG
>PABE01000077.1 GCA_002702725.1 Porticoccaceae bacterium
ACATCCACAGGGGGAATATCGGCGATAGCGTCGAGACGATCGATGTAGGCCACCGGGGGCGGCAACCTTCTGGCCGCGGCCTCCGGATCCCGTGTCAGTACCGTGATACTGTGGGCCTCCGCCAGCAGGGCCGGACACAGGGCCTGGCCAATGAAGCCACTACCGCCTGTGATCAGAATGTGGGCCATAGCGCAGTCTCCGCGGGGTTCAATAATCCGGCAATTTCATGGTGGCGAAATACTGCTCCAGGGCATCGCGACTGGTGATAAGGCACGCCTCCTCGACAACATCCCGTGTCAGGTGGGGTGCGAATCGGGCAATAAAATCGTACATAAAACCGCGCAGATAGGTGCCGCGACGAAAACCGATGCTGGTCACGCTTGGCTTGAACAGGTGTTTTGCCTCCAGGGCCACCAGATCGCTGTCTTCCTCCGGTTCATAGGCCATATGGGCAACAATGCCAATACCCAGCCCCAGGCGGACATAGGTCTTGATGACATCGGCATCCGTGGCGGTAAACACAACCTTCGGCGCTAATCCCGCATCGGTGAAGGCTTCGTCCAGCCGGGAACGGCCGGTAAAGCCAAAGACGTAGGTGACAATGGGGTATTTTGCCACTTCCTCGATGGTCAGCTGTGACACCTGGGTCAGAGGATGATCACGGGGGACCAGTATGCAGCGATTCCACCGGTAGCAGGGCATCATCAACAGGTCGGAAAACAGTTCCAGCGCCTCGGTGGCGATGGCGAAATCCACAGTGCCTTCCGCCGCCATTTCGGAAATCTGTACCGGTGTGCCCTGGTGCATGTGCAACGACACGTTGGGATACTTCTGAATGAAGCTTTCAATTACCCCGGGCAGGGCATAGCGGGCCTGGGTATGGGTGGTGGCGATGGACAAGCTGCCGTGATCCGGCGCGCTGTATTCCGCCGCCAGCTGTTTGATGCTCTCAACGTTGTGAAGCACGTCCCCGATAATCTTGAGGATCCGCTCCCCCGCCGGGGTGATGCGGGTCAGGTGCTTGCCACTTCGGGAAAACACCTCGACGCCCAATTCGTCTTCCAGCAAGCGGATCTGCTTGCTGATGCCCGGCTGCGACGTGAACAGGCTTTGGGCCGTAGCGGAGACATTAAGGTCGTGGTGAGCAACCTCCCAGACGTAGCGCAATTGCTGCAATTTCATGCTGCTGGCTCCTAGACCCGAAAGCTATAAAAATAGTAGACGACATTCCTTTGCAGAATAGAAGCGAATCACGTGTTTTGCCACCCCCTTTCCGAAAGGCGCGGATAACTTCGCTTCACTTCCGGTCAACAACTGACCCCAGTGCCCCGCAGACCGCAATAGCCACTGGGGTTCTTGGCCAGGTATTGCTGGTGATAATCCTCGGCATAGAAGAACGTCACCCCGCTGCGGATTTCCGTAGTGATGGCCGGATAACCGGCCTCGGCCAGGTGCTGCGCATAACTGTCACGGGTCGATTCGGCGAGGGATAACTGGGCATCGTTACTGCAATAGATACAGGAGCGGTATTGAGTCCCGACATCATTGCCCTGACGCATGCCCTGGGTCGGGTCGTGGGCCTCCCAAAAAACCTTCACAAGTTCCCGAAGGGTCACATGGGCCGGGTCGAACACCACGAGCACCACTTCGGTGTGACCGGTGAGGCCGGAACAAACCTCTTCATAGGTCGGATTTGGCGTCAGCCCCCCCGCATACCCGACCGCCGTGGTGTAAACCCCGGGAATTTGCCAGAACAATCGCTCTGCTCCCCAGAAGCACCCAAGCCCGAATTGAATTGTCTCCATCCCGTCGGGGAACGGCGGCTTGAGCTTATTGCCATTAACCCAATGCCGATCGTGAATTGCCAGACTTTCCTGACGACCCGGCAACGCTTCCTCCGGCCCCGGCAGTGCCGTCTTGTTCAACCAATGCATATCAAACCTCCGCTTTGGCCGGAGTATCCTCCGGGGTTACGCCGCCAGCGCCGCCGATATCGGGTTCCGGGGCTGGCTCCTCGGCCCGCGCCTTGAACCCGCTATCGAGTACTGCAAAGCGATTCAGGGTATGGAGCAACTGCTCAGCCCAACGTTTACTCAAACTCAGTACCTGCAACCCGGCATCGACCTCCGACACCGCCAGTGAACTCCTGGCCGCCGCGGCCAGTATTCTGTTTTTCAATTGCTGGTAATCGACGAGCAGTTCCTGCCAGTCCTGCTGTGCCAGGGTCACGTCTTTCCTGTACAGCTCCTGGCCGTAATCGCTGATGGCACCCAGCCAACGGCCAACCTCGTCCTTCAGCCACTCGCTGTTCAGGTTAGCGTACTGTTCGCGCATCTGCACGATCGCCTGCAAGCCGTTGTGAAAATAGTGCTGCAACGCCAGGCCGGCGGTCAGTTGCTCCGCCAGGTTCTCCGACAACGATGTCCGTGAAACGGTTTCAATATAGTTATCGACCTCGGAAAGCACCTGGGCCTGATGCGCCAACTCGGCAGGGGGCTCGCTCGCTTCGACGATCGATTCAAGCCGCATCCCGACCACATCGGCGGCAACGCTGTGCAGCTGAGCGCCGAGGGCCCGCAGCGCCAGATCGGGGACGGTGGCAATATTGTCGTCGAGAAACTCCGCCTGGTGACGGGGCCGCGACTCCCTGAACCGACGCTGCAGGAAAGTGGTCAGATAGGGCTCCAACGGCCACATCACAACAACACCGAGTATATTGAACGCCGAGTGAAACATTGCCACCAGAAAGGTGGTATTGGCAGCGCTGTAGGTATCAAGCCCCAACAGCGAGACCAGGGAAAGAAACACCGGCAGAAGCAACAGTGCCACAGCGCCGGTCAGCAAATTGAACAGGACATGGGCCCATGCCAGCCGTCGGGCATTGGCGGTGGCGCCAATCGAGGCCAGCAGTGCCGTCGAGGTCGTGCCGATATTGGCGCCAATCACCGCCGCCGCAGCCATATCCAGACCCGCGAGGCCACTGGCGATTGCCGCCAGTATGATGGCAATGGCGGCTAACGACGCCTGAGTCATCACCGTCAACACCAGCCCCAGGACAAAGCCCCACAACAGAGGATGCTGGACATCCTGAATATGTGCCAGAAGCCAGTGGGTATCGGACACCCCGGCAAAACCGTCCCGTAGCGCATCGATGCCCATGAACAGAATGCCAAACCCCGCCAGGGCCATCCCCAGCGCCCTGCCCCGCTCGTAGGGGGAAAAGACCCGGAAGAAAGCCCCAATCCCGATCAACGGAAATGTAAAAGCCGCGATACTGAACTTGAGCCCGAAGAGGACCACAATCCAGGCGGTCAGAGTGGTGCCGACATTGCTGCCGAAAATCACCCATACCGACTGACTGAATGCCATTAGCTGGGCATTGACGAAGCCGATGGCCGCCACGGTGACGGCACTGGAAGACTGGGCCATAACCGTAACCAGGAGGCCTGCAAAGAAACCGCGGATACGGGTTGACGTCCAGGTACCCAGCATGTGCTGAAGCATGCGACCGCCGGCCAGCTTGAGCCCCTCGGTGAGCAGCCACATACCGAGCAGGAAAAGCCCGAGGGCGCCGATCAATGTGGACAGCGACATAGGCTAGAACTCTAAGCTATCTCCAATAGCGGGAATATGCGTCTTGATACCCCGCTCACGACCGAGTTTAGCCTGCAACACCGCCATGGTATCGGGCTCGCCGTGGACGAGACAAACCCGGGGCTTGGAACGGAAATGGCTTATCCAGTCGACCAGGTCGCCCTGCCCGGCATGGGCGGAGAATCCGCCCAGGGTATGGATCTGAGCCTTGACCGCGATCCACTGACCGTAGATTTTCACTTTCTTGACACCGTCGACGATGATACGGCCCAGTGTGTCAACCGCCTGAAAACCGACAAACACCAGATGATTGCGCCGATCCCACAATCGGTGCTTGAGATGATGCCGTATTCGTCCGCCGGTGCACATTCCGCTACCGGCGATAATAATCACGCCCTGTTTGATTTTGTTGATCGCAATGGAATCCTCCACCGACTCGGTGATGGTCAGGTTGGGCAAAAATGCCGTCGGCGCGCGGTCGCCGTTCCGCGTGATGGTCGCGACATCCTCCGGGTCGAGGAAACGTGCATAGGAAGCGTATAACGACGTCACCGCATGCCCCATGGGACTATCGAGAAAGACCTGCCAGTCATCCAGAATCCCTTCCTGGTAAAACAACCCGAGATGAAAAAGCAGTTCCTGGGTTCGCCCCACCGCAAAGGAGGGAATCATGATGTTGCCGCCCTCCTCCCGCGCCTGCTCGAGAATGCGGCGAAACTCTTCAAGTGTCTCATCCAGGGCCCGGTGATCGCGATCCCCGTAGGTGGACTCAAGCAATACCAGGTCCGCGTTGTCCAGGTATTCATAGTGGTTCATCAACGACGTTTCGGGGTTGCCCAAATCGCCGGAGAAAACCAGGGTCTTTTTCCGTCCACCGTCATCAATGGTCAGTTCAACAATGGACGAACCGAGAATATGCCCGGCATCGTGGAAACAGAGCTCGAAACCCGCCGCCACGGCTTCTCGCTGATGATAGTCCAGGGCATGGCACCCGTTCAGCACCTGTCTGACGTCGTCCGGGGTATAGCGGGCCGGCTTGACACGTTTTCCCGCCCGCCGGCGCACCTGGTTGTCATAGTCGAGATCGCGGAAGTAAATATTCGCGGCATCCTCGAGAAGGATTCTGAGCAGCTGTCGGGTACCCTCGGTGCAATATATCGGCCCGCTGAAGCCACCGTTCACCAGACGGGGCAGCAATCCCGAGTGATCGAGGTGAGCGTGGGACAAAACGACGGCGTTCAGGCTTTTGGGGTCGAACCCGAAACTTTCTTTTTCAAGCCTGTCCGTGGCGTCTCCGCCCTGATGCATCCCGCAATCGAGGAGAATTTTGTCCCGGCCGTTATCAAGCAGATAGCAGGACCCTGTGACCTCCCGCGCCGCGCCGTAAAACGTGATCTTCGCCATAGACTGCTTCCTGATTATGATGAGTTCAGCTCCGGACACCCTGTGCGGATTTATCTACCGCCACGTCCCCGCCGGCGCGCAAGGGAACGCACAAGCGGCGCCAGAGCACTTGATGCTACACGATCTCCGCCGTACCTGGCCCGCTCATAGGTACGACAAATGGCCTGTATTTGCGCTGCATCATGGGGTTGATGGGCGACACACCGATCCGCATAGTCTGTAACCGACTCGCCCGGGCTGCGGTCGACGCCTCGCCTGGCCATTATCCGCTGGAAACGCACAAACTGCTCATCCAGCGGATCCCTGGATGGCGTTGTCCGGGTGAACAAATAGCGAAACCCGAACGGAGCAAAGGAGAGCAGCCCTCCGGCGAGCAGAAAAAGCGCGAGCCGTTCCGGCTTGACCTCGCCGAGTAACCTGGCGAGCACGGCTGTCTGTTCGTTGTCGTATCCGAGTACCCAGCGCCCCCAGGCGTATTCGAGTTCTTCCAGTTCCAGGCGCAGACGATTGAGCCAGTCGATACCCCGGAAACGCAACAGCGGCGAATCGTCGAGAAAGCCGCTGTCGTCGGCAAATAGTTCCATCGGACTCATGTAAATGCGCTCGGGCGCGACAGCGGCCGTTGGGTCGACCCGGACCCAGCCCGTATCGGGAAACCAGACTTCCGCCCAGGCGTGGGCGTCGTATTGCCGGAGGATAAGGTATTGGCCTTCATCGTGGTATTCACCACCCATATAACCGAGCACCACGCGGGCCGGCACGCCGGCAAGGCGCATGGCGTACACATAGGATGCGGCAAAATGCTCGCAAAAACCCTGGCGGGTCTGCCACAAAAAGTCATCCACCGCGTCGCGGCCCAGGGGCGCTGGCTCCAGGGTATAAACAAACGCTTCATTAAAGAGCGCCAATAGCCGCTCGGAAATGGCTTCCGGTCCCAGCCCCTCCTCCTGCCAGGAACGCACCTGGCGCGCCGTTTTGGGGTTAAAGCCATCCGGCACCGCGGTCTCCACCCGCCGTTCCAGCGGCGACATCGACTGTTCGAGCTGGAGATCCTCCGCTATCAGCGCCGCCCGATAGCCCATGCGTCGATTGACCGGCCGGGGTGAGAACAGGATTAAATCCGGGGACAAACCCGTCCCGGCCGAGAGGGGCCGCGAGGTGCCAAGCGCATAGAGCCACGACTGCCCTGTCGGCTCGATAATTACCTGGTACTCGGACAGGGGCGCCGACGCGACGAGTGGCTCGGCCCAGCCCGGTGCCGGCTGGCCGGGCCAGTAGACCGATCCCCGGCGGTAGGACCAGAAACTACTCCGGGTCCACTCCTGCCCGTCGTATTGGGAAAGGGTAAGACCCCGCCAGTACAGCGACTCCCGCGCCGGCAGGGGGCCATCAAACTGGACACGAAACGCGGTTTTCCCCGACCGGGCCAGATCGGTAACCGCCCCCAGGCGCAGGGTATCGCCCATGCCGGTGACCGCGCTGCCGCCGAGGGTTGGCACACTCCACAACGGACCCAATCGCGGCATGACCAGAAACAACACCACCAACAGCGGGATAGCCTGTACCGTCATCAGACCGGCAAGTTTCAGCGGGCGGAAATACTGGCGGTGCAAATCCGTCTGGTTGATACCGGCAAGGGATGCGGTAATCACCAGATAGGCGGCAAAAACCAGCAAACCCGTGGTCAGTTGCTGATCGAAAATACACAGTGTCGCGGCGGTAAAGTAGCCCAGATAGACCGTCAGTCGCGCGTCCCGCCGACTGTCCATTTCAAGCAGTTTCAGGGCATAGGCGATAACAAGAAGGCTGACCATTGGCTCAAGGCCATAGAGTCTGCCGAAGGAGAGCACGATGCCGCCGAGGCCGATTGCCAGCAGACTGAAGGTTAACCATCGCCCCGGCAGCCCCAGCAACCCCCGGAAAATCAACCCGCGCCAGACGGCGGCCATGCCCGCCACCAGCCACAACCAGACAGGCAGGTAAAACAGCAATGGGACAACGGAAACCGAGAAGGCGCATAAAATCCACAGGGTTCCGAAGCGGGGGATTTGACTGACCAGGCTCATGACGGCTGCCATTCGAATAATGCCAGAGCCGTCAGGGCGGCATCGCGGTGTAGGGGACCGATGGCGGGCGCCAGCGTGGTACCGGGAATACGCAGCCCAAAGGGTATATCATCGGCGCTCAGGTCGAGCACCCATTGGCATAACCGGGACAATCGCGACTCGCGGTCCATGCCGGGGAACGCTTCCCAGTCGACCCAGTGCAGGTCGCCCACGGGGTCACCATAACGCTTGCTGTAGAGGCCCCTGCCCTGCGCATGGTGCTTCCAGGCAATGTGATTGAGTGGCTCGCCGGGACGGTAAACCGAGAGTCCGACGAAATCCTCGATACCGGCCGCCAGCAGTAACGGGTTTTCTCCCGCCGAACTGGAGGGTGTGGCCGTCGGCCGCCCCGCTACGGGCCTCGGATAGACCAACCCACGACCGGCGGGCAGCACGTGGCACCAGACCCGAAAAAGGCCCAGGGGATAATGGCTGATAAGCGTTAATCGTCCCGGGGAAAAGTAGCCCCGATGGGGAGCCCGGGCAAAAAGCTCTAGCGTCATTTCGTCATCGACCAGCGCGATTCGAACCGGGCGGCCGCCCGCGAACGCCAGCAACAGATCGTCGCGAAGCCGCGACGAACCACTCTGCCCGACGCGCAGGATCACCCTCGCGTCATTGCCGGCAAAGGTCGGTTCTATCCGCGCTATCGAAAGCTCGAGCCCGGACAAATTACTGTAGCTGTGGTGAATGGCGACAACGAACAGTGCCGCCATCAGCGCCGCGGCGGCAAAAGCGATGTTATTCTCGAAGTTAGTGGCAATCAGCCAGACCAGGGCCATGGCCAGCAGGTACCCCAATCCGGCATGGGACGGAAAAATAAAAATGCGGCGGCGATCCAGTGTGACCCGGGACTCCTCCGGTACCCGTTTCTCCAGCCAGTACTGAAACCAGCGGCGGTAGCGTTCCCGGACCCGATCAGCCAGCTTCATTACATGATATCGACGCTATTCAGTGCCCGCTCGACCAGTGCCCCGGCTACCTGGCCCTGGGTACCTTCCAGGCGGTGGCCGGCGAGGGCCGGAAAGACCGCCTGAATATCCTCCGGAATCAGGTATTGCCGGCCCTCCAGCACCGCCCAGGCGCGGGCGACATGCAACAACGCCAACGCCGCACGCGGGGAAAGACCGAACGCCGTGTCCGGGTCGGTGCGGGTAAACTGCACCAGGCGTTGCAGGTAATCGAGCACCGGGGCCGCGGCCTTGACCTGGCTGACACTGTCCTGGAAGGCCTGCAGTTGCTCCTGGCTGAGCAGGGGCCGAATACCCGCCAGGCGCGCGCGGGGATCGCCCCCCTCGAGGATTTCCCTCTCCGATGCGGAATCGGGGTAGCCCAGCGACAAACACAGCGTAAAGCGGTCGCGCTGGGATTCCGGCAGCGGAAACGTGCCACTTTGAAAGCCGGGATTCTGCGTTGCAATAACGAAGAACGGACTGGGCAGCGGCCGGGTCTCCCCTTCGACAGTCACCTGGCTTTCCGCCATGGCTTCGAGCAATGCACTCTGGGTTTTCGGCGACGTGCGATTGATTTCATCGGCCAATAGCAGCTGGCAGAAAATCGGCCCCGGGTGAAACCTGAAACGCTGGTTGTCGGTATCGAATACGGATACACCCAGAATATCGGCGGGCAGCAAATCGCTGGTGAACTGGACCCGGTTGAAGGCAAGCCCCAGGGCATTGGCCAGACCATGGGCCAATGTCGTTTTGCCCATACCGGGGAGGTCCTCAATCAGCAGGTGCCCGCGGGACAGAAGGCAGGCCAGGGCCAGGCGTATCTGCCGCTCCTTGCCCAACAGCACACCGCCCACGGCATCGACAACGGCGTCGAGTATCCGGTGGCTGCGGTGGGCCGGTGAATTCACAGCAGCGACAACCCCCGGGTCAGATCCCGCTTGATATCGGCGATGTCTTCCAGCCCCACCGATATCCGGATCAGGTTTTCGGTGATGCCGGCCTGTGCCCGTTCGTCATCCGACAGTCGACCGTGGGTGGTCGTGGCCGGATGCACAATGGTGGTTTTGACATCGCCCAGGTTGGCGGTCAGCGACAGTATCCGGGTGCTGTCGATGACCCGCCAGGCTTCTTCCCGCCCCCCCGCTACGGCAAAGGAAACCACACCACCGAAACCCCGCTGTTGGCGCGCGGCAATGGCATGACCGGGATGCTCCTCAAGCCCGGCGTAAAACACGTTTTCGACCGCCGGCTGCTCGCGCAACCACCGGGCCAGGGCCATGGCGTTGGCACAATGGGCGTCCATGCGCAAACGCAGGGTTTCCAGCCCCTTGAGAAATACCCAGGCGTTAAACGGGCTCATGGTCGGACCGGCGGTGCGCAGAAAGGTCAGCACCTCGGTCATCAGTTCCCGGCTGCCCAGCACCACACCGCCCAGGCAACGCCCCTGCCCGTCCAGGTATTTGGTCGCCGAGTGAATGATGATATCCGCGCCCAGGTCCAGGGGACGTTGCAGGGCCGGGGTGCAAAAACAGTTATCCACGGCCAGCAAGGCCCCATGCCGATGGGCCAAATCCGCCAGCGCCTGGATATCAGCCACCTCCGACAACGGATTGGATGGCGTCTCGATAAACAGCAGACGGGTATTATCCCGTATCGCCGCAGCCCAGGCCGATAGGTCCGACAGCGCCACAAAGGTGGTGTCGACACCGAATTTCGACAACTGCTTGCTGAACAGGTTGGTGGTGGTACCGAAGACATCGCGGGAGCAGATCACATGGTCGCCGCTCTTCAGCGTCGCCATGGCCAGGCTCAGGATCGCCGCCATTCCGGATGCGGTGGCGACGGCCTGCTCTGCGCCTTCCAGTGCAGCGATACGCTCTTCAAACATGCGGACGGTGGGGTTGGTATACCGGGAATAGACATTCCCCGTCTGGTCTCCGGAAAAGCGCGCCGCAGCCTCGGCGGCATTGGCAAAGACATAGCTCGAGGTCGGGTAGATCGCCTCGGCGTGCTCCCCCTCGCTACTGCGGGTCTGACCCGCGCGGATGGCGAGGGTATCGATACCCGCGCCCAACAACGGATCGTCGGGAGAATCGATCATCAGTGCCCCCCTGAGCCGGAATTGTGCAGTCCCACCACCTCGGGACGGCTGTTGATCTCCCGGGCCATTTTTGCCGAATCACTGCGCTCGTTGGCCAGGTTGTGAAGATAGTCCTCGTCCACGTCGCCGGTGATGTATTCGCCGTTGAATACCGCGCAATCAAAGCGCTCTATGCGACTGTTGCCCTCTTTGGCGGCAAAAATCAGATCGCCCAGATCCTGATAGACGAGCCAGTCAGCGCCAATCAGCGCCGCCACCTCCTCGACCGTGCGGCCATGGGCGACCAGCTCCTTGGCCGAGGGCATATCGATGCCGTATACATTGGGATAGCGCACCGGCGGCGCCGCGGACGCCATATAGACCCTGCTGGCGCCGGCGTCACGGGCCATTTGTACAATTTCCTGTGAGGTCGTTCCCCGCACAATGGAATCATCCACCAGCATGACATTCTTGCCCTGAAACTCAAGGCCGATGGGGTTCAGCTTCTGGCGCACGGACTTTTTACGCTGGGTCTGGCCGGGCATGATAAAAGTGCGGCCGATATAGCGGTTTTTCATAAAACCTTCGCGGAACTTGACCCCCAGGACCTCGGCCATGGCCTGAGCACACACCCGGCTGGTGTCCGGCACCGGGATCACCACATCGATGTCGTGGTCGGGGCGCAGCTTCAACACTTTCTCTGCGAGTTTTTCCCCCTGACGCAAACGGCACTTGTAGACCGAGATATCATCGATAATGGAGTCCGGCCTTGCGAAATAAACCTGCTCGAAAATACAGGGCACCAACTCCGTGTGGTCGGCACATCGGGCGCTGTGGAAGTTACCGTCGACATCGATATAGATTCCCTCTCCGGGCGCGATATCGCGCTCGATCTTGAAACCGAGCACATCGAGGGCCACGCTCTCCGACGCGACAATGTATTCCTTGCCCTCCGGCGTCTCTTTGGAGCCATAGATCAGGGGCCGGATACCGTGGGGATCCCGGAAGGCAAAGATGCCGTAGTTGGCAATCATGCCGACAGCCGCATAGGCGCCCTGGCAACGGCGATGGACGCGTTTGATGGCGGAGAATACATCGTTGGGTTCGGGTTTGACCTTGCCCTGCAACTGCAGCTCGTGGGCGAAAATATTGAGCAGCACCTCGGAATCCGAATCCGTGTTGACATGCCGAAGGTCAGACAAAAACAGGTGTTTCATCAACGCGTCGGCATTGGTCAAATTGCCGTTATGGGCGAGACAGATCCCGTACGGCGAGTTGACGTAGAACGGTTGGGACAAGGCCGGACCAGAGCTTCCGGCGGTGGGATAACGCACGTGCCCGATGCCGATATTGCCCTCCAGACGCTCCATATGGCGGGTGTGGAAAACATCGCGCACCAGACCGACATCCTTGCGCTGATGGATGCGACCGTCTTTGCAGGTCATGATGCCTGCGGCGTCCTGACCACGATGCTGCAACATGGTCAGGGCGTCGTAAAGACGCAGATTCACATCACTCTTACCGACGATGCCGACAACACCACACATAGACAGTTACCTTGAAAAAAACGATTGGATCCAGTCGAGGAGCCCCTGGGCGATGTCCACCGCCCAATCCTCAAAACGCATAAAATAGGGGATCAGCTTTGAATCCTGCCACCACTGATCTTCCGAAACGGGCAACACGCCCGGCACCAGTATTACCAGCGCCATCACCACCACAATACCGCGCAGAGCGCCGAACACCATGCCCAACAGCCTGTCCGTCCCGGAAAGGCCGGTGGTTTCAACGAGATATCCGATCACGTAATTGACCAGGGAACCGACAATGAGGACACCGACGAAAATAACCAGCCAGGCGGAAATATAGCGCAGGGATGGCGTCTCCATCAGACCGTCGAACCAGGTCGCGCCCTGGGCGTAGAACAGCGTCGCGGCAAAGAATGCCAGTACCCATACCAACAGGGAAAGCGCCTCACGAACAAGGCCGCGGATCAGGCCAATCAACACCGAAAGGCCCAGTATGGCCAAAATTGTCCAGTCAGCCCAGTTCATCGCCACAGTGCTATTCCGTGATTGGCCCCGCAGAACGGAAAGCGGGAATTCTACCAGAGTTGCCGAAGAGGGTCAGGGTTTGAAACGCACCACGATGGATTCAACCTTGAAACGGGCGTCAATTTCGGCTTTCTGGGCCTCGGCGCGGCTAATCAGACTGACGGGGCCGACATAAACCCGATAGGTAGCCACGCCGTCCGCCTGCGCCGCGCGCACGTATGCCTTGTAACCGGCCTCCTGCAGGCGTGCGGCAAGGTCATCGGAAACGGCCCTGTCGCGGAAGCTGGCCACCTGTATCAGCCAGGCATCCGGGCTATTTCCGGACAACGATGGGCGGTCGGCCTCCCCGGACTCCGGCTCGTCGGAGCCATCCGTTGCGGCGGATTTTTCCTCGGGCTGCTCGGGCACGGGGGGCAGAAATGCCTGATCGGCCGGTGGCGGCGGTTCGAGGCCTTCAACGCGCTGGGGAGAGGGAATTTGCACCGGTGCCACGTCAGGGGCCGGGGGTATCAGGGTTTCTGTATCGAGGGGTTGTGACGGCTCAAGGTTGAAGAGGACCGGCGCGAAAATGACAACCAGAGCCACCAGGACCGCGCCACCCACAACACGTTGTTTAATATTGTCCCGCATCGGGGTTCTCCTCAAGATGGGCCAAAATGGCCGCGACTGTGTAAAACGATCCGCATACCACCAGACAGCCGCCTTCCTCCGTCGCCAGCAGAGCGCGTTCAAATGCATCTGGCAATCCGCTGGCGACGGATACACCGCCAGGTGCGCCGGTGTGCTTGACCCGATCAGCGAACTGCACTGCGGGGAGCGCACGCTCATTATCCGCCAAATCGCCCACAAACCAATGGCCCACCACCGGGTCAAGCGCCAGGATGAATCCATCGATGTCCTTGTCGGCCATGATGGCGCACACTGCATTCACCCGAGAATACCCACGCTCCTCGAGACAACGGCACAGATATTCCGCAGCGGCGACATTATGGGCAACATCAAGAATAATCTCACGCCCGTTACGGGACAGGCGCTGAAAACGGCCCGGCAATTGTGCCGTGCCAATGGCGCCATAAACTGCCGCGCTGTGTAGCGGCACATCCAGCAAAAACAACGCCTGAAGCGCCGCCGCGACACTCGGCAGTGGCAACATCGGCACCGGGAGGCCGCAAAGTTCCTGCCTGCCCCTGCTATCCGCCAGACGGCAGAGCGACACCGTCAAGCCACCCTTTTCGTCGATGTCGGTCGCAAAATCCCGTCCCAGGTAAAGGGCCTTGCAGCCCAGTTCATCGACGTATGCGACAAGGGAGGCCGGCGGCGCCGGATCGGCACAGATCAAGGGTTTGTCGGGGCGCGCTATACCGGCTTTCTCCAGAGCAATCTGATCCCGTGTGTCCCCCAGCCAGTCGGTGTGATCGAGGGCAATGGAAGTGATCACTGCGATGTCGGGATCAATGATATTCACCGCGTCGAACCGGCCGCCCAGGCCGACCTCAAGTACCGCCACGTCAAGCGCGGAATCGGCCATAATCAGAAATGCGGCAAGGGTGCCCACCTCGAAGTAGGTCAGACTGACATCGCCCCGGACCCTTTCAATTTGCTCAAACGCCTGGCACAGGGCTCGATCATCAACCGACTTCCCGCCAATGCGAACCCGCTCGTTGTAGCGCAATAGATGGGGGGATGTGTAGGCGCCAACGCGAATGCCGCTGGCGGCCAGAATTGCTTCAAGGGTACGGACGCAGGAGCCCTTGCCGTTGGTGCCGGCGACGGTTATCACTGTCGGGGCGGGCCTTGCCAGCCCCAAACGATCCGCCACTGTCCGGATACGATCCAGGCCGAGCTCAATGGCTACCGGGTGGGCACGCTCGAGGTGCCGCAACCATTGATCCAGCGACAACTCGGCGGGGCGCATGGTGTTCTGTGTCGGCTCCGGGCGGGAAATCAATCGGCCGCTTGTTCCACCAGATAGGACGAACCAAGGGGTTGATTGGTGAACTTGCTGAGCAGGCGGGCAACCGTATCGCGCATCTCCATGCGCGGCACAATCATATCGATGGCACCATGCTCGAGCAGAAATTCGCTGCGCTGAAAGCCCGGGGCAGCTTCTGGCGAATCGTCTGCTCAATGATGTTGGGACCGGCAAAGCCGGCCCTGGCGTTGGGCTCAGCAATATTGATATCCCCAAGCATGGCAAGACTCGCGGAAACTCCGCCATAGACCGGATCGGTCATCACGGAAATGTACGGCACCCCGGCCTGCTTGAGCCGCTCGATAATGGCACTGGTTTTGGCCATTTGCATGAGCGAGATAAGCGCCTCCTGCATGCGCGCGCCACCGGTGGCCGAAAAACAAATAAAAGGTATCTCTTCATCCAGGGCAATCTTCGCCGCCCGGGTAAATTTCTCACCGACGGCATAGCCCATGGAGCCGCCGTGAAA
>PABE01000078.1 GCA_002702725.1 Porticoccaceae bacterium
AAAGGCACGCAAGGCGGCAAACAAAAGAGGCGGGGCGTCGGGTAGGCCAATCACAATAAATGGGAAGCAAATGGCCCAGAGCAGCGCCACCATTACCATCCACGCAATATCGGTGGGCATGGGGTGCTCGCTCATGTTGACGCCTCGGGGAGGTACTGGTGCCAATAAAGGTGTTCGTAGAGAGAGCACCACATCAGGCCGAGAGTGCCGGCAAACAGCAGCTCCTCCACAGGGACACCGGCCACCAGCCAGCCGCTGAGGGACTCCAGTTGCCAGACGTGGTCAACATAGGCCGGATAAAACGCCACGAGGGAGGAGAAGTAGATGAAGTAGACCGCGGTGAAAATGACGGCCCCCACCAGCATCGGCCGCCACAGATCGGGACGACAGAGGCCATTGGCAATACCGCCGGACAACATGGCCAGCGATGCCGTATAAATTGGGTTCCAGGGGGTAGCTGCCTCTAGGAAAAGGAAGAATACGATAGGTGTCCACAGCACCACCTTGTGCCAGCGATGCCGGGAGTGATGGCGTTCCTCAACGGCAACAGGGGCCATGGCCACGGGGACAAGCGCGGGATAAATCGAACTGCTGATTCCTCCCACGGCAAAGGCGAAAATCAGGCTTTCCAGATCGAAACCGGTGCGTTCGGCCAGACTGAACAAGGTAGGCGGAAGCCAGTAGTCGGGTACGAATAGCGGTTCGCTCAAGCCCAGAGGTGCCGTGATCAGGCTCATGCGCAATATTTTGCTTCTCAGCCGCGGCCGCATCGCGAAAATCGTTCCCCAGATCCCCAGCAGTATCAGGCTCCAGACGAGGTACGCATACTGCATGACGCTTCAACCCAATTCGCGGATGCTGTCGGCCAGAAGGCCGCCGATATCGATGGCATTGGTGGGGTGGGGGATGGCGTTGCTGGTCACCAGCCGGCGGGCCGTTGTGGCGAGTTTTTCGTCCGAACTCTCGGCGAAGATCCCATGGACCGCCAGGCACACGGCATCGGGCAGCCCCAGGCGTGTCAAATGCGACAGGGTTTCCAGCATGGTATGGCCACTGGAGATAATGTCGTCCACCAGTACCGGGGTATGGTCCCGCCAACGCTCGATCTGGGGTATGCTGACCTCGACGTCACGGTCGCCACGCCGGGTTTTGCTCAATACCGTGAAGGGGGCACCGGCCTGTTTTGCTACCGCCGCAACCCACTGCTCGCTCTCGCTGTCGGGGCCGATCAACACCGGCTTGTCGACATTGGCGGCGATCCACTCGGCGATCAATGGCGCGGCGTGGCCTGCCCGGGTGGGAATATCGTAAATCTCCGACAAGTCGTGATAGCGGTGCAGATGGGGATCGACGGTGACCAGCGCGGAAAAGTAGCGGGACAGCAGTTTCGCAAAATACCGCGACGTCACCCCCTCGCCGCTGTGAAAGCGCTTGTCCTGGCGCATATAGGGCAGGTAGGGCGCCACCAGCAATATCTCTCCAGCGCCGAGATCACGGAGGGTCTCGGCCAGCAGGAGCAGGGGAAGGATGCGGCGATCCGGCTGGTAGAGGTCCGCCAGCACCACCACATTGCGGTTTTTGACCTCGTCCAGTATCCGCAGATAGCTCTCGCCGTCGGGAAAGTGGCGCATGTCGAGACGCCCCGCCTCCAGGCCGAGTGATTCGCCGAGCCGCTGGGCGAGGGCTTTATCCTCGTGGAGGCTGTATAGCTTATGCCAAATGGTTGTCATGGGTTCTCCTCAGCTCGAAGCAGGGGACGTGGATCGATGCGACCGGCCAGGGCATCCTGCTCTGTGGAGGTCAGCCAGTCCGTGATATTGTTTCCCGTCAGTTCGGCGACGGCTGTGAGGACGTGCAGCCAGCTGCAGCCGTTGGCGAACAGCATGCCTTCCACGTCCAGGGTGCCGCCCCGGTTGCGGTAACCCAACACCCGCGCGGCACGGCCCGCCGGCAACAGGCCCCTGATCGCTTCCGGGCGGGTATGGGCGAGCACCACCCGGTTGGCCTTAGCGGGCAGCAAGTCGTCTAGGGCTGCCTGACTGCCAGCTTCCAGGGTATCCCGGGGGAATTCCCGGAACCGTCCGGGTTCCAGCAGATAGACGACAGCAGCAGTCATGCCGCGATCCGACAGGCGCCGCCAAGCCAACAGGCACTGCTGCAATTGATAGGCGCCGATCGCCACCAATTGGATGGCCGCGCTGGCATCGCCCCGCAGGCAGGTGCCCCCGTCATTCACCAGTTGGTTGGCCTGCTCCTCGGACAACATCACCGGGAGCTTGCCCTTGGGCACCACCAGGGCATGGATCTCCCCCTGGCGCCGGTAACAGTCCGCCAGGGCGGCGAGAGCGCTGTTGACATCCGCCGGGAAGCGCACCACGCTGGTGTCCGCCATCTCCCCCAGCAGGGCCTCGGCCAGGGTGGGATCCTGGTGGGACTGTTCGTTCTTGCCATTCTCCCAGGTGTGGGAGGTCAGCAGGAAGGGCACCGACAGCCAGCGGGGTGGTCTGCCGGCCTCCTTCTGGTGGCGGGCAAAGATGATCTCCTGGCGCAGGATACCGAGCATCTTCACGGCAAAGGCCTCATAGCTGACCACCAGGTTGATGCCGCCCTTGTTGCCCAGCGCCGCGCAGGCCACGGCTTCCTCGTTCAGGGCCGTGATCACCGCGCCGTCCACTGCCTCGTCGGCGCCAGGCTCCGGTCTGTATACCCGGTGCCGGAAGCGCTCCAGTGTCTTGCCGAAGCGGTTGCTGCGCAACTCGTCGGGATTGCCGATGCGCACCCGCCATTCGGGATTGGCCTCGGTGAGGGCGACAAAGTATCCATCGAGTGCCGCCATGGGGGACTCGCGGCTGTCGAGCGGGTGCCATGCCGGTGTCACCGGGTTCTTCAGTGTCACCGAACGGCGGGTAAGCGGGTGGTTTTTCTCCAGCGCCCGCCCCTGACTCTCGTGGTTTTGCAGCTGGCGAGTCGCCTCCCGCAAGGCATCCGCCGGCACGAACATCCGTGCCGCGCCGCTGTTGAATTCCGCTGCGGCCGATGCGTCCCTGGCGGGATTGCCCTGGAGGGGCAGGTTATGGGCGCGGTTGGTGCCGACGCCGGGAAAGCCATAGCCCTTGGGGGCCTCGGCGATGACGTAATGCAGTGGCACCGGATAGGTGGTGGCGCCACTTTGAATGGCATCCGCGCATCCCTGCAACCGTTCCTCGGCTTCGATAATGGCCCAGGCGAAAGCCGCCGGGTCGGTGCCGTCGATCAGCAGGGGATCGAAACCATTGTGGCGCAGGTGGCGAGCGAACCACTCGACGCCGCCCTGTTGGAACAGGGTGGAGCGCTGCTCGATGCGCCGGCCATTGGCAATCATCACCGGTGTCACCAGGCCGCAGTCTTCTGCCCGCCACCAGCGTGGCGCCCAGTCGCTGCCGCGCTGTTCCTCGAAGGCACCGTCGCTGAGAAAGGCCACCAACCGTTCGCCGGGCAGGGGCATGTGCACGTATTCCAGCTCGGCAAAGCCGAGATAGCCTCCCTCGTGGAGACCGCCGGCGGTATGGACATTGACATGGCTGCCCAGGGGGGAGGCGGGAAGACCATCCGGGCCCAACCCATAGGCGTAGAAGTCCCGCGTCAAACGGGAAAGCCCCTCGTCCGACCAGGCGTAGCGATCGGCGTGGGCGGATTCCATGTTGTCCACCAGGAGATTACAGGCGTCCACTGCCGCCACGCAGTGGCCCTGACCCATCAGCCAGCTGCGGGTGACGCCGGAGAGGGCATCGGCGGTGAGGTAGCCGATGTAGGCGGGCACCATATTCAGGGAGCCGCCGGTGTGGCCCTGGGGGTCGTCTTTGAAGTCCCCGGCACTCAGGGGACGGCCGTCGAGATAGACATTGTTGGCATAGGTCATGTGGACCACCAGCCACATGCCGGCATTGGCCAATCGGTCCGCAGCTGCCAGCGCTTGGAACACCGCGGTCTTGTCCGCGATCTTGCCGGTCTCCTCCAGATCACAGGCAAGGCGGAAAATGCGCACCTGGGTGTCATCCTGGTGTTGGATAACCCCATAGCCCTGCGCCCAATGGGCAAATTGCTTGTCGTGTTCTCGGTACTGTCTGGCAAGTGCTGCCAGTCGATGTTGCTCGTGGCTCATTGTGATCCCTCCAGTGCCAACCCCTGTTCGCAGAGTTCCCGTTCCTCGTCTCCCGCCAGGGCATATAGGCCCACCGGGCTATCTGGCGTACTGATGCGACCGCCGTTATCGCTCAGGCCGGCATTTCTCCCGGCATCCATGCGCAGGCCGAGCCATTCCAGCGGTTGCACGATGTGCTCGCGAATGACCGGCGCGTGCAGCCCGATGCCGCCACCGAACACCAGGGCGTCGAGGCCCCCCAGTACGGCGGCGTAGGCGCCGACGTATTGTCGTATGCGGTAGCAGAATTGCTCGATAGCCATCGCGGCCGCCGACCGCCGGCTCGCCAGTAGGGTGCGCATATCGCCCGATTCCCCAGAGACCGCCCGCAAGCCGGATTCGTGATTAAGAATCGTGGCCAGGTTCTCGCCGCTGTAATGTGGTAACAGGGCCAGCAATGCGCCGACATCGATATCGCCGGGGCGCGTGCTCATCAGCAGACCGGACAGCGGCGAGTAGCCCATCGAGGTGTCTTGGGGGTGGCCATTCAATAGCGCTGTGGCCGAACAGCCACCGCCCAGTTGCAGGGTGATGACCCGGCCGGCGGCGCGAGTCGGGTCGTGCTCCCGCAGTTCACGCCACAGTGCGGCATGGGCGAGACCGTGAAAGCCGTGGCGCCGCAAACCGTGGTGCTTACAAAGACCACGGGGCAGCGGAATCCGCCAAGCGACTTCGGGCATTGTCCGGAAAAACCCAGTATCCGGGATCAGGATTTGTTGGGCGTCAGGCCAACAGCCCATCGCAGCCTGCAGCCAGCGGTAGGCCTTCGGGTTGTGCAGCGGCGCTAGCGCAACGAGCTTATCGAGTTCTTCGGCATCTTCCGCACGATATTGATAGGGTCCGGTCAACCAATCGCCGCCGTGCACCCAGCGATGCATCACCAGTTCGGGAGAAGGCAGGTTGAGCAAAACGGACAGTGGATCGATCGCTGCTGTTTCGGATTCATCGTAATGAAATCGCTTCATCAGGTTCGCTGTGCCCGCCTCGATGCGATAACTGGCCAACCGTACGCTTTGGCTGCCGGTGTTGATGCTGAGAGCGATGTTTGTGGCGGGGTCGGCAGTCATTGCGATGCACTACTTCTATCTGATTGCTCGCCGATGCGAATGACATCGGTATGGGTTTCCAGGTATTCCAGGGCGTAGGCCAGTTCGCCGGTGGTCTCGGCGTGCAGGGTAAACAGGGGCTGGCCCCGTTCGACCCGGTCGCCGAGCCGCACATGCAAGTCGAGCCCGGATGCGGGTGCGGCGGGTGCGCCCGCGAGCTTCGCAATGCGTGCCAGCACGCGGTTATCGATAGCCATGACAATGCCCTCACGGGACGCCGGCACCGGCTGCGTCTGCGTCGCCAACGGCGGTATGCGCATGCCGCCCTGGGCTTCGCAGATGGCCTGAAATTTCCGCCAGGCCCTGCCGCTGCTCAGGGTTTGCGCCGCCAGAGCTGTGCCGCTACCTTCTGCGACAAGTCCCGCCAGCTCGAAAATCGCGCCGGCCAACGCAATGGATCGTTCCCGTAAATCCGCGGGCGCGTCATCCTCGTTCTGCAACACCGCCAGCACATCCCGGGCCTCCAGGGCGGGCCCGATGCCGCGTCCCACCGGTTGCATGCCATCGGTAATGACCGCCCGCACCGCCAGTCCAATCGCTTTGCCAGTGTCGCTCAATAGCGCCGCCAGGCGCCGGGCGTCGGTTTCGCTGCGGACCTTGGCCGTGGGTCCCACCGGCAGGTCGAGCACTACATGGGTGGCGCCGGCGGCGGCTTTTTTGGACAGCACCGAAGCCACCAGTTGCCCCTCGCTGTCGAGATCGATGGCCCGTTCGATACGGATGAGAATGTCATCGGCAGGGCTTAGGGATACCGCGCCGCCCCAGGCAATACAGCCGCCTTCCTGTTCCACCACGCGGCGCATGTCGGCAATGGAAAGCGCGACGGGCGCCAGGGTTTCCATGGTGTCGGCGGTGCCCGCCGGGGAGGTGATCGCTCGGGACGAGGTCTTGGGCATGACCAGTCCTTCCGCGGCCACCATGGACACTACCAGCGGCGTGGTTCGGTTGCCGGGCAGACCTCCGACGCAGTGCTTGTCGACCACCATTTCCCGCCGCCAATCGAGGCGCTCCCCGGCATTGATCATGGCCCGGGTCAGGCCGACGGTCTCGCCATGATCCAGCCCCCGGCTGGCGCAGGCGGTCAGGAAAGTGGCCAGCTCCACGTCGGTATAGAAACCCTTGCACACATCCGAGACGATGGCGTCGAACTGGGCGTCGCGGAGCGGATTGCCGTAGATCTTGGCTCGTACCGCACTCATTGATTCCACGGTGGGCGCGTGGGCGAAACTGGCGCGCTCGCCGTCCTGGGGATTCAGGGCGTGCCAGGCCGACTCCGAGAGGCCGAATTCGTTCGGAGCCAGCCAGTCGCCGTGAATGACGTTGAGGGTGGCCAGAATGCTGCGTTCGTTGACGTTGACCTGGATCCTGCTGTGGGCATTGAACCCTTCCGAGCGGCAGACGTGGCAGTCGCCACGCATATAGACCACCAGTTCCTGGTGGGTATCGACACCCAGTCGACGGGGTTTGAGCAGGTAACGTTGTTCGTCCATCAATCGGATTCCCCATTTTCCCGGCGGCTTTCCGCGGCGTTTTCGATACGTTCCAGAATGGCCAGCAGGTCGAGGGTGTCGTTGCTGAAATGCACGCGGCGCAGCACGTCCCAGTTGTCGTGCAGGTGTTGCCGCAGGCAGCGGACAATGTTTTCCAGGGAGACGATGTGCCACTTGTGGGGGGATACCCCGGGCTCTTCACTGTCGTCGACATCGCCGAAGGCGACCATTCTAATCCTGTGGCCGTGTTCGCTCTCGGCGTGCCCGTGTTGGAGAAGCTCATAGGCCAGGTTCTTCGACTGCGAGGGACTACAGCACCCGAACCGCATCAGAGCGCCGGCCAGGACCTCCGGTTTACGGGCGGGTGGGTTGAACCGGGCCCGCCCGCGCTTGACCTCGCCGACGATCATATCGGCACTGTCTTGGGGAGCGCCCAGGGCCTCATCCGGCTCAAAGCGGACGTCGCCGACGAGTTTGCGTTTTTTGCGGACACTGGTTTCCCGGCCGGCATGGGGAAACCGAAAGGCGAGGATGTCCAGGTCGCTGACGGTGCGGACATTGCCGCCTTTGGTCGTCTCCATGAGCGGATATTCCGACACGCAAAAATAGCCGTTGATTTGCAGATAGGCTTTGACCAGTGCAACAGCGGTATCCAAGGCTTACTCCAGTTCGATGGTCTGTCCCTTCTCGGGGCAGGCCGTGTTCCAGTTTAGTGAGCGGGTAATATGGTCGGCGAAACCACGCCTGGCCTCCGCCTCACCGTGGATGACAAACGTCTGGCGGGGCGGATCGGCCCCCAGCAGCCAGGCGGTGAGTTCCGTTTGGTCTGCATGGGCGGAGAGGCCTTCGATGGTTGCCACCTGTGCTTCGACCGTCACGTCCTGGCCGAGAATCTGAACGTCCCTGGTGCCCGCTTGTAGTTTGGCTCCCAAGGTGTTGGGCGCCTGGTAGCCGACGATCAGCAGGGTATTGCGAGGGTCCGGAAGATAGCGCTTCAAATGGTGCAGGACGCGACCACCCGTGGCCATGCCACTGGCGGCGATAATGATCTTGGCGCCGGAATGGGTGAAGATTTGTTTGGAGTCCTGTACTTTGCGGGTATAGTGGGCGCGATCACACATTTGTTCACATTCGTCACTGTTCAGGCGGTGGGCCTCGGGGTAGCGGCAAAACAGTTTCGTGGCGTTGATGGCCATGGGGCTGTCGAGAAACACCGGCAGATCCGGTATCCGGCCCGCGGCGGTGGCTTTGGCCAGCAAGTGCAGGAGGCTCTGGGCCCGGCCCACCGCAAAGGCCGGGATAACCACGGTGCCGCCCCTGTTCGCAGTCTCATTGACCAGCTGCTCCAGGGTCAGGGCGGGATCTGTCGGGGGGTGTTGCCGTGTGCCGTAGGTGGATTCCACCAGCAGGTAGTCGGCGCCGGCGAAGGGCTCGGGGGGCTGCATGATGGGGTCCACGGGGCGCCCCAGATCGCCTGAGAAGCAGATGCGGTGATCGCCTACCTGCAGATACAGGCTTGCAGCCCCAAGAATGTGGCCGGCGGGGAGAAATTGTGCACTCACGCTGGAGGAGACAGGGAAAGATCTATGCATCGGGCGTGACTCAAAGAGTTCTAGCGTTCGTTCAGCATCCTCTTCGCTGTAGAGCGGTTCGTGGCCCGGTGTGCTTAACCCGTGTCGTTCGAGATAGCCGAAATGCTCATTTTGCAGTCTGGCGGAATCCGGGAGCAGGATGCCGCAAAGTTCAGCGGTGGCCGGTGTTGTATAAATCGGACCCCGATAGCCATTGGCAACCAGGCCCGGTAAAAAGCCGCTATGATCGATATGTCCATGAGTAACCAGGACGGCATCCAAAGTTCCTGGAGAGAAGGGCAGGGCTTCGCGATTGAAGGACGCGGCTTCAGGGCCGCCCTGGAACAACCCGCAATCCACTAGAAGCCGGTGATCCCCATGTTCCAACAGGAAACGTGAACCCGTGACGGTGTCGGCCGCCCCCATAAAAGTAATCTTCATCGTCTCTCGCTATCTGTCTCAATGTCACAAGTGAAAATGTCGGTGGAGAAACCGTCGTTTCTGGAACCTGCCTAGCCGCCCGGGGCTGCTGTTTTACGCCAGTCGGGAATAAACCGGGGTGTCTTCCGTGCGTATTGTCGCCACTGCTCCCCGAACTCAGTTTCGGCGGCTTTTTCCTCGCTTTTGGCGAGGCGCACGTACATGTAAACCAGCACCGGGTACATGGCGAGGGTCAGCAGCGTGGGCCATTGGAACAAAAAACCCGTCATGATCAGGATAAAGCCAAGATATTGCGGGTGTTGCATCCGGGCATAGAGCCCCTGCCTGGCCAGTGTTTTTGCCTTTTGGGCGGCGTAGAGTTCCTGCCAGCCCTTGGAGATCAGCCAGAAGCCTCCACCGATCAGCGCGAAACTGAGCAGGTGGAAAGGCCCGAAATGCGGATTGGCTTCCCAGCCGAATATCATTTCCAGTAAATGGCCGGCGTCATGGGACAGCCAGTCCACCTGGGGGAAACGGGACTGCAGCCAGCCCGACAGCAGGTAGATGGTCAGCGGAAAACCGTACATCTCCGCAAACAGTGCGACAAGAAACGCACTGAAGGCGCTGAAACTGCGCCAGTCCGTGCGGGTTTTCGGTTTGAAAAAACTCAACGCAAAGAAAATGAAAACCGCCGAGTTGACGATAACCAGGCCCCACAAGCCGTAGGCTTGCATGCTCTCGTGGTTCACGCCTTATCCTCCTTGTCGTCATCCGCCATTTTGTCGAGCTGTCGGTCCAGCTTTTTATCTTCCCGGTAGATCACGAGAAGCATCAGCGGGCACAGAATCAATATCAGGTAAAGCACCATGCCCCATAAATGGGCTCTGTGCTCCTGCAGGAGAAGCAGTGCGGCAAACGCGGTGAAACCACAGAGAACAAACCAGTATCGCCAATTGACGGGGCTGTTCGGCTTTTCCCCTTGGGGACTATCGCTCTGTTGTGATTGCTGGTTCATTTTCGCACCTGTCTTCGGTATGCGGGAGCAAAGGGCATGACGTTTCAGCCCCTATTTCCGGGTATGTGTGGGTGTGCGGTGACAACTCCAGGGCTCATGCCGGACATTCTCCTTGACGTTCTGATCGACGAACCGGTAGTACTCTTCTTTAAAATGCGTCCACCAGTCATCTTTGGGTTGAATACCGTGCTTTGTCAGAATTTCCTCCACGCAGTCGATACATAACCGGGATGCGTCATAGGAGAAATCGAGCTTGTTGGATTTCTCATCGACAGTGACTTCATCCAAGCCGTATAGCTGGTCAATTTCTGCAATGGCTTCGTTCAGTTTCGTGCTATCAATGGGCGTCAGAAGTCTGAGATGACGATTTACCAGGTTGACCTCTGAAACGCCCAATCGGTGTTCTTTGTGTTTCATTAACGGGGATCCTTATTGCTGTGCCGGCTGCTATTAAGCGTCAGGGCGGAGGATGCACAGTTCCGGTCGGAACAGCTATTTCTTGTGAATATGTTTGCGGAGCTTTTTCTCTTGCGCCTGGTGCTCCTTCATCTGGTCCATCATTCCCTGCATCATGTTCCTGTGTTCGCTCATCATGCTCATGCACTTTTCCATGTTCATGGGCGCCATGTTCTGACCCTTGTCGCCGGGCTGGTGTGACGTGCCCATATTACTGCTCATCATATGCATGCCGGATTGCATGGCATCCATGTGTTCCTCCATTAATTGCTGGCGTTTCTCCGGGTCCTGCTCGGTTTTTATCTCTTCCATCAATGCGTGCATTTCCTGCATGTGCTCGTGCATCGTTGCCATCTGTTGATCGTGCATTCCCATGGCGCCGGCGGTCTTTTCGTTGTCGTGTTGATGACCGTCCTGGGCGAAGGCGGGGATTGCAAAAATGGCAGTGAGGGCGATTACCCTGGAGAAATGTTTCATGTTTTGCTCCTGGTAGATAAGTCGAAAACTCGACTTTGTCTGGTAAAAGTTGAACTCATTGGTTGTATCGGTTAGCTGCCGTTGTTTTGACACTAGTGGCGCTTGGCAGCCTCTTTTCGGCCTTCTTCCAGGCCCCGGCGATAGGCCTCGTCCGCATCCGGGTGTTGATGTTCCCCATGATCGTTCTCTGCGCCACCGTGCCCGCCGTGGCCCTTGTGCATAAAGAGGTGCATCAGTGGACACAGCAGGATAATCAGAAAGGGCAGATACGGAAGGAGGTGAGCGCCGTGTTCCATAAAGAGAAAATAGAGTGCGGCGCCAATCAGTGTGAGTGTTGCCAAGCCGTGAAGGCTGGTCCAGTATCCGGGTTTGCTTGCCATGTTGCTTTTTCCTCTGCCGCAGCGCTGTTAATTTGGAAGCGGATTATTTATCCACATTCAGTTTCACCCGCTTCAGGCGCAGTGAGTTGCCGATCACCGACAGGGAGCTGGTAGTCATGGCGATCACCCCAATCATGGGATGGAGCAGGCCCACCGCAGCGATGGGGATGGCCGCCAGGTTGTAGAACCAGGCCCAGAACAGGTTTTCCACGATCTTGCGGAAGGTGGCCCGTGACAGGCGAATGGCCTCCACCACCTTGGACAGTTCGCCTTTCACCAGGGTGACATCCGCCGCTTCGATGGCGACGTCCGCGCCGGCGCCGATGGCAATGCCCACATTGGCCTGCTTCAGTGCCGGGGCGTCGTTGATGCCGTCGCCCACCATGGCCACCTGCTGACCGTACTTTTCCTGCAACTTTCGGATGGCGTCCACCTTGCCTTCCGGCAGGACACCCGCCAGCACCTCGTCGATGCCCACCTGCTTCGCCACGTGGCGGGCAGTGCGCTCGTTATCGCCGGTGATCATGACGGTGTGAATCCCCAGTTCATGGAGAGCGGCAATGGCAGCTTTCGAGTCCTCCTTGATGGTGTCGGCCACGGCGACAATGCCAGCGGCGCGGTCTCCGGCGGCCACCAGCATGGCGGTCTTGCCCTCATTTTCCAGCCGGACCAGCGCCTCTTCCAGGTCGCCCAGTTCGATATCTGCCTCATTGAGAAGCCGGCGGCTGCCGACGCGAATGA
Organism: Porticoccaceae bacterium; assembly: GCA_002702725.1. Lineage (GTDB taxonomy): Bacteria > Pseudomonadota > Gammaproteobacteria > Pseudomonadales > Porticoccaceae > NAT127. The sequence goes on from PABE01000078.1 coordinate 11,837, forward strand.
GTTGGTCGTCCACCCGGCCCTCCACCCCGCGGGCAGTGATGGCTCGAAAATCCGTCACGGTGGGAACATCCAGGTTCTTTTTCCTGGCGCCAGCCACGATGGATTGCCCCAAAGGGTGTTCGGAGCCAGCTTCCACTGATGCGGCGAACCTAAGTACATCGGACTCATTGAAACCGGCAGTGGCGATGACATCGGTAAGTGCCGGCTCGCCTTTGGTGATGGTACCTGTTTTGTCGAGGACCACTGCCTTGATATCTTTCAGCGATTGGATGGCTTCGCCGGAGCGAATCAGAACCCCGGATTCCGCGCCGAGTCCCGAGCCCACCATGATGGCTGTGGGAGTGGCCAGCCCTAAAGCACAGGGACAGGCGATTACCAAGACGGAAATTGCCGCCAATATCCCCAACATTAGAGGTGAAAGCTCCGGGTTGACCCAAGGCAGGAACTCGGCACCCCAGTAGAGAATCGGTCGCAGTGGCTCGGCGAACAGAACCCACACTACTAGGCTTGCCAAACTGATGACAATAACTCCAGGGACAAATTTCGCAGTCACCTTGTCGGCTAATTCCTGTATGGGTACCTTTGAACCCTGTGCCTGCTCCACCAACCGGACGACCTGTGACAGGAAGGTATCGGCGCCCACCCGAGTGGCTCGCACCTGAAGCATGCCCTCTTTGTTGATGGTCGCACCAATCACGGCATCACCAGGCCCTTTTTCCACCGGCACTGA
>PABE01000079.1 GCA_002702725.1 Porticoccaceae bacterium
CTGCTCACTGCGCCGGTTTACGACCGGCGCTTTATCCCCGCCTCCGGGAAAAGCGGTCTGCTGATGGGCATGGGCCTGACCGAGCGGCAGGGTGGGTCCGATGTGCGCGCCAATACCACCCGTGCCGAGCCGATCGGTGATGGCTGGTATCGCCTATACGGTCACAAGTGGTTTTTTTCCGCCGCCATGTGCGATGCATTTCTGGTAACGGCCCAGGCCCCCGGGGGGTTGAGCTGTTTTTTTCTACCCCGGTTCCTGCCGGACGGCGAACGCAATGGGCTGACCCTGGTGCGCGCCAAGGACAAGCTCGGCGATCGCTCCAACGCCAGCGCCGAGGTGGAATTTGATGGCACCCTGGTGCGGCTTGTGGGCGAGGAGGGACGGGGGCTACCCCAGGTCCTGGAGATGGCCAATTACACCCGGCTCGACTGCGCCAACGGCTCCGTGGGACTGATGCGTGCGGCGCTGAGCCAGGCCCTGCAGTATGCCCGTCACCGTCAGGTGTTTGGCAAGCCGCTGATCGACCAGCCCCTGATGACATCGGTGCTGGCGGAGCTGGCCCTGGAGCTGGAGGCACACACTGCGCTGTGCATGAAAGTGGCGGCCTGTATCGATGCCCAGGGTCGGGAGCCGGATGCCGCCCGCCTCAAGCGCCTGCTGATTCCACTCGCCAAATACTGGGTATGTAAGCGCACACCAACCTTTATCGCCGAGGCGATGGAGGCTACCGGTGGTGGTGGCTATGTGGAAACCGGTCCCATGCCCCGCCTGTACCGGCAGGCGCCCCTCAATTCCATCTGGGAGGGCTCCGGGAACATCATGTGCCTGGATGTATTGCGGGTTCTGTACCGGGAGCCGGACAGCCTCGATGTTCTGTTCCAGATGCTGGAAGCCGTATCGGGTGCCGCGGTGGGTTACGACCGTGCGCTAGATACTTTCCGCCGGGATCTGACAGGCAACCTGCCGTCGGAATACGGTGCCCGTCGCTTTTGCGGACAATTGGCGTTGTTGTGCCAGGCGGCGTTGCTGTTAGGCGCGGACGCCACACTGGGGGAAAGCTTCGTCCGCGGCTGGATCACTGACCCGGGGCGCGGGGTGCATGGGGAAGCAGACATGGGACCCGATGCAACGCCCTATATACTGGATCGGTCCACACCCTGAAGGCCACAAGACTTTAGCGCGTAGTTTTAGGCCGATTGCTCAGCGTCGGCGATTGTTTTGTGCCCGGAAAATATGGAAATCACCATAAAAAAGCCGCCGGTGAACCGGCGGCGTAATGGGAGACAAACCTGTTTTTCTGGAGGAACTATTGAGCGCCGAACCGGTAGCGGACCTGGGCTCCCCACAGCCGCGGTTCGCTGTACACGGCCGAGGCGGTGCCGACAAAGGCGTAGTAGGAGTTCAGGGCCACAGCGTGAACGTCGTCGGTCGCATTGGAAACGAACAGTGCGCCATCAAATGAAGACCCTGCGATATTTGCCCAGTCGGCCCGCAAATCCAGTTTGCCCCAACCGTCTTCTATGCCCTCGTCGAAGGGGTCGAGTATGGCTTCATCGTTAAGAACGACACTGGCCTGGCGATAATAGGAGCCGGAAAGAGTGATTTTGCCAAGGCTTTCATCGATGAATGGCAGGCGATAATTGAGTGCGATGGAGCCGGCGTGCTCCGGAGTGCCGGGATAAGGACTGTCGATAAACGACACCGGGTTACCGAGGGCATCGACACCCATGCCGGGGTACTTTCTGTATTCAGCGTCGATATAGGTGTAGGTGATGGCTGCGGTCAGGTTTTCGGTCAGCCCCAGCTGAGTGTCGAATTCAAGACCCTGGATTACCGCCTCCGAGATATTATTGGTTTGCGTAAAGGTGTTGAAAGGTGGGTTGGGATTGACCAGGGTTTCACTGCGCTGGATGTCGGAGTACCACTGCCGGTAGATCGACAGGTTGGTACGGCCCTGGACCTGGTTGTATTGCCAGTCCACCTTGAGGCCCACCTCGATGTCATCCAGAACTTCCGGATCATATTGGACGACCGCACCGGGAACTCCGCTGCCTGCGGCGGTGCCGTTGACACCCCCCGGCTTGAACCCCCGACGATGGGCGAGATAAACCAGGCTGTCTTCATTGATTTCGTAATCGAGGCTGAAGGTCCAGCTCGGGGCGCTCTCGCTGAAGGACGTGCTACCCACTTGTTCTCCCGCGCGATACCCGCCACCTGGCGTTGGGACTACCGCCAGAGCCTTGCTGGACACATCGTTGAATGACTTGCGATAGCCAGCGGTGAGTTTGAGGCCATCAAGCAATATCTCGGAGAGGTCGACGGTAAACTGGCCAAAAACCCCTCTCTGCTTGTTGACGCCATCGGCGGTGAAGGTGAACAGGGGCTGGGGCTGTAATTGCGGTGTCAGAACATTGTTGAAGGTCGGGAAAAAGGTCAGTGTGCTCTGATCGGTTTCGCGGCGTTCCAGGAAGTAACCCAAAATCCAGCTGTGTTTCCCGTCGATATCCCCCTGAATCTGGAACTCTTCGGTAATGTGGTCGCCGAAATCCGTTTTCGCACCGTCGTTTTTTCGATCGGAAAAGTCCAGTGAGGAGGATACGTCGAAGCCATTGGTCGGGATGGCGTGGAAACCCGGGGCGCCACCCAGAGGTCGAACTGAGGTTGCGTATAGCGTGCGCCGGGCGGAGAAAACGTTCTTCAAGGTGATGTCGCCGAGAAACCCCACTTTGCCGACTTCGACTGTCGTGTTATTGATAAACAGCTGGTTTCGGTTGGAGGCGAAACTGTCCCCCGCCGACTGGGATTTGCGCACAGCGTCAGCGCCACCACGCCTTACGCGATCAGCCTCGGCGGCCATGCCGTCGGCCAATGAGCTCAGGAGCCCAAGCCGTTGACTGACGCAGGCCGGAAAACCGGAAAGGTCCGCTTGATGAATGCCAAAACACGTACCCTGGATGGCGAGGTTTCCCAGGCCGGTCGGGCTGGTATCAAACAACGGGAAGCCGGGGGCCACACTCAACAGTACAGTACTTGTGCCATTTTCATTGGTTTTGTCCTCCTGGAAGAGAAAGTCCGTTGCAAACCATTCCGTGGGTGTAAAGTTGACGCTTACCCGATAAGACTGCCGGCCCCGGTCGTCGAAGTCTTCACCGGTGTTGATGGACTTCGTGAAACCCTCCCTGTCGACGTATGTGCCGGCAAGCCTGACGCTCAATTTGTCTTCGATGAGTGGCACCGTAACGCCACCGGTGACTTCAATAAAATCGTAGTTGCCCGCGCTGGTTTCAATAAAGCCGTCAAACTCGTGGTTGGCTTTTCTGGGCGAGATCAATACCGCCCCGCCGGTACTGCTCTTGCCAAACAATGTGCCCTGGGGGCCCTTCAAAACCTGAATTGATTCGATGTCATAAAACTGGACATTGGACCCGGATAGCGCGCTTGCCCCTGCGGGCGCGTCGGCGAAATAGGAAGCCACAGCCGGTGGCGCATTGAAAGTCGGGCCCTGGCCGCGGATAAAATAATCGGGTGCATCCCGGGTGCCGCTGCCGGCACGCATGCTGAGGCCGGAAATCTGTGTGCCCAGGTCATAGGGGTCATTGACCATCTTTTGGCGCAGCTCCTCCGGGCCGAGGGCAGTAATAGCGATCGGAACATCCTGAATACTTTCTTCCCGTTTCCGGGCCGTGACGACAATCTCTTCCAGAATATGCCCCTTGCCGGAGGCGGGCTGGGCGTGAACAGGAATGGCGATGGATGCCGATAAGACAAGTGACAGCCCGGATATACAAGGCCGGAGACGACGCTGGAAAAACGAAGACATGATATGCCCCCCTCTTATTATTTTCGTTTGGGATTCCATTCTCGCCGAAGCGCAATTCCATGCTCCCTGTCAATTACAATAACGTAAAGAATTGTAAAGGCCAACAAAAAAATGACGATAATGTAACTTATGTGACGGGGTTGGGAGACGAGAAATTCTGTCGCTTTACAGGGACATTAGCCGTTAAGAGCCCGTTGGTGATTTTCCCCGTGGGTCGGTTCAGGGCGATCGATTTGCCGGCGTTGCTCGATCGCCTGTCGGTACTGGCTGTATAAGGACCAATAATGTCCCTGGCGACCACGGGGTTTTTCCGCTTTCGTTGGGCCTGAACCGCAATGGAGTGAAGTTCAACGCTGGCAAGCCCTTTCAGCAATTCCCGGAAGGCCCGTTAATCGGGTGGTGCCCGGGAGTAATGAATCGGCAGTGGTGGGTTTGTCCGGAACGCGCCGACTGGAGGTCGATTACAGGCGGTCGACTGGCCTATCATGATGCAATTACAGATTGCATCAAAGAAACGGGAAGCCCTAATGCGCGATATTGTCCAGGATTACTACGGTAAACAGCTGACCAGTTCGGCGGATCTGAAAACCTCTGCCTGCTGCGACACCTCGTCGGTGCCCGACTGGCTGAAACCTCTGCTGTCGAATATTCATCCCGAGGTGCTGGAAAAATATTACGGCTGTGGCCTGGTTGCGCCAGCGCTGTTGGACGGCTGCCGGATTCTGGATCTGGGCTGCGGCACAGGGCGCGACGTCTATGCTCTGGCCCAGCTGGCGGGGCCAAAAGGGGAGGTGATCGGCGTCGATATGACCGCCGAGCAACTGGACGTCGCGGAGCGGCACAGGGCGTACCATGCGGATCAATTTGGCTATGACAATGTCCGGTTTTTGTCCGGCTATATAGAACAGCTAAATGCGCTCGAGCTCGAACCGGCGTCATTTGACGTTATCGTGTCCAACTGTGTGATCAATCTTTCACCCGACAAGCCGGCAGTTCTCGCGGGAGTCAAACGTCTGTTGAAGCCGGGGGGCGAATTCTATTTTTCCGATGTCTATGCTGACCGGCGCGTTCCGGATTCAGTCCGTAACGATCCGGTCCTGTACGGTGAATGCCTGGGCGGTGCGCTCTATTGGAACGACTTTCTCCGGCTCTCCCGTCAGGCGGGCTTTGCCGATCCGCGTCTTGTTGATAGCCGACCGCTGGAAGTGACAGACAAAGCCCTGGCCACCAAAACCGGTGAGGTGAGATTTTTTTCCGCCACCTACCGGCTTTTCAACATTGCCGAACTCGAAGATGCCTGCGAGGACTTCGGGCAGGCGGTGGTCTATCGGGGTACGGTTCCGAATGCGCCCCATCGATTCGACCTTGATGGTCACCACCTGATGGCAACCGGCAAAGTCTTTCCCGTGTGCGGCAATACCTATCGTATGCTTGAGCAAAGCCGATTCGCCTACCATTTTGACTTTATCGGTGATTTCAGTCGCCACTACGGCATTTTCGACGGGTGCGGCACTTCGCTGCCTTTCGGGGCAGGGGATGCCTCTGCCGCAGAGGCCGGCGGCTGTTGCTGAAGCTATTCGGGGTTATGTTGTTGTCCTTTATTCTCTAACCTGGCGAAAAGAGTCAAGCCGTTGGAGTATTCCTTGCCGCCGGCCCCGGTTACAGTTGTCCCTGAGACCGAATAATCAGAAACGACAGGAGGCTTCCATGGGCAGTCCGTATTCCACACATAATCACCGCATGATCAAATCCGTCGAATGGGTTCCGGAGAATCCCGCGGAGCCGATTAACGACCACATATTCATGTCCCGCGGCACATCGAATGGCTATCTGGTAACGACAAGTGAAGGCGATGTTGTCATTAACACGGGGATGCCCTATCAGGGCAAGCGCTACCGTGAGCGGTACGAGGAACTGCTTGGGCGGCCGCTGTCCGTCAAAAAGATACTCTTTACCCAAAGCCATCCCGACCACATGGGCGGCTGGAACGCGTTCAATGATCCGGGTGCCGAGCGCATTGCCCAGGCCAACTTCTTCAACATCCGCGATGAACGCAATCGCCTGGCGCCGTTTTTTTCACCCCGGGGGGCGCGAATACTGTCCTCGCTGCTGCCCAACCCCGAACACCTGAAAGCCTGGGACAATGTACAGGAATTCGATACTGCCACCCTGTTTCGGGACAACCATGCTTTCGAGCTGGGCGGGCGGCGGTTCGAACTCTATTCGACACCCTCGGGTGAAACCATCGATTCCATGGTGGTATGGCTGCCCCAGGAGCGGGCCGTGTTTATCGGCAATCTGTTTGGCGCCCTTTACGGAGCCCTGCCGCACCTTTACACCTTGCGGGGTGACCGTCAGCGCAGTGCCTTGCAGTGTCTGCGGGACATTGATTTGTTGCTGGAACTTGAGCCTGAGTTGCTGATAACCGGCCACGATGAACCCATTGTCGGAGCGGACCGCATTCGTGCCGACCTGAGCAAAATGCGCGACGCGGTCCAGTACCTGGTGGATCAAACCATCAAGGGCATGGCCGAAAACAAGGATATGTATACCCTGATGGCGGAGATCAAGCTGCCACCGGCACTGCAGATGGCCACCGGGCGCGGGCCGGAATCCTGGTATGTGCGCGCCATTTGGGAAGAGTTAACCGGTTGGTTTCGCTGTGAATCGACCACCGAGCTTTATTCGGTGCCGCAGAGGGCAATATGGTCTGAGCTGGCGGAAATGGCCGGCGGTTCGGATGCCCTGGCAGCCCGTGCCCAAGGGAAAGTCGAGGCTGGCAAGCCTGTGGAAGCGCTGCATTTTACCGATATTGCCCTCTCGGTGGACGAAAGCCACCAGGCTGCTAGGCGCGCCGAGCTGGCCGCGCTGGAATTGCTCCTCGAGCGCAGCCAGGGCAGAAATTTCGATGAAGTGGGCTGGCTGGAGAGCGCTATCGAGACTGCTCGGGAGTATCTGGGTTAGGATCAATTGGCTGTTCGGTTTAGTACAGCGGTATTGGCATTCGCGTTTTCTTGATATAAGGTTCCATGACTAGCGCCAATACCAAGGTAGCGCCCATGGTTAACAGGACCCGCAAAGGCGAATCGGAAGCGCCCCGATTCCGGTCTGACAGAACTATCGCCATCAATGGACGGTGGTTTTTCCAGGTTCGTGAGACCATGAAACCCGTTGGCCCCTTCCTCACCAAAGGGGAAGCTCTAAAGAATATGACCACATATATCGGTTTTATGCGTGCCGCTGTGCCGTTTGAACGTGCCGTCAAGCAGTTGACGTTCCACGATGACGCGGTGGCATGATACCTCCCTGGATTGACTCCAGTCCGCGATCAGATCCCCCGAGTTAATGGTCTGCTACAACAATCGAGCACCGTCGATCTGAAATCTATGTCGCTTCTGCTCCATTCTGCTAGCCTCTTGGTTATCGTGAATCACTCCAGCACGCGCCATGTTGCGCAGGCGGGGTGCATATGGAGAAGAAAGGATGCTGAATCTCAAAATTCACCCGCAGGAAACCGTTCCCGTGGACACCAATCTTGGCCGGTTCTATGTGCAGGCCGTGGCGTTGGGTTCTGAAGAAGCGCATATTATGCTGTTCTCCGGAGAGGAGATGGAGGGCATCGATCAGGTGGATGAGGCAGATGCTTCATATGAACTGATTCAGGTGCACCCCTACTACTGATTCGGCAACCTCCAAAACCCACGCCTTTTGCCCCCATGCTATAAATCTTGCGTGCCCGGTTTTCGGTGTGGGCACAGCCCTACCGTAAGCCGCCCTGCATACACTGTCAGAGTCGTGATTTACGCATCAAGGCGACTCACAAACGGACGGTGAAGCACACCCGCCAGGGGAACCAGGTGATGATCCTGCACTTGCGTGTTCCCAAGTACCATTGCCGGGGTTGCCGACGCTCTTTCCGACACCCGTTTGACGGTATTCGGCCCCGCTATCGGGCCTCGGAGGCCTACCGGCTGGAGGTGTATGAGGCGCACGACGGTGGCGTCACCCAGCGCAAGCTGTCGAAAACTCACCTGGTGAGCGCTGCCACGGTAGAACGCTGGTACCAGCACCACTTGGGCGGCAGGCGCTCGGAAATGGCGAATCGCGCCTGCCCTCGCGTGCTGGGAATCGACGAACACTTCTTCACCCGCAAAATGGGCTATGCCACCACCTTTGTCGACCTGAGGAACCGCAAGGTATTCGATGTGAAACTGGGGCGCTCAGAACCCAGTCTGCGCCGGTATTTAAAGCGGCTTCAGGGGCGTGACAAGGTCCAGGTGGTAGTCATGGATCTGTCGGAAACCTACCGCAGTATCGCGCGGAACTACTTCCCCGGTGCCACCATCGTGGCCGACCGCTTCCATGTGGTCCGCCTGATCAATCAGCACTTGTTGAAGGTCTGGCAGCAGCACGATACGGAAGGGCGAAAGAACCGAGGCTTGATCAGTCTCATGCGACGCCATCAGTGGAACCTGAGTGAAGAGCAGCATGCCAACCTGATGCACTACCTGGCCGCTTATCCGGTGCTACAGCAGCTGTACCTGGCCAAACAGAGGCTGGTTCGCCTGATGCTGTTGAAGACCGTCACCGCGAAGCGGGCAAGGAAGAAGCTGCCGTGGCTGACAGAGCTGCTGGACCAGCTGCGAGACAGCCCACTACGTGCCCTGGCAAGGACGCTGACCCGCTGGCTGGAGCCTATTGTTGCGATGTGGCGCTTCAGCAAGAGTAACGGTATCACCGAGGGCTTCCACAACAAGATGGAGATGATCTCCAGGCGGGCCTACGGTTTCAGAAACTTTGAGAATTACCGTTTGAGGGTGCTGACCCACTGTGGATGGGATGGCATTATCAATCGGGTACGGATGGATGCCCGTCCCCCGTTAATGGGGTAGAGCCAAAGAGGAACTGGAAGGAGTGGGGTGGCCGACGGGGATCGAACCCGCGACCTCAGGAGCCACAATCCTGTGCTCTACCAACTGAGCTACGGCCACCATTGCAACGCATTTCAGATTATCACTCCCATTGTGGCTGAGAGTGGTCGGGGAAGAGGGATTCGAACCCCCGACATCCTGCTCCCAAAGCAGGCGCGCTACCAGACTGC
>PABE01000080.1 GCA_002702725.1 Porticoccaceae bacterium
CTCTTCCTCCAACTGCTGCATCTCCAGCGTCATGTCTCGCCAATGGGCGCGGAGCTTATGATAAGCGGCCTTCAGGGTTAGCTGGCGGTAGTCGGGATTCAGCAGCGGCAGGCCGGTGAAGTCCCTAGAAGTTTCAAAGGAGTCCCAGTCATACCTTGCAGTGTCAACGCATCTTGTAATTATTGAATTACGTTCATCGGCAAAATGTTCAATCGGCAAAAAAGGGAGTTCCCCTATAACGCCTGTCGTTTTGTTAATGGTGCCTCCGCGTATATCCAGCAAGAGTCTAACAACCTTTGAATTCATTTGGGCCAGCATTTTTTGGACATCTGAGCCAAACAATGTTGGCGCGGCATCATTGAAACCATAGCCCTCTGGTCGCCAACGAAAACAGGGCATGCCAGTACCAACCTTTCCCCAAGTTACGCCTTCACGAAAAAGGTATGAAGTATTTTGAGGTCTAGAGCGTAAGCTACCATCTTCATTTCTGTAGTTTTTGATACGATAGCCATCGTTTTCCCAGTCCATCAAAAATGAGAAACCCATGTACCACCGACGTGTATCGCCAGCCTTGTCCGTGAGAACCCATCTTTTATCACGGGAAATATTTTCAAGCGGGACCTCCCAAAACATCCGCATAAACACTTCATCATTCCGAGTGCCAATTCCCTCCTTTGTATCAAAGAATTCATTTATCAATCTGTTGCCGTAGAGGTTAACCGTTGCCTCGCTAAGCCAATATGCAATGGGGCTGTTTGGGATTTTTTTATAATCAGAGGAGCAGAATAGGTATGGCTTTTCCAGATGCTCCTTGAACAGCTGCATTTTCTCGGCTTCAGAAGCCCCATCGACTAAACGTAGATATGCACCTTTGTATGTAGGCTTAAGCTGTTTCTCTATGACAAATGCAGTTGTAGACACAACTTCACCACCAATACTATCGAAAGCTCTAGCCCCGAGATGAGCCATCGATGCTATCGTTGTGTTGTTCAGGATGTTGACTCTCATCTTTTCGAATGAGGAAAGTGACATCCAGCTCTGCATGGTAATCATCGCGATAAAACCGCTTGGTCGAGCTAAATCCAAATTCCGTTCTATAAACATCGCAAACAGATCAGCCCGACTATTCGGATATTTATCCTGGGAGAACACCTTTAGTCTCTCATTCATGCCACCTCCGCCCATATACGGTGGATTGGCAATCACTACATGATATTTCGAGCTCAGATAATCGGCCTGCCGCAGGGCTTGCAGCACCATCTGATGGGTCATGCTGATAAACAGCTGCTCGGAGACGTTCTTTGACTCCAGAATCCTGAGCATGTCGTCCACGTCGGTGACATCGGGGCGGATCAGGGAGCCGAAGTTATCTGCCTCTTCGAACTGGCGCAGGGTGGTTTGCAGCGGCGTGGTGAACAGGTCGCGCCCGACAAAGTCCATGTAGTCCTTCAGCTCACCCTCGTCGAAGTGGACATTCTCCATCACGCAGATGTTCGGCTTGACGCCCTTGTTGAAGAATCGGCGCTGCTTTGAGCGGGCCTTCATAGTCAGTGCAAAGGCCGCCAATTCCCCGGCGCGTTCGTCGATTTCGATGCCGTAGAGGTTATGGATGAGGATCTTATCCGGGATCTCGGCGGGCTCGTAGCCTTCTTCCTCGTAGATAGCATAGAGCAGGTCAAAGGCATAGGTGAGCATGTGGCCGGAACCGCAGGCTGGGTCGCAGATTCGGATCTCTTCCGGGCTGTTGATCTTGAGGAAGTCCGTTTCCGGCTCTTCAGGCTTGATGTAGTAGTCCATCTGCTCGATCAGCTTTGAGCCAGGACGATTGAGCAGCCACAGGCGGCCGAGGGAGTTTTCAACCAGGTAACGGACGATCCAGTGCGGAGTGAAAAGCTGGGTGGCGGCCGGGAGGTTCTCAGGGGTGATTTTCTTGTTCTTCTTCAGGCCGGCAAATACCTCATCCTTCTTCTCCGAGATGTAGAACTGGTAGAGCCAGCCGATCACCTCGACGTCCTCGCAGGCTTCCGGCGTCATCGCCTCGCGGGTATAGGCCAGGATCGAGTTACCCGAAAGCAGCTCGTCAGGCATCAGCAGTTCGGTATAGTCATCGATGCGTTCAAACAGGAACGGCATCGCCTTGTGCCAAAAATTGCAAGCGGCCACCACCAGCAGGCGGTAAGCCTCACCTTGCGGGTCACGGCTGGGCGCCTTGCCGTCAAGGAGGGCAAAGATCTTCTGCCGGACCTCGTCGTGGACCATCTCTTCGTCGACGTGCCCCATTTTGGCCTCGGCCAGAATCTCGGGCTGGAACTGCCCCTCAGCGGGCGACACCACGCCGATGCGAGTGTAGCGGTTCACATCCATGAAGCGCAGGGCGCAGAAGCGATTGAACCAGATGTAGGCCACCCGCTCGATGATCTGCACCCTGCCGTGCTCCTCGATTGCTTCTTCTAACGCCTTGACCGCCTGAGCACTTTCCCGCCGAGCGGGACTTTCCTCTGCCAGTACGAGTTTGAGCTTGGCACTGACCTGCTCGATCAAATTGCGGCGGGCGAATTGGGCGAATTTTTTTAGTTTTGATGTTTCCATTAAGTCTACTTTTCCTCGAACATTACATGCTGATTTGCCTGTGCCCACTGATAACGCACTGGCCGAGTAAATTTGATGACTTTTTCAGAGGAAACAGCCTGTTTAAGCCACTCATTTAATTGGGTCCTATGCAGTTGGGTGATCTCCAACAGCTCTTCGACCGTCTTGGGGGAGCTGGCTTCCTGTTCCACCAGTAGCAAGAAGTGTTCATAAAGCGACAGCTGAGAAACGTCCTCGGCGATATCCCGTCTTTCCACATCGGGAGGCTCATCCAGCTCAGGTTCAGGTGCTTCCGTCTCTACCTTTTCGTTTTTTTGCTCGGCGCACGGCCCCGCTATATCCGTTTCATCTTCAGTGACTGCGAATTTGTTTGAGGTTGATTCGGGCTCGATCTCAGGATGCGTTCGCGCGAACAAATCGCTGCCTTGTTCACCGACAAAGCTCAGTGAATGGACCAAGCCATTGAGATCGATGTCAGTGACGGTTTCTGGCAGCCAGTTAGCCCCACTCTCGACTAGCGCTGCGTTACCTGCCTCTGGATCACTCGTGGGTTTAATCCACATCGGAACCCAACCATGCTTTATATTTTCTAGAGCACCGTTCCAGGTACCGCCCGAAGTGCCTGAGTGCACTGCTATCGCGGCGTTGGATAGGCAATAGATATATTTGTTGCGCTGCATGGCGTTGCCGGCGTTAAATCCAGCTTCGGGGTAAAAAGGAGAAACCAGCACTAGGTTGTTGGCCATCAGGTATTTTCGATACCTTGAAGACGTCGCTGCTCGCAGCAGGTCATTGGCCAGAATCCCTACAGCTGTTCCTTCCGACTCCAGGGCACCCAGCATGGCGGCCTCATCAACGCCCCTCGCACCACCAGATACAATGGAACGGCCTTCATAAGTTGCCTTTTCACCCAGTTGGCGACTGTACAGCAGGTCTGCATCCGAGGTCTTACGAGAGCCGATCACAGCAATGCCACCCTGGCCCAGAAGCTTGCGGTTGCCGCACCCGAAAAATACGGGTGGGGCATCGTTACCGAGACGAGCCTTCAGGATTTTGGGATAATCCAGATCGGAGCGGGTCAGCACCCAAAGGCCTGCCCGGGTCCATTTTTCCATGGCCATCGCTAAGGCAGAACCGCGGTTGAGCAAGACTTGAATACGATCTAAAGTGATCTTCCCATCGGTCCACCCCGAGAGCTTCTGTTTGATATCGCCCGTGAGCAGGTCTTCTGGCGACAGCTCCTGGTTTTTGAGCCAGAACGCAAACCGTCCCCACTCTTTATTTGTGAGAGGCTTGACGTCTGAGCTCCCCGCTTTAGTGAAATAGGCGGTCAGCAAAAGAATCGCCTGGGTTTTAGCAATGAGCATTCGTCAGTCCCCTGTTGCGGAGGAGGCAAGGGCAACGGGATATACCTCTCCACTGCCTTGCTGCTTGAGCAACGCTGCCAGAATGGTCATAGTCCAGCCGGAATCGACCACATCATCCACCAGCAGAACTGGGGTTTCTGGTAGGTTTTGTTCAACGGAAAATACACCATCGAGGTTACTGCACTGGTGATAACGATTGTTCTGTAGCTTTTGTGGCTCGTTATCCCGAACCTTTGATATTACCAGACGGAATGGAAGCCCAAGCTTAACCGCCAATCGTTCAGCGAAATCTGGAACTAGCTCCGGGTGCTTCAGTGATGGCACGCATGTGACCCACTCTGGTTGTGGCGTAGGCTGCCACCGCTGCAGGATCATTTCCGCCATGGCGTCTACCAGTTCCTCACGGAAATATCCCGCATGTTTGTCCTGCTCGACTAAGCCGCCCCATGCAGCATCCGCCCACCGACTGAGAATCCTGCCCTCCTGCGCTCTGAGTCTCGTTGGCAGATTGCCTCTCAAGCCGTACTCGGGAAATGCATTAGCCGCCACTTGGACCTTGGTATTGAATGCAAATTCAGAGTGGCGAAGAAACTGGGCTGCAGCAACCACATTCTTACGGTCAGGTTGGGGGTTTAGCAGAGGCTCTTCAAGGCAAATCGCGCATTTCCCACAAGGTTGTGCTTCAGGGTCATCCAGCGCTTTTCGAAGGTATTCCATCAAACAGGTTTGGCTTGCAGCATAGTCCTGCATCTCCTGCCATTCCTGCTCCCGCATACCTGTTAGCCGGGCGATTTGATCATGATCGAGACGATAGTTGACGGGCGTCCTTATCCAGACCCTACCGTTTTTATAAACGGGAGCCGGATTTTCCACGCTCAGGAATTTGAGAACTTTCTCGATCTGCCCCCTTCGCATATTCAGGCTTTCTTCCAGTTGTGGAACTGACAAGCCGTCAGATTGCTCAAGAACCGACAGGACCTGGTTTATCTGACCTTCAGTGGGAAATGCAGAGCGGCGAAAGAATTCGTGAATACGTTCGTCTTCCGCGCCCGAAAGCAGGATACCGAAAGACTCGTCGATAGCCCTTCCTGCACGGCCCACCTGTTGGTAGTAAGCGACGATGGAACCAGGCGTCTGGTAGTGAATAACGAAGTTGAGATCGGGCTTGTCGTACCCCATACCCAGTGCTGTGGTTGCCACAAGCACCTTGAGCTGATTGTTGAGGAGCAGGTCTTCCAAATGCTCCCGATACTCGTTGGTGTTCGCAAAACCCGGATGATGAATACCGCTAAAATATGCCTGCGCATCAACCCCTTGACTATCCAGCCAGTCTTTGACCTGCTCGGCGTCTCGTTTTGTCAGGACATAGACAATGCCAGCTCCTTCCAAAGTCGGTATGATCTCCGACAACCAGGCAAGGCGGCTTGCCTGATCGGGGAGGGCAATGTTCTGAAGTGACAGACTGTCCCTGACTAGCGGGCCACGGAGCACCTCAATGTCGCCTAGCTGATCGACAACGTCTTCGATGACCCGGTTGTTCGCGGTGGCGGTAGTTCCTAGCACCGGCATATTGGGAGGCATCTGCCGCAGTATGTTTAGCAGTCGACGATAGTCCGGTCGGAAATCATGACCCCAGTCTGAGATACAATGTGCCTCATCAACCACCAGCAGGCCTACATTATTGAGGATGGGTTGCAGCGCTTGTTCCACGAAACTTTCGTTGGCCAGCTTTTCCGGTGAGATCAGCAGGCAGTCCACTTGATTGGCGTGTATTTCCTGAACCAGTGCATCACTCTGCTGTGCATTGGTGGAGTTGATGGTGATGGCGCGTATATCCAGCCGCCGGGCAGCCTCGATCTGATTGCGCATCAGAGCCAGAAGTGGCGAGACAATGATTGTGGGACCATAGCCCTGATCTCGCATTATCCGGGTAGCGATAAAATAGACTGAGCTTTTGCCCCAGCCGGTGCGCTGAACCACCAGCATTTTTTTGCGCTGATTTACCAACGCATCGATGGCTTCCCATTGACCATCACGAAAGCCTGCGGCTGGATCCCCTATAGCCGTACGGAGCAGTGCTTCAGCCTCTGTTCTTATCATATTGACCACATTGATAGAAATAATTTATAAACAGCCAGTTATGCTGTCTGGTCAGCCCGCCTGATGAAACAAAGGGTTATGCGCATGTAGCATGCTGACACGTACTGTTGCTCATAAAATTATGAGCGAGCATAACAAATAGCGCAACTAAGCATATATTTGCTTATTAAGCATATTTTGGGGCTCAAAGTATTATGCCCGCTCATACACGGCACCTTTCTGCTCACCGATTTGCTTGATTTGCTTGGCAGCTTTCATTCTAGCCAGCAGTCGATAGGCTTGGTTTCTGTCGAGATGGCACAGCTCCATGACATCTGCTCGCTTGATGCGACCGTGGGTGTCGATAAAGTTAAGTACCATCTGCTCTTGCTGGATGGCATCGAACCCCGCTTGGCGCACATAGGCCGCCTTCTGTCCGGCCCCCTGATACACCTTGGCGCTCAGGGTGTAGGTGCGGCCTTTGCCGGTGCCGTGAGCTTCCACCATGCCCGCCTCCACCAGCTTTTCCAGGGTGCCACGGACGAGGGTCTCCGGCTTCTGTACGGACCCGGCCAGATCCGCTGTTCTCAGCCGCCGTTCGTTGCGCAGTCGTGACAGGATAATCAGGCTGTCAATGGGCATGGGTGCACCGGTCTGCTCTTCCCGCTGGACGATCATGCGCAGGAATTCGACGTCTGCATCCGCCGCGCTCATACGCACGGACACGGTATGGGCTGAGGACATGGAATAGTCTGGGGCGGTACGCCCGTAGCGGAGCAGACCCTCAAAGATCCGGTCGATACCTCGACCCGTGCGCTCGGCCAGGCCGATGCGCTTGATAATATCGGCCAGCAGGGGGTTTCGGGAACGGGGGTCGGCAACCAGCAGGTTATCTAGATTGACCCCCTCCACAAAGCCACCGGGATTGCTGATGCTCAGGCCATCATCGTCCAGCTTGACGTACACGGCTCCCAGGGCGCTGTAGTCACGGTGCACCAAGGCATTCACGAAGGCTTCGCGGAAAGCCCGCCTGTCGAAATTTGGGATGGGCACACGGAACAGCCCGACCTGGATTTCCTCTTCCTCCACCCGCGCACGGAACAGCACTTCGACCTCTTCAAAAGTCTCCAGCAAGGGCTTGCGATAGAACTCATTGACCAGTACATCGGTGCCACGCAGCACCTGAAAGGCAACCTCATGGGAGGGCAGGTGCTGCCGGAGCTGCATTTCATTCCCAAGCAACAGTAGGCCCGCCACGGTCGGGCGCCGTGTACCGTTTATATTTACCGTCAGCCCCAGGGCGCCATCCAGCTCATCATCCGCAAGGGGTGTCAGGCTTTGGTCACCACCGTATTTTTTGATGGCATTGCGGATGCGGATGCGCTGAATCGGGTCCAGATCCTCCACAGCGAGGTTTTCCACCGGCAGCGCGGAGGGATCCGTTACGCCAATACTGGATTGGCGCTGCACAAATTCATGGGGATAAAAGGGGACGGCCTCCGGAGTGCCATCCAGTCTCAGGCGGCGGCGCTGCAACAGGCCATCTGAGGTGGACACCAATTGCCGTGACTTGGGCACGTGGATCCTGGCGACTGGCAGGCCTTCCAGTTCAACGGACTCGACACGCACGGCAAGTGAAGGAATGGTCTTATTGGCGATTAACGCCGGCAGCCCAGAGAGGTTCCGGTGATTTGCATGAAGGCCGGTTACGGTGCCTTCGTCTTCAATGCCAAGGAACAGATCGCCACCTTCCGTGTTGGCGAGAGCCACAACTGCCGCAACCAGTTCTCGATCTGGCAGGCTTTTGGCATCGCTCTTGAACTCGACGGTAAGGTTTTCACCGCTGCGAATGAGCTCATTGACCTCTCGCTCTGTCGTGCTCATAGCCGCCCCTTAAATCTGTACCTTGCGACCTTTGTTGATTTCATTCAGCAGGACTTCACGCAGAGAACTCAGGTACCGATCCACATCGTCTTCGTCAGCCAACCAGGCTTTGCCGTAGGCGACCTGGAGGTTACGCGCATGCACATACTCGGCAGGGGGTTCTTTTACCTGGTCCCCATGTGGTTGCTCAGGGTTTTCTGATGGCGCTGCTTTTTGATTTGCCATGGCCACCATTCTGCGCAGCACCTTCTGATATCCCTCGTCTTCGAAATAGCGCACGCGGTCTTTGATTACGGCAATAAGCTGCTCTTGCTTGATATAGTCGGTCAGATCCATGAAGGGCTTATTCAGCTCTTCCCGACGCGGTTCTGGAAGGGACTGATATTCATCCATGCTTTGCATACGCTCTTGCATGGTATGCATCGAAGCTATCGCCTGGGAGCGGGTTTGCTGGACCTTTTCATCAATACGCGCGTTCAGGCTGTCAAGATGACCTTTAAGCTCCTGGATACGCTTGCCTTTGTAGCAATAGGGGTCATTCAGAATGGTTCGAATCTGTTCAATCTCATCACCGGGAACATAGATGAAATTTGGTTCTTGGCTTTGCAGCAGCGACCGGGCCTGGTTGTAGATGTCTTTTTGCGATCCGCCCATGAATTTTCGGATAGGGTCAATGACGCCTTCCTTCAGATCCAACAGCTGGTCTTCCTGCTTCGATAGCTCCGTCAGATGCCAGGTGTACGGCTTTCCGGAGACCTCCTTCAAGGTATCCAGCGCAGGCTTCAAGGCATTGAGGAACGGGTACTGGTCCGCCTGGGCGGTTAGCAGTTTTAGCTCGTTAAACATTTCCTGGAAGGCTTCGCTAGTCTCTTTGCCCAGAGCCTTTGCCTCACCGCTGCGGGGCGGACTGTCGAAGAAGTCTTCATAAAATTCCTTGAGGCCCCTAACCTGTGCGGCCGTGAACTCGATTTGAGGCTCCAGCACTACGTTGCCGTGTCCATGGGTATTACGCAGTGCGCGTTCCAGATCGGCGTCTTCGAGAATGTTGCCGTCGAGACGGACATCGACCTTGCCCCGAGCACATAGGTTGGCCAGCGTGCAGAGAATGGCAGCATAGTACCAGCCATAAGGTTTGCGCCCGAACTGCTCCAGCAGATTTTTCAGGGTGGTACGAATACCGCCGCGGTTATTGCTCTGAATAAATGCCAGCATCTCCTGCTCGGACTCCGCAAGCGCCGTAGCATCGTTGCCAAAGAGCCCCTCTTCCGTGCGGTTAAGGCAGTTAGCTATGTCATTTTCTGTATAGGTTACGCCCCGCAACATACGGAGGTTGGGATAGGCTCGATCGACCAGTTCATGAAAACCACGGATGATGCGGGTCTGAGGATCTTCATTCGCAACCTCCACATCCGCTCCGCCAATAAGCAGCTTAGACTTTCCAATGAGGGACTGAACCTGCTGCCGGAGTCTGGCCTCACGCTCCCGATTCTGAAAGCCCTTATCATTCAGTATTCGCTTAACGGATTCCTGCTGTGTCACAGAGATGTTCTGCTTGACGTACTTTTCGGTGCGTTTGAACATCAGAAGGTCACGCACCAGGCGCTCGTCCGAAGGCATGAGCACAAAAAGCTCATCCGCCTTATAAGTAGACGCCGTGCGAATCATCTCCTCATTGTCGGCATGCTCGTGAAATGGGCTGATGATGTTGATTGATAGTTCATATTCCCGCCCATGAAGGCGATCATCCAGCTTCCGCGAGTAGGAATAATCCTGCCCTTGATTCTGGGAGGAGCCAGCATCGTAGCGAATTTTGCGCTGCTTGATGACATAATCGAAGACGATCTTCTCCAGTTCCTCGGCGACATCTGATGACTCCACTTCCGTGTTCTTGATTTCCTCCTCGACGTCCTTTTCTTCATCTGTCAGGTACTCATACTGGTCACCATTTCGCTGGATGTAGGTCTGCTGTTCAAGCAGGCTCAGCGCCTCTTCGACTTTTTCCCGAAGGTCGGGCAGGTCATGATCAAAGGCGTCTAGCATCAGTACGCATAGGTTGCGCACCGTGGACTTGAACTCTTTGACATACTTCACCAGGAACAACGCTTTCAACAACCGAATTGCAAACGGATTATCCAGTTGTTTTTCGGCCTGAATAATCGCGCGCTGTATTTGTGATTTCAACGCGGAACGGATGCCTTCGAACATCAGATCGAATGTGGCCAGCTGTCCCACGGTGTGATCTCCAATGTGTATGGCGACCTGCTGGAACACGCCCAGCATGGAACGCTCACCGACAGAGCTGTGCTTCCCCTCGAAGGCGTTATGCTGTGACAGATTCTGAATAGAGGACTGGAACAGGGCGAACTGGTATGGGACGAAGGGATAGCTATGAATGAAGTGTTCCCTGTCCCGGAAGTTACGGTAGGTGGCTGACCCGTCCGCGAAGTCGAATAGGGTTTTGAAGTTATTGAACTCAGAGTGATAAAGGTCCGATAGCTGGGCAACGCCGTCCTCTGTTTTGGTTAACAGACGCTTCTGGATGACTTCCGCAACGTCGGCGCTGGAAAGCTTCATGCGGTTGTTAAATCGAGCCTGGATCTTTGAAAAGTCGTGGCCCTGCTGCTTGCCCATTTCACCGACAACGTCCTTCATCTCTTCCTGAGCGGTAACGATTATCCAGGCGCGGCCACGGCACTTGGTGGCCAAGCTTTCCGCGATGGTTTGCAGGTTTGTCATCAACTTGGTGTTGTCAGCGATGTACTGACCTACTTCATCAACAAAAAAGTTCAGGCGGAACTCTTTGTGACCTCCTTCTTCTGCCTGTTTCTCGATATAGCTGTTGACATTATCAGCGAAGTCTTCGATCGAGACGCGATACTCACTCCGGTACTTGTCGATTATGCCCATCGCTGATTGCTGGTTGTCTCCGGTGACGGAGGCATAGGCTTTGGCTATATTGGCCGCCTCAAGGAGTGCTTGCTCGCGGCCTTTCTGCCAAGGGCGACTGGCGATCGTTTCATACTCGGACTTGAACTCACCGTACATACCCCGGCTATCCAGGTCACGCTCGAACTGTGCAATATGCCCTTGTTTGCCATAGTACCCGCACATATCATCAAAAACTTTGACGAAAACCGCCAGCAGCGCGTCAATTTGGGTCTTGCTTATGACATCGGCTTTCTGATCGATATTGAACAGAATACTCTTTGAGGGAATCGAGGCAGCCCGATTAAGATCACCTCGAAGAATTTCGTTATCGCTGCATTTGGGAAGGAACAAGTCTAGCGTGGTAGTGCCATCCATCTCCCTATTCTCGAGCAACAGGGCTAGCATCTTGAGCAGGTGCGACTTACCCGAGCCGAAAAAGCCGGAAATCCAGACGCCATTGGCGCCCTCGTAGTTGTTGTAGGCATCAAGAAACTCTTCAAGACGTTTTTCCACTTCATTGGTCAGAACGTACTCTTCAATCTCGAGGCGAAGGCTGGCCTCATCGTCGGCTTTGATAACGCCCTCGATGGGCCGGTCAACCGGCTTCAAAAAAATGTTCTTCAGTGTCATTGCACTTCCCTCGATTTTTGTATCTACTCAGGCTTCGTAGTGGAAGATGTTGAAGGCACGGTAGTATTTGTCATCATGCAACCTGCCGAACAGATCCAGCGATGCACCCGCCTCCAGCGAATGGGTATACGAGCCCGGGAAAAACATCACGGTTGGCTGCTCTTTTGCCGTACTTTGTAAGTTGTTGAGCACGTTATGAGAGCGGATGTAGGGAAAAACCTCTCCCACACCCGAAAGAAAGAGCACGTCGAACTCATAGGACTCGATCTTATCTGCGATAGCAGGAACAAGGTGCGCTTCAGGATCCAGCACCCCCTGAAGCAGTTCTTTAAGCTGGTCCTTTGGCACCGTAGGTTCCAGCTCGAATATTCGCTCCCAGATCTCCCTTTCCTTTAAAATCTCAATCGATAGGTCATACAGATTGATGTTTAGGACTCTTATGCCCGCCAGCTCCAGGCGATTTACCAGTTGTTTTTGAAGGCGTTCCATCTCGACCGCTTCTTCGGGCTTGTAGGGGCAGATAAAGAATGGCACCTCGTTGCCAAGCCCCTGTTTGGTCAGAAACCTTCGACCGGCAATCACGTTATATAGGTGCTGAAGCCGATCCGGCATCGGCATCTTGGCAATGTCTTTATTCAATCTGACATCCCCCTGATATCGGCTTCAAAGGCCGGGAAGTACATAAACTCATCAGGATTGTTCTGACGTATCAATTCAACGAGCCCCGGGCTAAGCAGAACCGCGTGAATCGCTTTGTCTTTACCCAGCAGGCCGGCCTCCCGAAGGATTCTGAACAGTACTTGTCGTAATTTGGCACGGGTTGAGGCGCTTGCGTCATCAAGCTCGTCATGCCATTCCGATTTGCGGTTGTAGAAGGCATCGAAGTCCTCGAAGGTCAGATCGAGCTTCATGGATAGAAAACGCTCACGTATCACTTCAACCGCAAAGTCAGCGATAAAACGATACAGCCGGCAAACCGCAATCCACAGGAGGTACGCCTGGTCTTGATGATTTGCCTCGGACAAAAAAATCAGCTCCTCGCCACTCAGCGTTTTCAGGCGTGCAATAGCTTCTCTGCACGTTCGCTTGGCGGTGCTTTCAGTCCTCGACTGAAGTAGGTTGCTGCTCAGCGCCTGATCGCGCACCTTTTCCCAATCTTTAACGGACAGATATAGCTCGACGAGCTTCACGGATTCGAGGTGGTACAAGCTGCCGGCAGTAAACGAGATCCGATACCTGCCTTTGTTCATTCTGGGCGGACACTGTTGTTCGGGATTTCGGCGGCGCCGCCTGCCTTGACCCACTCATCGACCTCCGCCTTTTTGAACTTCCAAAACCGTCCCATTCGATGCGCGGGCATCGCATGCTTATCAATCCATCGGTACACGGTGTCATTGCTGACGCCGAGGTGCTTACCTATTTCATCCACGGACAACCAGCGATCTTCCATCTCGGACATGTTTACGCTTCCTATCGGCGACGGCGCCTCCATCAGATGCAGCGCGGATCTCGTGAGCAGAAGGCCCTAATCTATATTGTCCGTTCAATTTATAGAGGTTTTAACATGCTTTCAACCGGTTTGAACCGGATAGACCCGCAATAATGAGCACAAGCTGGTTCTTTCATAGCCCAAAAGGCACCCCTCATGTCGTTTCTGAGATGCTTAGACACGATATAAGTGAAATAATGTTATTTATCAGTCAGTTAAATACTATACATTTATGTAGTATACAAAACTGTATAATTTTTATCTCTCGGTTTTTTCTGCTTTTTTTGGATTTCTAGCGTATACACTCAACTTTCCTCGACGCCGGCCTTCATCATACGGAAAAACAGCAAGTTACACCCCATAACGACATGACCTGACCGATAATGGTCCTCTGACCTCAAAGAATTCACTACACGCACTACCAGCAGATTTTTTCCACTGGTCTGGGCCATGTTGCTGGTGATGGCCTACGTGTGAGTGAGTCTGTGCCGAAATATTTGACATGGGAAAAGGTCCGGTCCCGCTGGATTTTTCAGATCCGGATACCAGAGCAGGTACGTCCTGCATTTGGGGGAAAAACCACTATACGTCAACACCTTGGAAATATATCAGAAGCAGAGGCTGTTGCGCGTGCTGCACAGCTCGCTGCCCATTACAAACAGCTCTTCGACCAACACCTTGCTCAGACTAAGCCGCATAAACGGTCGGATCCCTACAAGGCCGGTGCCGTCAAAATCGTCCTGGACGAGAATATCTCACAGCGGTTCGTCGACACCTGGCATACGCGTGAGGCCCACGCCTTTGCTGACCGCCTTGAATCCCTCCGTGACGCTTGCGACAGCGAATGGGACGACCTGGAACAAGAAATCGACAAATCTCTGTCAGACGCCCGGATATGCCTCAGAAGAGCTGACACTCAAGCAATGCAGCAAGCCCTGGTCTCGATCCAGTCCGATCTGAATGTCAAAATTGATTGCACCAGATCAGCTATGGATACCCTAACGCATGCCTTCAATGGTGCTCGCGTCGCGTATCTGACCCAATGCCTCGCCATTGCGCGCGGCGAAGCTTCCATAAGCTCCCTTAACCTGGCTCCAGAAACACAGCTGCCACTGGTCGAACTGTGGGGCGACCCTGCATCCCGGCTAGCAGAGCGATGGAAGGAGATGGTTCTTTCTGTTGGCGGTGAAGTTGAACTGAAAACCTTGGAAAAATATCGCGGTATTGCTGACGACTTGGAAACGGTTCTGACCCGACGCCCTGTTCAGTGTTTAACGGAGACCGATGTCGAAGCGCTGAAAGCGCTTTGGGTTGCTCGCGATAATGGCGCAGGCACAATCAAGGACAAACTGCGCATCCTGCAGTCAATGCTACGTCCATTCGACAGCGACGGCAAACTGGAAGAAACGGTCGCACGCCGCCTACCTCGCACCTGCCCGCCCCGAGCAGTCCGGTTACCCTTCACAGTCACACAGGCCCGGCGACTGATGAATGAACTCTTCAACAATCCGTCAATACGCGAAGACGACCAGATGCTAATTGCGCTGCTCCTTTTGTTGGGGGCACGCATCGAGGAAATCTACCAGCTAAGCTGCAACGACTTCACACCGACCAGTACCGGCTGGCTCGTCCGCTTCGCGGATCGCCACCAAACTGGCTCTGGCGAGGCATCTTTGAAGAATGCCGTCTCGGCGCGGCGACTGCCGTTGCGTAGCGGAGTCCTACCTGAGCTGGATGCCTGGATCCGGGAACGCCTTGGGGACAAGGGCTATCTATTCCCCAATGGCAGTTCCAACAAATACGGTATACGAAGCGCCGCAGCGTCTAGACGATTGAACCGGCTGATCAGGGATCTTTTTTCCGATGACCGGCGGCTAGTCTTGCAGTCAACACGCCCAACTGCCAACCGCGCCATGCGTCGCGCAAATACGGACCCTCGCATCCGTCGTCGGTTTTTGGGGCACGCAGATATTGATGTGCACGAACGGCATTATGACCCTGGGGAGCTGCTGGACGACCGGGATTTACTACCCGGCTCGACCGCCTTGGCTGACTTCCTCTTGGAAGCTCTAGGTCGCAGAAAAAGAGCAGGAGCAACCCGTAGCAAAAAGCATCACTAAGGATGACCAGGCGAATATATACGGAGAAAATCGTATTATTGGGTCAAACCGCAACGCATGATAAAAGTTTTGTCATTTAAATTCAATAGCTTGAACAGTCAATACATGTATAAATGCCGATTACTATTTCGTCTCAATAGGTTCCCATAACATAACAAATTGTTAATTGTGCAGCGCGGCATACAGGTTCAGTGGGCGTTGTTCCGGGCGCAGGGTGGCAAGTTGTTGGAGCTTCTGGCCCATGCGCCCGAGTGGCATCGGCGCCTCGACGGTATCGGTGGAGGCACCCTCATAATGGGCGGGGTCGATCAGGACCCGCTCCGGGGTGTGACGGGGATGCGAGGCGATGACCTGGTGATCGGCCAGCACCTGGACACGGCCAGCGGCACCCCGCACCTCGACGCACCGCCCAATCCAAGCGAATGGGGCGGAATAGCGACGCTGTTCGAAGCCGACGGTGGTGTCTTGGGCTACGGTGCGCACGACGGCGATATCGAACGGCTCAGGAAGGATCGGCAACGGGGCGAGATGGATTTGCTCCAGCGCCAAGCTCTCGGCGATACAGGTGCCGGTCGCAGGACACAGCCGGCGCTGGGCGAAACGGGCGATATGCTGATCGGTGGCCTGCTGAAGCTCATCGAGGCTGTCCCAGTGTCGAGCATAGAGCGCGAAGCCGCCGCGCAGGTCGCGGATGAGCCGCTCGACCTTGCCCTTGGCCTGCGGATGATGTGGCAGACAGGCATCGATGTAGAAGCCGACCGTGCTCGCATAAGCTCGGTAGTGTCGGTTGACGGTGCCCCAGGGGGCCGACAGCGCAGGACACGCCGGTCTTGAGATTGTCGATGCGCACCACGGCCGGAACGCCGCCCAGTCGGCTAGAGCCCGCGCACCGGGCGGCGTCTCGACACGGCGCCAAGCCCGGACCTTCGGTTGCGGGAAATGAGCCTTCAAGTAGCGCTACAGGGAGCGCAAGCTGCCCGGATAGCCGTGTTCAGCCACCAGCCAGTCGTGCAGGGCGGCGAGGTTCAGCGAGCCGTCGTCATCGAGCCGCTCTATCCGCGTCCGTCGGCAGCGGCTTGGCAAGTGCAAAAAACACGCGAGGCCACCAGGTCATCTGCGGTCAGGATCCGGCCCTCCCCGAGCGTGGCAGGACCGAGACAGTTGCCACCGCCCCGAATGATGGTCCGGAGGGTGGCAATCACCTAGCGCACCGCCGATCCGGCTCCAGCAATCACATTAGGTATGGCGACCGGAGCCCGAAGCTGAACCAAGCAGTTGCACGACGGTGCTCAGCCGGTACCGCTGCCAATTCGGCAGCCTTGAATCAACTCCATCAGCTGTAAGAAACCAGATTCCGGTCCTTTCAATTCGATTGGCGAGTTCTGCCCTTTCGCGAAAATCCCGCGAAAGCCGGCTAATATCAGTGACAATCAAAACGCCTAAATCCCCATGTTCCCATGCCGTAAGTAACGACTGGTACCCCTGGCGTTTCAATGTATACTTTGACGATCCTGACAATCCGTTATCGTAATACTTCATCATATGGCTTACGTCAATACCGTTTTGGCGCGCGATTAACTCGCACCGTCTGAATTGATCTTCAATTGCAACTTCCCATTGCGAATAGGTTGCGCAACGCGCGTATGCGGCTATTTTCATATTTACTTTCTCCTTTTGTTATTAATTGTGTACCCGGCAGAAGTGCCTACGGTATTTCATCATTTATACCTGAGCCCCCTTTTTTGGTACCTACTTATACATAGCGAATTAATTGTCATATGGTAATCCCCCCATTATTAGCAGCGCCCAGAAGTAGAGCCTAGGCCGCTTGGGCCAACTTCTGCATGGGGGTGATGCCTCCCAGTGCCA
>PABE01000081.1 GCA_002702725.1 Porticoccaceae bacterium
GTCGTTTCCTACATCAGCTTTCTGGTGATGGGCCTGGATTATGCGGCATTGCTGGGTCTGCTCGTTGGATTGTCCGTGGTTATTCCCTATATCGGTGCCGCCGTGGTGACAATTCCGGTATTGCTGGTGGGCTTTTTCCAGTGGGGGTGGGGTAGTCAGTTCATGTGGCTGGCGGTGGTTTATGGGGTAATCCAGTTCCTCGATGGCAATGTACTGGTCCCGCTGCTGTTTTCAGAGGCGGTCAATCTGCACCCCCTTGCAATTATTCTCGCCGTGCTGGTTTTTGGTGGTCTCTGGGGATTTTGGGGCATTTTCTTTGCCATTCCCCTGGCAACGCTTGTCAAGGCGCTGTACAACGCCTGGCCGCGCAACGAACAGAGTGTCCCGCTGTCATAGGACGTTTTCACGGTTGCGTCGGTTAAAACGAGCCGACAATGTTCGGTGATGGAGTTTTTCAATATTGGGTAGGGTAATGGTCAAGACGTCGTACAGTTTGTTTTTCGTAATTTCCCTGTTGTTACTGGCCGGTTGTTCATCGGGGCCCTCACTCGACATGGGAGCGGTGAGTAGTGACCGGGGTGCGGACTGGTATGTTTCGGGCAGTGAGGCCGAGCGCGGTGATTCGGTTGTCTATCGGAGCCCGAACGACCGGCGTCAATACCGTCATCTGACCCTGGAAAACGGGCTGTCGGTCTTGCTGGTATCCGACCCGTCCACCGATAAGGCGGCGGCGTCTCTGAGTGTCAACATCGGCAGTTTTGACAACCCTGCCGACCGGGAGGGGCTGGCCCACTTTCTCGAGCACATGCTGTTTCTCGGTACCGATAAATACCCGGAGCCCGGAGAATACCAGGCGTTCATCAGTGAGCACGGCGGGGTTTTCAATGCCTATACGAGCCTGGAGGAAACCAATTATTTCTTCGATATTGATGCCGAGCACCTGGTGCCAGCCCTGGATCGCTTCGCGCGGTTCTTCGTCGCGCCCCTGTTCAATGCCGAGTACGTGGACCGCGAGCGCCATGCGGTGGAGTCCGAGTATCGCCTGAAGATCAAGGATGATGCCCGCCGGGAGTGGGATGTGCTGCGCGAGCTGGCCAATCCCCGGCATCCCTTCTCGCTGTTTTCCGTTGGCAACCTCGATACGTTGTCGGACCGGGACGGGGATGCCGTCCGGGCCGATCTGGTTGATTTTTACCAGCGTCATTACTCGGCAAACCAGATGAACCTGGTGGTCCTTGGCGAGCAGAGTCTCGATGAGTTACAGCAATCCGTGGAGGCGCGGTTTGCCGATGTGCCCAACCGGGATCTTGTCCTGGAAGAGGAAGAAATCCCGCTGTTTGACCGGCCGATGCCGTTCAAAGTCAGCGTGGTCCCCGAAAAAGACATGCGCCAGTTGAGCGTCAACTTCCCGCTGCCCAGCGTCGAGCGTTACTGGTCCGGAAAGCCCGTGGAATACCTCGGGCATCTGGTGGGGCACGAGGGGGAAAACAGCCTGTTGTCCGAGCTCAAAAGGCTGGGGCTCGCCGATGGTCTTTCCGCCGGACTGGCGTTCGACAGTCGCCGCGGCGCCTTGTTCAGCATTACTGTAAACCTGACAGAGGCGGGATTGGCGAGTAGCGAGGCGGTAACCCGGGCGGTCTTTGACTGGCTGGCATTGATTCGGGATCAGGGGGTCGAATCCTGGCGCTATCGAGAGGTTCAGCGCCTCAGTCAGATAAACTTCCGCTTCGCCGAGAAACATGATCCCTCCGGTTACGTGCTTTCCCTGAGTTCACGCATGCATGGTCTGCCCCCCGAGGAGGCGTTGCGGGGGCCATATCTGTATGCTGACTTTGACCGCGCACTGATCAGCGGGATAGCGGATAAGCTGGTGCCGGACAATGCGTTTCTCACGTTGATTGCCAGGGGTGTGAATACCGATCGTTCCTCCCGGTATTACCAGGTGCCTTTCGGTGTTGAACCCCTCGACCCCGATCAATTGGCGCCGGGCGCCATTCATGTCGCGGATCTCGAACTCGATTTGCAGCTGCCGGAGCCCAATATCTTTATTCCGGAGCGTCTCGCGATCCATCGGCCTGTGGAGCCGGTGGAGAAACCCCGGCAAGTCGCCGATGGTGATGCATCTGTCCTCTGGCACTATCCCGATAGTCGATTCGAAACGCCGAAAGCGTACTTTGAGGCGCGAATACTGTTGCCTGAAACCGGCACCCTCCGCAATGAGACACTCCTTGACCTCTATGTGCAGACGGTTCGGGAAAGGCTTTCAGCCACGACCTACCCGGCACAGCTTGCCGGCCTGGGATTTGATCTGCAGCGTTGGGATAAGGGGCTGAATCTTACCGTTAATGGCTATAGCGACAAACAACCGGTCCTGGTGTCACGCATCCTCGCCGAGCTCACCGTCCGTGACATCGACCCGGTGCGATTTGAGCGGGTCAAAAACAGCCTCCTCCGCCAATGGCGCAACAGCGCCAGGGAATGGCCCATTCGCCAGGTCTTCGCGGGGGTGTCTCCACTACTTGAAAACACCTGGTTGCCCGAGGAAAAAGTCGGGGCGCTGGAACAGCTGGGTATCAACGATCTCAAGGCCTTCATCAGCGATGTTTTCGGTCACGGACGCGCCCGGTATTACGCCGGTGGCAACCTGGCCCTTGATGCCGCGTCGTCGATGGCATCCGAGGTGAGTCAGGCGCTCGGGATAGCCGGAGCCGGGGCCGGGGAAGACAGAATCTATCACCGGGTCAACAGGTTTACGTGTACGGAGAACCTGCCCGTTTTCGAGCTCTACGTGGATCACAACGACAGTGTTGCGCTGCTCTATTTTCAGGGGCGCGAAGACAGCCTGAGGGAGCGGGCGTTGTTTGCGGTGCTGGAAAAGATGGTCGAAGCCCCGTTTTATTCCGATTTGCGCACGGACAAACAGCTGGGGTATGTCGTGGGTAGCGCGCCGGCACCGGTGCAGCGGGTACCGGGCATGATGTTCTACGTTCAGTCGCCCACCGTCGACAGCGACGGTCTGAAAAAGGAAGTGAACCGCTTCCTGGCGGATTATCGTGCCATGGTTGCCGGCCTGGAGCCGGACGCGCTTGAACGGTTCAAGGCCGCGGTGCTGGCCACTGTCGAGGAAAAGCCGAAAAACCTGATGGAGCTGGCGGCGCGGCACCTGGAATCGCTCAATCTGGGATTCGAAGACTTCGACTTTCGGCAGGCGTTTGCCCAGGCCATTCGCGCCTTGACCGTGGCGGATATCCAGACCGGTTACGACCGGCTTTTACTCGGTCAGCAAGGGGGCTTCTGGCTGTTGTCATCCGCCGATGAGGGCATTCGCGGCCTCGATCGGGCGAAACGCGACGCCTGTCTGGGCGAGGCGTTCAAATACCCCCTGTAATAACAACTCTGATACCATTGGGTACTCAGGCACCATACCTGCGCAAAGGCTCCAATAGTTGGAGCCTTCAACTGTCGGGGGTTCCGCTGATGATGGCGAACCCCGCTGTGCAGAAACGGAGGATCCGTTCCCGCCGCGCAGGTTGTCCTATCTCTGTACCCGTTTTCACGATGCAAGCGCGTCTCGGCAGGCTTTCTTGCTCGGGTTTTTGCCGCGCTCCTGCATCGTGTTTGCCGCTAAAAGCCTGTAGAATGAATCCGTTTTTGTCCAGTGAGGTTGTTTGATGCACCACGATACCGATCCAATGGAAACCCGGGAATGGCTCGAGGCCCTGGAATCCGTCATCAAGTTTCACGGCGAAGAGCGCGCCGGTTATCTGGTAAAGCAGTTACTCGACAAGGCCGCTGAGAGTGGCATCCCGACCCCCGACGCAATAACGACTCCCTTTCGTAACACCATCCCCACCTCCCAGGAAAAACGCATGCCGGGCGACCTGTTCATGGAGCGCCGAATCCGCTCCCTGGTGCGCTGGAACGCCCTGGCCATGGTGATGCGGGCCAACAATAATGACGAAGGGCTGGGTGGTCATATATCCACCTTTTCATCCGCGGCAACCCTGTACGACGTCGGCTTTAATTACTTTTTCCGCGCCCGTAACGACAAGCATCTGGAAGACCTTATCTACTTCCAGGGGCACAGCTCCCCGGGGATTTACGCCCGTTCGTTCCTCGAGGGCCGGATAAGCGAGGAGCAACTCGATAATTTCCGCCGAGAGGTGGACGGCAAGGGGCTGTCCTCCTACCCGCACCCCTGGCTGATGCCGGACTATTGGCAGTTCCCCACGGTGTCCATGGGGCTCGGTCCCATTCAGGCCATTTACCAGGCCCACGTCATGCGTTACCTGTCTGCCCGCGGCCTGGTGCCCCGGGGCGACCGCAAGGTCTGGGCCTTTCTGGGTGACGGTGAGTGCGATGAGCCGGAAACCCTGGGCGCCATCTCCCTGGCCGGACGGGAGGGGCTCGAGAACCTGGTATTTGTGGTCAACTGCAATCTCCAGCGTCTGGACGGCCCGGTACGGGGCAACGGCAAGATCATCCAGGAACTCGAAGGGGTGTTCCGCGGTGCCGGCTGGAATGTCAATAAGGTGGTCTGGGGCCGACTGTGGGACCCACTGCTCGAAAAGGACAAATCCGGTCTTTTGCAAAAACGCATGAACGAGGTATGTGACGGCGAATTGCAGAATTGCAAAAACAACGGCGGCGCTTATACCCGTGAGAATTTCTTTGGCAAATACCCGGAACTGGCCGAATTGGTCAAGGACATGTCCGACAAGGAAATCCAGTATCTGAATCGCGGTGGCCACGACCCCTACAAGGTGTACGCCGCCTATGCCAATGCCATGGAGAGCAGCGGCAAACCGACCGTGATTCTGGCCATGACAGTGAAGGGTTACGGCATGGGTGCCGCCGGCGAGGCCGCCAACGATACCCACTCGCTGAAAAAGCTCGACCTGGAAAGCCTGAAGAACTTCCGCGACCGGTTTGGCATTCCCATCCCCGACGATCAACTGGAGAAGGTTCCCTATTACCGGCCGCCGGAAGACAGCCCGGAAATGACCTACATGCTTCGTCGCCGCGAGGAGCTGGGCGGGTATCTGCCGGCCCGGCAGGCGGATTTCCAGTCGCTCAAGGTGCCTGAGCTTGCCACGTTCCAGAAACAGCTGGAGAGCAGCGGTGACCGGGAAATCTCCTCCACCATGGCCTTTGTGCGCATACTTTCCAATCTGGTCAAAGACAAGGAAATCGGTGCCAGAGTAGTGCCCATCGTGCCCGATGAGGCGCGTACCTTTGGCATGGAGGGTATGTTCCGTCAGCTCGGGATCTATTCTTCCCAGGGGCAGAAGTATACCCCCCACGATTCCAACCAGATCATGTATTACAAGGAAGACAAGAAGGGGCAGATTCTCGAAGAGGGCATTAACGAGAGCGGCGCCATGTCGGCCTGGGTGGCCCTGGCCACCGCCTACAGTACCTACGACTGCCCGATGATTCCGTTCTACATTTTCTATTCCATGTTCGGCTTTCAGCGCATTGGCGACCTCGCCTGGGCCGCGGGAGATAGCCAGGCCCGGGGCTTTTTGATCGGCGCCACCGCCGGGCGGACGACGCTCAACGGCGAAGGCCTGCAGCACCAGGACGGCCACAGCCACTTGCTGGCCAACACCGTGCCCAACTGTCACAGCTACGATCCGGCCTATTCCTATGAACTGGCGGTGATTATTCAGGACGGTTTGAAGCGGATGTATGAAGACAAGGAAAACTGCTTCTATTACATCACCACCATGAATGAAAACTATCTCCACCCGGAGATGCCCAAAGGTGCCGAAGAGGGCATCGTCAAGGGGATCTACCTGCTCAAGAAAGGCGGCAAGACTCCCCGCGGCAAGCATCGCGTGCAACTCATGGGGTCGGGCACCATACTCAACGAAGTGCTGGCGGGCGCCGAGATACTCAAGGAACGCTACAAGATCGAGTCCGATATCTGGAGTGTTACCAGTGTCAACAGCCTGGCGCGGGACGGTCAGGAAGTGGCCCGCTGGAATATGCTGCACCCGGACAAGAAGGAGCGGGTGTCCTATGTCACTGATACCCTCGGTGGCAGCGACGGTCCCTTCATCATCGCCACCGATTACATCAAGAGTTACGGCGAGCAGCTGCGTCCCTATATCCCCGGCGATTACCTCGTACTCGGCACCGACGGCTTCGGGCGCAGTGATACCCGCACCAAGCTCCGTGACTTCTTTGAAGTCGACAGGCGCTATGTGGTGGTGGCGGCGCTGTACAGCCTCGCCCGACAGGGCAAGATCGACAAGGGGGTGGTGAAGGAAGCGATAGCGGAATTTGGCATCGATCCCGAAAAAACCAACCCGCTCATGGCGTAAGGGGCTGCAGATATGGCGATTGAAACCATCAAAGTACCGGATCTCGGTGGTGCTGATGCCGTCGAAGTGATTGAGATTACCGTCGGTGTCGGTGATGAAGTCGGCGCCGAGGATTCGCTGTTGGTGCTGGAGTCCGACAAGGCCTCCATGGATGTACCCTCACCGAGTGCGGGGGTGGTCAAGAAGATTCTCGTCAAGGTCGGCGATCAGGTTTCCGATGGCACACCCATCGTGGAAATGGATGTCGCGGACGACGAAGCTGACAGCGCGGAAGACGCCGGGACGCCGGAGGCGGAAGACGAGCAGCATGACGGCGAGGGGAAAGAAGCCGCGCCTGAGGATTCCGACCAGGACACCGCGGCCGATTCCGGCAGTAAACCTGCTGCCGCCAAAGGCGGTGGTAAGCAGACGGTCAAGCTGCCAGATCTTGGCACCGATGATGAAGTCGACGTCATTGAGATCGCGGTATCAGCAGGTGACGCCGTGTCCGAAGGCGACACCCTGATGACGCTGGAAAGCGATAAGGCGACCATGGATGTCCCGAGCCCCTACACCGGCACGGTAACGGCGATATCGGTGAAGGAGGGCGCCAAGGTTAAGTCCGGGGATACCGTCGGGGAAATGGAGGTGGAAGGCGCGTCAGAGCCGGAACCTGAAACCCGGTCGGAGGAGACGGTCGAGCCAGCAGAAGCTCCACGGTCCGGCCAACCTGCGCAGGACACCGCGGATAACAGCGAAGCGTCGGCGCAATCGGAAGCGCCGTCCGGGTCAGCCGACAATAAGCTCGACGAGCAGGAAGCGCCGGCGGACGAAGTCTACGCCGGTCCCATGGTGCGTCAGTTCGCGCGGGAAATCGGGGTCGACCTGCGCAACGTCAAGGGTAGTGGTGCCAAGGGGCGTATCACCCGGGAAGATGTTCAGTCCTACGTGAAAAAAGCGCTGTCCCGCCAGACGGGTGGGGCAGGTGCAGCGACCGGCGCCATCCCGGCGGTGCCCGATGTGGATTATGCCCAGTTCGGCGAGATCGAAGAGGTCCCGCTGAGCCGCATCGCCAAGCTCACCGCCGCCAATATGGCCCGTACGTGGCTCAATGTGCCGGCGGTAACCCAGTTTGATGATGCCGACATCACCGAGCTGGAGGATTTCCGCAAGGGACTGAAAAGCGAAGCCGAGAAACGCGGTGTCAAGTTGACGCCGGTGGCCTTCCTGATGCTGGCCTGTGCACGGGCCCTCCAGGCACACCCTGTTATCAACCGGTCCTGGCACAGCAGCGGTGAAAGAGTCATCCAGAAAAAATTCGTCCATATCGGCATGGCCGTGGATACGCCCCGGGGGCTTCTGGTTCCGGTGATCAGGGACGTGGACAAAAAAGGCCTCTGGCAGCTGGCCGAAGAAACAGCGGAGATGGCGCAAAAGGCCCGGGACGGCAAACTGTCCGCCAACGATATGCAGGGCGGCGGCTTTTCCATCTCCAGTCTCGGGGCCCTCGGGGGCACCGGTTTTACCCCCATCGTCAACACCCCGGAAGCGGCGATCCTCGGCGTGTCCAGGGCCTCAATGCAGCCGGTCTGGAATGGCAAGGAATTTGTCCCGAGGCAAATGCTGCCCTTGAGTCTCACCTATGATCATCGGTTGATCAACGGTGCGGCCGCAGGAAAATTTATGACCGATCTGGTCGCCATGATCGGCGATATCCGGCGCTTATTGCTGTGATTGGTACATGAGGTCTAAAAGGGGCTTTGGCCCCTTTTTTCTTGCCTGATAAACATGGGTTTTCGGCTAGTCCACCGGCCCCACCCACATAAACGGGTTGTGGGCGATTTCCCACAAATAGCCTTCGGGATCCTGAAAATACCCGCTGTATCCTCCCCAGAAAACCGTTTGTGCAGGTTTGGTAATGGTGGCCCCCGCCGCCTGCGCCTTCGCCATGACCGCCTCCACTTCCGCCTCGGAATGCACGTTATGGGCAAGACTGAAGCCCCGAAAGCCGGAGCCCCGGCCGGGAACCCGGGCATCCTCGGCGAGGGCCTCGTAGCCGAACAGCCCCAGCCAGGTGCCGTTGAGATTGAAAAAGGCGACCTCCGGCGGTGATTCGAGGCGTGGGAAGCCGAGACCCTCGCCGTAAAAGCGGATGGCGGCGTCCAGATTCCGGACGCCCAGGGTAATCATGCTGATGCGCGCTTGCATGGCGACAATCCTTCCGTTTCTGTGGGTTTCAGGGTAATTCCAATGAGCCGGGATTCATCAGGCCCTCCGGGTCGAGCGCCTGCTTGATGGCTGTTACCGTGTCTTTCAGCCCCGGGTCTGCGATAACACTGACGTAGGGATAAAAGCGACCCAGCTGTAAATGCAGGCCGCCGAGCTGATCGAACAGATCGCGGATCTGTTCCCGGAATGACAGGGCCATTTCCCGGCGCGCCGGATCAGAGGGGATATCCCGCCATTGCTCGGCAAATTCCGGCTCGATTCGCTCGAGCCGGACGGAGCCCGGTTCGTCGTGCCAATAGAGAAAGGGCTCAAACAGAAATTCCTGGCCGGTGGTCACGATGGTATACGCCGTACGGATGCCGTGCTGATCCAGGTCTGGGCGCGCCTGGTCGGCCAGCATGTCAAACGCCCGGACCGCTTCCGGCAAGCGGCTGGCAGGGAATATCCCATGGGTAGGCAGCCAGATATCGCCGTCCGGGCCCATCATGACCAGGCGCAAGTTCTCAAATGCCCCTGCCTGGTGGGCAACCGGAATCGTGTTGGTGATGGCGATGCCACCGTGCTTCCGGCACAGTTCATCGACCAGCCGGGCGTGTTCCGTGACAACCCCGGGGCTATGTCCCGGTAGCGTCAGGTGCAGGGAGTACTTCACGCCCCGCAATACCTTTTTGCCGGCCATGGCCATTTTCGTCGCCTCCCAAACGCCCCTGAGCCCTCGTCGGGCAGTGGTGCCGGCGATTGACAGGCGTTGCTCGAAGGTTACCCCCTTGCGCTCGAAATCGGCATTGTTGTAAGGGTCGAAACAATAGCAATCCGACGCCACCTGAAGGCGTGCGATTTCTATCTGGGCGTCGAGTACGTTGTCCAGGTGTTCAAAGGCATAGGAATAGCTCCTGACAACCTGCGGTCGCGCGATCAGTTTCAGGACCGCCGTGGCCTTGATGCCGAAGGCACCGGTGTCGGCGGTAAAAAGTCCTGTCATATCGGGGCCGAAGTGACGAAAAAACGGCGACGCAGCGCTATGGGCGCCGGCGCCGGTGGTGACCAGGCGGCCATCGGCGAGCACCACCTGCAGCCCCAGAACAGAGTCCGCCGCCGTGCCGTAGAGCCCTGAACCATAGGACACGGCATTCTGGCTCAGGGTGCCGCCCACGGTGGCATATTTACCGGAAAACGGTCCCCAGAACGGGGTGCGCAGGCCCCCCGGCTTCAAGGCCTCGTTGAGCGCCTGCCAGGTGCAGCCGGCTTCCACCACCACATACCGGTCATCGGAATTGACCTCGACGATGCGATCGAGCCTGCCAGTGTCAATACAGACGGCTCGGTGACTGCCGGGGGTATAACCGCCGGTATATGACATGCCGCCGCCCCGGGGGATGACAGACCGCCCGGCGCCGGTGACGCAGCCGACTACCGCTCTGAGTTCGTCGATGGTGCCGGGCTGAACCACCAGCTCCGAGTCGCAGGCGGGCAGGTACCCCAGATCCCGTGAATAGTGGGCTCGACTGGCTTCGTCAGTGAGGACGTGGCGTGTTCCGACAATCCCGCCCAGTCGGTCGGCCAGGTTGTCGCTTGAGTTTTCGGGGCTGGAGGTGGGCATAGTCTTTCCGTGGTTATCATTATTGCAATGCGCCATGACGCGTATTCGGAGATGCCCCATGACCATAGCCGCGGCCTCTGTCACTGGCAAGCCTGGAGGTTCCGGGCTTTTTGGTCTAAGGACCCCTGTTTATGGTTTAATTCACCCCCCGAGCCGGTGCCCGCACCGCTGTATACCATCACCCTTTGAACGAGGTAGCTACCATGAATGAAGTCTGGATTATCGACGCCTGTCGCACGCCCCGGGGCATCGGCAAGCGCGGCAAGGGCTCACTGTCCACTTTCCATCCCCAGCAGTTGGGTTCCGCAGTGCTCAGGGCCATCGCCGACCGGAACAGCATCAATACCGCCGAAGTTGACGATATCGTGTGGGGCACCAGTTCCCAGCGCGGCCAGCAGAGCGCCTGTCTCGGTCGTATGGCGGCCCTGGGGGCCGACTATGACGTCAGGGCAAGTGCCGTGACACTCGACCGCTTTTGCGGCTCCGGCATCACCGCCGTCAACCTGGCGGCGGGCTCCATCGCCACCGGTATGGAAGACCTGGTGATTGCCGGGGGTACCGAGCAAATGTCTAACTACGGTATCGAAGGCAATGGTCAGGCGGTCTTTATGGACAACGGCAATCTGGAACTGCGCAAACTCCACCCTCAGCCACACCAGGGTATCTGTGCCGACGCTATTGCGACCATCGAGGGCATTGATCGCACGACCCTCGACAGGCTTGCCGTCGTCAGCCAGGAGCGTGCCGCCAACGCCATCGAGAAGGGCTACTTCGCCAAGAGCCTGATCCCGGTTTACCATCCGGACGGCACCCTGGCGCTGGAGCAGGAGGAATTTCCCCGTCCCGGCACCACCCTGGAAGGGCTGTCCCAATTGAAAGCGGTATTTGCGGATTTTGCCGATGTCCCGCTGGACGAAGAGGGCACTACAAACCGTCAGATGCTACTGCAGAAATACCCGGATCTGGAGCTTCAGCACGTCCACCATGCCGGGAACTCCTCCGGTGTCGTGGACGGCGCCGTGGCACTTCTTATGTGCTCGCCCGAGTACGCGAAAAAACAGGGCTGGAAGCCCCGTGCTCGCATCGTCGCCATGGCCAACATGGGCGACTGCCCGACCTTGATGCTCAACGCCCCGGTTCCGGCGGCGAAAAAAGTCCTGGCCAAGGCCGGTCTCACCGTCGACGACATCGATCTGTGGGAGATCAACGAGGCCTTCGCCGTGGTGGCGGAGAAGTTCATTCGCGACCTGAACCTGGACCGCGACAAAGTCAACGTCAACGGTGGCGCCATGGCGCTGGGTCACCCCATCGGTGCCACGGGCGCTATCCTGATCAACACGGTTATCGACGAGCTCGAACGCCGTGGCCAGCGCTATGGTCTGGTCACCATGTGTGCCGCCGGGGGTATGGCGCCGGCGGTTATTGTGGAAGCGATGAACTGATTTGTTCTAACCCTTCATGAATGGAAAAACCGGCTTTTCGAGGCCGGTTTTTTTATGCCCCTTGGAGCGATTCTCAAACGAATATTGCCGGTGGCCCGGGCGTAAATGGTAGATTTTCGACAACGATAATCATTACTAACGGTTCAAGATCTATGGCTTCATTAAACGACAAGGTCGCGTTGATTACGGGTACCGCCAGTGGCCAGGGCCGCGAAGCCGCCCTTCGGTTTACCGCCGCAGGCGCGAAAGTTGTCGGTTGCGACGTGTCAGAGGAAGGCAATGCTGAAACCCGTCGTCTGGTCGAAGCCCAGGGCGGTTCCATCGTCACCATGGAGCCGGTAAACCTGGCAGACCCCGCCGAGGCCCGCCAGTGGGTGGAGCAGGCGGCGGCGGTGCACGGGCGTATCGACGTGCTCTACAACAACGCGGCCCGGCCCCACTTTGCCGACTTTGAGACCTTTCCCCTCGATGGTTGGCAATTCACCATCGACAACGAGCTGAACCTGGTGTTCTACGTCACCCAGGCGGCGTGGCCGTACCTCAGGAAGCAGGGTGGCGTGGTGATCAGCACCGCATCCACGGCGGGAATGACCGGCTCGGGATTTGGCGGTGCCGCCCATGCTGCCGCCAAAGCCGGGGTGATCGGCTTTACCAGACACATGGCGTTTGAAGGTGCCCAGCACAATATTCGCGTGGTATCCATCAGCCCCGGTGTGATCGAAACCCCCGGCTTTCTGCAATGGGCGAAGGACAACCCTGACGAGGCCGAGCCACTGCTCGCCAAAAATCTGATCCCCCGCTTTGGCCGTCCACAGGACATTGCCGGAGTGGCCCTGTTTCTGGCCAGCGACGATGCAGCCTATATCACCGGCGACAATATTGTTGTCGACGGCGGACGAACCTCCTGGTAGACAAGGCGCAAAGGTGCAACTCGTACTAGACTGAATCAATCTCCACTAAACCCTAAAATCGGAGGCTACCATGCCATACCGCGTGAATATTCCCGAAGGCGAAGTCGCCCTTGACTACATCCTCAACCGTGTTGGAACCGAATCCCTGCTTGCCATGCGGGATAAAATGTTCAAGACCGTGTACACCAACCACGATACGACGCTGACCCCCCGTGAGCGAGAGGGGATGCGTATTCTGTTGACGGATATTATGGGCTGCCCGATTTGCAACAGCCTTCGCATGTGGCGGGATTACCCCGGCTTTTGTGATGAGGAAATTCCCGAAGCGTTTTACCAGAATGCCCTGGACAAAAATTTTGGCTACGAGGGTTTCAGCAAGCGCGAGAGCCTGGCTGTGCAATTCGCCGACCGGTTCGCCAACGACATCGACAATCTCAATGGTGACGACGCCTTTTGGGACCAATTGCACGCCAATTTCAGCGACCGGGAAATCGGCGATATGTGCTTCTTCAACGGCTGCTGGCTGGGTGCCGGCCATACCCTGAAGTCCCTCGGGATCGGCAGCGTTTGCGAAATATTGCCCGGCCACGACAGCGATGTCATCGAGCGGTTGCGCAACCCGGCCAGGCAAACGGCGTGATCTAATCACCGGCGGTAAGGGCTGCCAGTGATGTGACGGTAGCCCTGTACCTGTTTCGCAATGGACTATCCATTGGTGCTGGACTTCTGGTTTCTTGAAACGAAACCGGAGCAGTGGTGGAAAAAGGATCCGGCCTTCGATCGCACTATCGCCCGGCGGTTCGGGTCTTTACACGCCCAGGCAATCAGGGGCGAATTGTTCCCCTGGCGGCAATGCCCGGAGGGGCGGCTGGCTGAAATCATTGTCCTGGACCAGTTTTCCCGCAATATCTACCGGGATAGCCCCCAGGCCTATGCCTGTGATGGCATGGCATTGGTGCTCGCCCAGGAAGCGGTCAATTCCGGTGAAGATCTCTCGCTGCCCCCGGTGCAGCGCAGTTTTCTCTATATCCCCTACATGCACAGCGAGTCCTTGCTGATTCACGTCGAAGCTGTGCGCCTGTTCGAGCCTCTTGGCATCGAAAATAACCTGGATTTTGAGTTGCGGCACAAGGCGATTATTGAGCGCTTTGGCCGCTATCCGCACCGCAACGAAACGCTGGGAAGAGTTTCCAAATCGGAAGAGCTGAAATTCCTGGCGCAGCCCGGTTCATCCTTCTAGAAGCAGGATTTTCATAGCCGCTTTTTGGACATTTTTATTAATCTCCTTTCTCCGATCTTCTAACGGTTGCCAATCACCGCCGCCTTGTTATGATGTGGTAACGGCAGATATTAGTCTGATAAGTAAAATTATTCTGCCTTCTCACGGTCGGTCTGCAGGCCGGTAGTAAGTGTCAATCTCTAGACAATAACCATAAGCGGTGGAGACATTAATGAAATACTCCCGAGTAAAACCACAAATTAGACGCTTCTCGTTTGTTTTTGCTTCAGCTCTGGTGTCGAGTCAGGGGGCATTCTCCCAGCAGCTCGAGGATCAGGGTTTAAAGCTCGAAGAAATTACGGTCGTCGCCCGCCGGGTCGAGGAAAACCTCCAGTCAGTACCCATGAGTGTGACCCGTATTGGTGGTGAGGAGCTTGAAATCCGCAATATTTCCACCGGTACCGATCTGCAAAAACTCGTGCCAACCCTGAGTGTCGGGGTCAGTATATTTGGCGCTGAGCAACAGTACTCGCTTCGAGGTGTGCGCACCGGCGTGATTACCTATTTCAACGAAGTGCCCACCAGCAGTGCTGCAGCGGAATTGCAACTCTGGGATATCGAATCCGTGCAGGCATTGGCGGGGCCGCAGGGCACGCTGTTTGGTCGCAATAGTACAGGCGGTGCCGTTTTGTTCTATCCCGCCAGACCAAGGCAAGAGTTCGGTGGTTCGGTTCAGGTGGGCTTTGGCCGCTTTGGTCTCAGGGAAGTGACCGGCATTCTCAATGTCCCTGTCAGCGACAGCTGGCAGTTGCGTTTTGGTGCCAAAACAAGGGAACGGGATGGCCTGGTCGAAAACCTGTCCGGTCCCGACGCCCAGAGTCAGGATCGCCAGGCCTACAGGGTGTCGTCCCTGTTTACGCCGACGGAATGGCTATCCAACTACACGGTGATCGGTTACGCGGAGCGGGATGAGACCCCTTACGCCCAGATCAGTCAGTCGGAAGGTGTACCCGGTTGTCCTGTTAATTTTGTCAGTTGTGTATATACCGACTTTGCCACTGGCATTAATCTATACGATCAGGAATTACGGGCACAGCAGCGGCGTGGCATTCGAAAAATCGATTCGCCCTACGACGCGGTGCTTGAGGGAGCCCAACTGCAGGTGAGCAATATCCTCGCCGTGGATTTCGGCCCAACAACTTTCAAGTATATTGCCGGCTATACCCACAGTAATACGCACCAGTTCCAGAATCAGTTGTCGATTCCGCTGCCCTTGATCATTGGCGACAATGACTCCAAGAGCGAGCAACAATCCCACGAGCTGCAGTTATCTGGGACGGCGTTTTCCGAGCGTTTGAGTTGGGTGGCGGGGGTCTACTATCTGGATCAGGATATCGACAACGCCAATTACTACCAGCTGTTCAACCCGCCCGGTGTTCCCTATTCGAAGGCGATTTCCCAGTCATCAGGCGGGCAAAGTGGCCTTAAATCCCTTGCCTACTATGCCCAGGGTTCCTGGCAGTTGACCGATCCGTTGAGCCTGACCATCGGCGTCCGCCGTACGACTGACAAGCCATGGAATGATGCCACCACGGTAAACCCCGGATTCGTCTGTGGACTTGATCCCAACCTGCCGAACGTCGATATTGACGCCTGTGTCAATCGCCTGAGGGCGGAGTACAGCGCCACCACCTACAATATTTCCCTCGACTACCAGTTCAACGATGAGGTACTTATGTACGCTACCCATCGCAAGGGCTACAACGCCGGGCGCTTTAATCCGGATATTTTTGATGAGGACCTGCTTGTTATCGATCCGGAGTATATCCGCGACTATGAACTTGGTATGAAGGCGGACTGGCAATTGGGCGAGGTGCCGGTGCGTACCAATCTCTCGGGGTTTTACGCCGAGTATGAAGACATTCAGCGTACCACCTCATTGTTCTACAACGGGCGAGTTTCCACCGGTTTGTTCAACGCTGCCGAGGCAACCATTTATGGCGGTCAGG
Organism: Porticoccaceae bacterium; assembly: GCA_002702725.1. Classification (GTDB taxonomy): domain Bacteria; phylum Pseudomonadota; class Gammaproteobacteria; order Pseudomonadales; family Porticoccaceae; genus NAT127. The sequence goes on from PABE01000081.1 coordinate 15,719, forward strand.
TTGAGCTCTGGGCACGGCTGACATCCCGGCTCGATCTGCGCATCAACTACGGTTATCTGCATACCGAATACGACAGCTACGAAAACGCGCTCATCGGTGATCTGACGGGCAACAAGTTTGCCCAGGCGCCACGCAACACCTTTGACATCTCCGTCACCTACCGGCAACCGATGCCCACCGGTGAATTACTGCTCAACGCCGGTTATGGCTATATCAGCGAAGTGAATTTCGCCGATGAAAATATCAATCTGCCGGGCAGCTCCCAGGAAGGCTATGGGCTGGTCGACTTGCGGGCGGATTGGCGGAATATCGGCAATCGCGGTTTCGATGTCGGTGTCTATGTCAAAAACGCCACGGATAAGACCTACGCCTATAACGCCAATGATCGGTCGACACCGTTCGGCTTTGTATCCAATGTCTATGGGGATCCCCGTACCTGGGGAGTCGAATTCAAGTACCGCTTTGGAGCGGCCCGGTAGACATCATAATGCGACTGATAAATAAGGATAAAATCATGAAGAACTTTTTGACCGCTGCGGTCCTGTCGGCTCTGGTTGCCGCGCCATGGACCCTGGCTGATAACGCGGCCCCCGATCCGACACCCGTTGTCAAAACCACTGAGGGCAAACTGCAGGGCCACGTCAGCAAGGGCACCTACGAATTCCTGGGTATCCATTACGGGGCTCCCACCGGTGGCAAGGCTCGTTTTCTGCCCCCCGCCAAGCCGGCTAAATGGCAGGGTGTGCGCAAGGCCGATGCCAAGGGGGACCGGTGCCCGCAACCGCCCGTGAACATGCCGGGGGAAATGGCCACTGTACTGTCTTTTTCGGATCTGCCCATCAGTGAGGATTGCCTGGTACTCGACGTATGGACGCCTGCGGTGGGTGATCGCGGCAAGCGGCCGGTGATGGTCTGGTTACACGGAGGCGGCTTTTTCGTCGGCAGTGGCGGCGACCAGTACTACCATGGCGCCAATCTGGCACGGGGCAACGATGTCGTGGTGGTCAGTCTCAACCACCGACTCAATACCTTTGGGTTTTTCCCCCTGGGACCTGAGGCGGGTGAGGAATACAGTGCATCGGGCAATGTCGGTATGATGGATATTGTGCGGGCGCTGGAGTGGGTGAATGCCAACATCAGTGCCTTCGGCGGTGACCCCGGTAATGTCACGGTCTTTGGCCAGTCCGGCGGTGCCGGAAAGGTCAGTACCCTGCTGGCGATGCCGTCTGCGAAAGGTCTGTTCCATAAGGCCATCATGCAAAGTGGCGGTAGCGCCAAGCTGCGCAGCCAGGAGGATGCCATGGCTGTGGGGTTGGGGGTCTACAAGCAGCTGGGCATTGAACCCGGCGATGTCGAAGCCCTGCAAAACGTGCCCATGGACGACCTGGTTAAAGCCGGTGGCAAGATGGGCCTGCTGCCATTCGGCCCGTACCTGGATGGCGAAGTGATCGCCTACCATCCCTTCGAGCCGGAGGCCTCGCCCCTGCAGAAAGAGGTGCCCATCATGGTGGGCTACACCAAGGACGAAGCCACCAATGTGTTTCTCACCGATCCCACCTGGCAGACCATGACCGAGGCCGATCTGAAAAAGCGGGTCAGCGGCCTGGTGCCGGCGGATAAGGTGGACGAGACCATTGCCCTGTACAAAAAGCGGGCCCCGAATGACAAACCCATGCACCTGTGGACCAGCATCGTCACCGACCAGTTGTTTGCCAGCAACAGCATACTGGTTGCCGAGCGCAAAACCGAGAAGGGTGAGGCACCGGCGTACATGTACAAGGTGGACTGGGAGTCGCCGGTTCTGGACGGCAAATTACGCTCGCCCCACGCGGTGGAAATTCCCTTTGTCTTTGACACTGTCTACACCGCCGAAGGCCTGGTGGGTAATGGCGTGGAGCAGGAGTTTATGGCCAAGGCAATGAGTCAGTCCTTCGCCTCTTTCGCCCGTAACGGCAACCCGAACACCCTGGGATTACCCCAGTGGCCCGCCTACAACCTGAAGACTCGGCCGACCATGATTTTCGATAATGAACTCAAGTTGGCTAACGATCCCGATGCCGAGTTGCGCGCGTTCTGGAAGGCTATCCGGGAAAGCAAGACGCCAGGGGGATCGGCCATTAAGGATGCCTTTGACGCCAAGAAGTTTGAGTAACGGCAATAGGGTTCGCCGTTGATCGCCGGCGGCGCCTGCCCATTGTTTGCAGGCGCCGTTTTCGCTTGGCGAATTCTTTGGTATGTGAGGCTTCGCTCGTGACGGGCACGGGTCGACTTGATGTCGAGGTTTCACCGACTTTGATGGAGAAATCGCCAGTGTTGTCATGGGACGGCCTGTGAGCTCAGAGTTTGCGAAAATTGTCCGGACTGGCAAGGGCTGGGCCAGAAAGGGAAGCGGATATTTATGAAAA
>PABE01000082.1 GCA_002702725.1 Porticoccaceae bacterium
GCCTCGGTCACGTACAAGTGGGGCGCGAACAATCAGCCACAGCTGAGGCTCACGGTAAAAAAAGCTGGCACCTATCGGCTGGTGGCGCTCGTTGATGGTATCGCCTCGAATTTCACGATGAACGCCGACATCGACATACGCTCAAAGGCCAAGACGAAGAACGAGCAGACCGTGAACAAGGTCTTGATCAAGCTCGTGCTCATGCTTCTCTTCGCCACGCTCTTCGTCGGCAACTGGACGCCGCTCTCGAGCGTCTGGGTCTACTGGAGCCTCGTCGCCGCTCTGCTCTTTCATGGAATTCTTCAGGAGCGCGAGTTCACCACCTGGGCCGGTGTCATGGGCGGCAGGCCCCGGGCCAGGCGCATGCCGTGCTTGCCGGCCAGGAAACCACTGGTTTCCGCCTCGTGACAGGTGGCGCAGACTTCATGGCTGGGGTTTTCGGTCCAGGTGCTCTGGTTGTCCGATTGGCTCAGGTGGCAGTTGCTGCAGGCCACCTCGGCCTGACCGTGGGCGCTGTCGGCCCATCCGGCGTGGATGTCTGCGCTGTCAAAACCGTCGGGCAGCGGTTCCGGATTACTTTGCGCCCAGTCCTGGCCCAGGCTGGTCAGGTAGGCATCGAGATTGCGCGCGGGTTGGCGGCCACCGGTATGAATGGGATCGCCGGCGTGCTTTAACAGGAAATCCTCGTACAGCGCCAGGTTGTCGTGGAAATTGTGGCAGCCGGCGCTGGCGCAGGTTTCAAAACCGAGACCCTTGTGGGTATCCCGTTCTTCGCCGATATCCTGGTGGCACTCAAAGCAGTAATCCTCGGGCAGGGTGAGTCCCGCGGCGCGGGTGATATCCGGGTTGTGCTCCCGGTGGCAGCTCACGCAGTAGCGGGCATCCAGGTTTTCAATGCGGTTGGCATTGCGGGGGTCGGTGAATTTTTTGACGGGGTGCGAATCCAGTGCCGCGTTGAGTTCCTCCCCATGGCAATCGACGCAGGCGTTCTGGAGCACTTCCGGTCCCCCGAAGGCTTCCGTATGGCAGGCCCCGCACTGCAGTTCAATCTGGTAGTGGCCGTGGCTGCTGGTGCCGATCAGCAGGTCCGGCTTTTGTTCCTCAAGGAATAATTGAACACCCAGATAGGCGACTGCGCCGATGGTAAGCATCAGCCACAGCGTCCACTGGATGAGTCCGCGTCTGGTCATCATCAGAACCAATAGACCGAGAGTATGTGGAAGCTCACCAGCACCGGCAGGGGCCAGAAACTGACCAGGTGGGCCGTGGTCAGCCAGCGCTTGACGGATTTGCTCGTGACGCCGGGGCTGCGGGACTCCCAGTGGGTCAGCAGGGAGGTGATAATCCCCAGGCCCACGGCGCCGGTGAAGCAAAGCATCAGCCAGCGGTTAAGGCCCTGGGTGGCGCCGAGACCGGTGTGCAAAAACAGGATCGCGAGGCACAGGGTGGAGAGGACCACGTGAAACCACCGCCAGGTGGCGAATTTCAGGAAACTGAACCGCTTGATGCGTTTGCGCAGGCCCACCAGCATGCCAAGGGATAGCAGCCCGAGCATGGTAAAACCGGAAATCTGCCGGTATTGACTGTCGGACCACCAGTGGTCCAGTGACGAAAGGCTGTAGCTGTCGTCGATGGCCAGTGGCGGCAGGGCAAAGAAAGCGGTGAGCAATGCCAGGACCATCGCCGCCCACGCGACCAGTGGCCATTGCCCTTGGGGAGTGGGGCTGTTGCCGCTGGCCGTGAAGCCGGTCAGCAGCGGCTGACAGCTGCCGCAGACGGTCCCGGCGCCGCACCGTTGGCCGAGGGCATCCAGGTTGTCGGCGCCCTGTTCTATACAGGCGCGAATAGCCCCCGCGCTGACCTGCCGGCAGTTGCAGATGATGGTGCTAGCCGGCAATTGCGCCGGATTCGACTGGTCGCTCCACAGCACGCCGCTGCGCTTGAATAGCCAGCTCCGCCAGGGTGACAGACGCTGCTGGCGGTCAATCGCGACTTTTACACGTTCAGCTTCCGGCCAGTCACCCAGGGCGATGGCGCCCACCAGCCTGCGGCGCGCAAACACCAGTTTCCGATAGACACCGTCGCGCCGGTAGGTGATGGCGTCAAAGCTGGGGGAATCAAAGGCGTCGCCCACCGCACCGGCACTGAACACCGGTGTTTGTATCACTTTCAGGCTTGAGGACAGCAGCACTTCCCGGTACTCGCTGTCGTCTTCGGGGTCGACCAGGCGCCGGGCGAGGATGGCCGCCTGTTCCAGGCCCGGCGCCACAAGGCCAAAAATGCGACCGTTGAACTCAGAACATTCGCCAATGGCATAGTGTCCGGGTTGGCTGGTTTCGAGTCGGGCATTGATGCGAATACCCTGGCCGACGGCAATACCGGATTGACGGGCCAGATCCACCGCAGGACGAATTCCCGTGGCGAAAATAACCGTATCGCAGGGCTGCAGACCGCCGTCCCGGAGCAGCACGCCCTCCACCTGGCGGGCGCCGTCGATGGCCAGAACACCATTGGCGAGAACGACTTCGACGGCATCCCGATTCAAAGCGGCTGCCAACAGGTCGGAGGCCGCCTCGTCCAGTTGCCGGTTCATAAGCACCGGGCTGTGGTGGATCAGTGTCACCCGGGTGCCGTATTTGGCCATGGCCCGGGCGGTCTCGATGCCCAGCAGACCACCGCCCACCACGACCGTATGCCGGCTCGATACCTGTCGGCCCATCAGGCGCTGGGCATCGTCGAAATTGCGAAAGGCGAAAACCCCTTTTAGTGTGGTGCCGGGAATGGCGGGAATATGGGGGAGTGACCCTGTGGCCATGACCAGCTTGCCGTAGGGATGCCGGCTTCCGTAATTATCCGTCGCCATTCCCCGTGCCGGGCTCAGGTCGGTGATACGGGTGTGATACCGGGTTTGCCAATGCTCCCGCAGGTGTACCCGGGTGTTCAGGCTCTGCCAGGCGCAACTGCCGCTGATCAGGCTGGAGAGCTGGACGCGGTTGTAGGGCGCGTAGGGCTCCTCGCCAAACAGGGTCAGGGGCCCGTCGTAGCCCAGACGATAAAGTTCGTTGACCAGGTGGACCCCCACGGGGCCGTTACCAACGATCAGCAGTGGTTCGTTGTTGCCGGTCATAGGCATACTCAAAAAAAATGCCCGCCGCCAGTCCGTTGGAGAGGCCGCGAGCACGTCATTGTGGTCAGTTCAGATTGTCGGGAAGAGCATCCACCCATGGTGCCGGTTACGGCGGATGAAAGATTCCCTCGGTATGCATGTTTGCAAGAGGTGTGCCAGACAAATGGCCGGTGAATACCGTCGATTGTGTACAAAAACCGGAGTTTTCCGCCGTGCTTTGGTGCAAATCCCGGCAGGCTCGGGCCGTTTTTGTGCACTGCACAGTGCTGATCAGCTTGCCGTGAAAAACATGTCCCGGGTGTTTCCCTGCAGGCAATGTCCGGTTCGTCAGGCCACCTTTCTGTGCTGCGAAAGGTGGATGGCCACAAAAACTGTTGGAAAAGCTTTCTAAGTTGCAACCCGATGTCGACGGCGGGGCAGTGCACCCGAAAACTGCCGTCGATGATCCCGTAAGCCTTTAAATCAGGGACTTTGTGGCGATGACGACTCTTCCACCTGCTGGGTTGGCGCCTGACTTTTTGGCGTGGGGCGTGCTGCCTGTTGCGCCGATTAAGTCCCCGTCTTAATGAAAGCTTGATATTTAAATTTCGCCGGCGTTATCTTGTCGATCCGGCGCATAGGATGGCGTCTATAACGATAAGGCCGGGATTGCCGACATTCGCCGTTTTGCTCCTCTCTCCAGCGCTGCCTCGGCCCATGCCGTTTTGCGGCCTTCAGGCAACTGCAGTGAGCGGGGACGTAAACTGGATATGGCCCAGGAACAATAATGTATAAGCCTTCTCAAATGGTGCCGCCGGTCGACCTGTTCAATTCAGAGTTCGACCCCCAATTACCCTACGCTACCCGGGTGAGTAGCTACGAGGCCTTCCCCGGCGTGACGTTGCCCCTTGATCTCACGTCGGTGGCGCTGGTCAACGACCAGTGTATCCGTCGACAGTTGCGGGACCTCGGTATCAAGACCATCGACCCGCCCTGGTTGCTGGCCTGCCGCACCCACCAGGGGCGTGTGTATGTGAATCTGTCGTGGATATTGTGGGTGGGGGATCTGTTGCCCGGCACGGACGCAGGCGACATGGAGCAGCAGCTCTTCGGGCAGCATATTCCCTTCGAAGTGACCCGGCCCAGGGTGACCCGTCGCGAGCGCTGGTTGCGGGCCCTCAATCTGCCCCGTTTCGCGACCATGATGGGGCTCGCCGTACTGTCCTGCAAAAATCGACTCAGCCGCTATCTGACAGAGCGGGAGCAAACCGATTTTGACAGCCTCGGCCTCGATCAGCTGGCGGAGAGAATCGATACCGAACTGTCGGAACTGATCCGTGCCAGCGACTGGCACACCCGGGGCTCACTGGTCAGCATGGAAATGATCGGTTTGCTCAATAACCTGGTGGGAGAGGAAAAGGCGCGCCACATTATTCCCATCATCAGCGATGTCGGCGAGGTGGAAAGCGCGGCGCCGGCCAAACGCATCCGGGAGCTCGCCGCCCTGGCAAAGAGCCGCCACGGGGCTATCCACGACCAGTTGAAGAATGCCGATTCCCCCTGGCAGACGCTGGCCGATATCGACGGTGAATTGCACAAAGAGCTGTCTGCCGTGGTGACCCGCTACGGTTACCGGTCAGTGGCGGAATTTGTCGTCAGCGCGCCGTCCTGGGCCGATGACCCGACACCGGTAATGGATGCCTTCCTGGGTCTGTTGCGGGCCGACGGCCCCGCTGCCACGGACCGCACACAGGCCAGGCTCGATGCCCACAAGCGACTCCTTGAAGGGCTCGGGCCGCTGAAACGCCTGATAGCGGATCTTCTGGTGCGGGGCGCGAGAATCGGCGCCCGCACCCGTGAGCGCACCAAGGCGGGACTGATTGTGCGCGTCGATATCGTGCGCAGGTTGTGCCGGGCCATCGCCCGCCGGCTGGTCGAGGCCGGACGCATCGACCGGGAAGGGGACCTGTACCTGCTGACCCTCGATGAAGTCCGCGCGGCACTGGGCGGTACCGAACAGGACCTGGCCGCCACCATTGCCACGCGAAAACAGACGGTGGAGGCGCTGAAAGCCATGCCTGAGCCGCCGGAGTTGATTTACGGCCATCAGCCGGTGAAGGTTGCCGACGTCGACGAGCGCGACGGGCAGACCATTCTGAAAGGCCTGGGCGTCAGCGGCGATGCCGTCGAGGGCATCGCCCGGGTTATCACAAGTACAGATCAACTGGATACCTTCGAACCCGGGGAAATCCTCATAGCTCAGTACACCGACGCCGGCTGGACACCCTATTTCACCCTGGCCTCGGCGGTGGTAGTGGAAACCGGTGGACTTCTGACCCACACCTCTGTGGTTTCCCGGGAACTCGGGCTGCCCGCGGTGGTGAATGTGCGGGATGTAACCACCCGGGTGAAAACCGGTGACCGGCTTCGTGTCGACCCGGACCGCGGCGAAGTGACCCTTCTTGACCAGGCGGCCGGTGGCGATCAGGTCGTCAGTCGCGCCTCCTGAGAATTGCCATAACACTAATGAAGAGGAATTTGTTCAATGTCGATATCTGACCAGCTGCACCAATCCGAAAAATTCGAAAACCTGGAGCGCATTGAGCGCGAGGGACTGATCGACTGGGTCGACAAAAACATGGGCGGGCGGGTACTGCGTATCTGGCGTCAGCGCCGCTGGCGGCCGGTCTGGCACGTCGATGTCGAGATCGACGGTGCCGTGCGCGGCCTGGTGTTCAAGGGCTTTCGCGTGTGGCCGATCATTCCCTACAGCATGCAGCATGAAATCAACATGATTAACGTGCTCAAGGCCCACGATGTACCGGTGGCCAACGTCCACGGCCTGTGTGAATTCCCGCCCTCGATTGCGATGGATCGGGTGGGCGAAGCCCGGGATGCCGGCATGGTGCTGCAATCCATTGAAGAGGGGTCGAAGATCAGCGACACCCGCTGGCAGGCGAGCCTGAGCTACATGGATATCCTCGCCCGGATGCACAGTATTCCGCCCGCCGAATTCGTCAAGGCGGGGATCAAAATGCCCGAAACCCCCGCGGAAATTGCCCTGAATCATTTCGAGGGTTTTTACCAGATGATGCTTGATGCGGATATTAACGACCCGTTTATGGATTTCTGCCGCAACTGGTTCTACCGCAATGTGCCCGAACATCGCACCAAGGTCACCTATGTGACCGGCGATTGCGGCCAGTTCCTGGCCGAGGGCAAGGACATCAAGATCACCATCGACCACGAGATCGGTCACCTCGGCGATCCCATGCACGATCTCGCCTGTTACCGGGGCCGTCACCCGGTAGAAGACATGGGCGACCTGAAAGCCCTGTACAAACGCTATGAGGAGGCGACAGGCGACAAGGTGGATATCGATGCCATCGGTTATCACACGGCGGTGTTTATGGCCCTTGCCTATCTCGGGCCCCTGTTCGGTGTCGATCAGACCATGGCCGGGGGCGACTGGGCCGAGAGCACGGTACAGTCAGCCTTTGTCGGTCGCCGCTGCGCGGAGGGCATGGCGGAAATCATGGGCGTGACACTGGATAAATCCATTACCCTGCCCGATCCCCATCCGCACCCCATCGAGGAAGCGGGTCTGCGCAAGCTGATCTGCGATATGAAAAAAATTCCCACGTCCGAGCTGTTTCCGGAATGGCAGCGTGACCTGCTGGTGGCGGTCCCCGAATATATGATCAATCAGTTCCGCTACGGTCACTGGGTGGAGCAGCAGGACCTCGATGATGTCGAGACCCTGCTGGGCCAACGTCCGGCCAACCGTGTAGAGGCGGATGTGGCACTGCGCGACTTTATCGCCAAGGCCGGCCCCGAGCACGACGAAGCGCTGATCAAGCTGTTCTATCGCCGCATGTTGCGCTGGTGCCACAGCATCGTCGGCCCCGATGCGCCCGCCAACCATCTGGTGCTGCTGGAAATGGAGCCCCTGGATAATCTGCGCTGAAGGTCATTGTCCATGGGCGAAGGGCAATCGTATTTATACCCTTCCGGTGCCGGCGACGGCGCCGTGGTCATTACCGGCGCCAATCGGGGAATCGGTCTGGCTCTTTGCCGGGTCTACCATGAACGGGGTGCCGATGTGATCGCACTTTGTCGCACTGCATCGCCAGAGCTTGTCGATCTCGGCGTCAGGATTTTGGACGGTGTCGACTTTGCAGGGTCCGAGGCGATACCGATGCTGGCAAATGCTCTGCAGGGGCAGCCGATAGGATTGCTGATCAACAACGCCGGGGTGATCGGCAGTGACCGGCTCGGAGACCTGGAAAGGGACAGGCTACTGGCGCAATTTGCCGTCAATACCGTTGCGCCGGTGATGGTCACGGATGCCCTGGCGGCGCAACTGGCCGTCGGCGGCAAGGTGGTGTTTATCAGTAGTATTCGCGGCTCGTTGGCTGAAAACACCACCAGTGGCCGCTACGGTTACCGGATGAGCAAGGCGGCCCTGAATATGGGTGCCCTTTGCCTCGCCCGCGACCTCAAGGCCCGGGGAATTTCCGTTGCCATTGTCCATCCGGGGAGTGTCGGCACGGGCATGAGCCAGGGCCAGGGCTATCTGTCACCCGAGGAGTCAGCCAGGGCCATTATGGCCGTCACTGACCAGGTAAGCCTGGCAAACACCGGCTGTTTTTGGGATTACAGCGGCCAGCAAATTCCCTGGTAATGCCACAATTTCATCAGGATGAAGGGATCACTTCAGCGCAGGATGCATTTCGTCATTAAGACACTGTTACAAAGGAGAGAACATGAACAATAAACATAAGCATGCCGTAAAACCCCTTGCTGCGATGGTTCTGACATCGCTGTCTCTATCCATGAATGCCCAGGCGGCCATCGACGAGATTATCGTCACCGCCCAGAAACGGGAGCAGAATCTGCAGGACGTGCCGATTTCCGTGGACGTGCTTACCGCCGATGCCATGCGGGTGTCGAAAATCGACTCCACCATCGACCTGGCCCTCAACGTGCCGTCTCTGACCTTTCAGCAAGGGTTCTCGTCACTGGTATCAACCTTTGGCATGCGCGGCTTCAGCACTTTCACCCTCGATGGCGGTATTCAGCCCAGCGTTTCCTTTGTTATCGACGGCGTGCCCATCAGCCGCGTCGGGGAATTCGCCGCCGAGCTAGGCGATGTGGAGCGGGTGGAAATACTGCGCGGTCCCCAGGGCACGCTGTTTGGCCGTAACGCCACTGCCGGGGCCATCAATATCGTGCGCAAGAAGCCCACGGAAACTCTGGAGGGCTATGTGGAAGCCAGTGTGACCGATGACGACGAGGTGATTACCCGTTTCTCGGTCAGCGGACCACTGACGGAAGGCGTATCCGGTCTTGTCGCCGGCTACGGCAAGCAGCTCGACGGCTATATCGATAACCTGTATCCCGGCAGCAAGGACAACGGCTCTGAAGACAACTGGGGTGTTTTGGGCAAGCTTCAATTCAACCCGAGCGATGATCTGGAAATTCTGCTCACCGGCGATCTGCGCCGCCAGGACACCACCAATAGCCCCAGTGCCACCCTGATCCCGGAACAGGGTGACTTGGCCTTTGTGGGCTTTCTGCGCACCCAGGCGCTGGGCAATGGGGATTTTGCCAAGGGTCAGCAGGTGCTCAATGACCCCTATACGATCAATGCCAACTATGACAATTATTCCGATACCGAAAACTGGGGCGTGTCGGCGGATATATCCTGGAATATCAATGCAAACCTGTCGTTGAAATCCATCACCGCCTATCGGGATTTTCGGATCGCCACGGCATTCGATGTGGATGCCACCCCGGCCACGATTCTCGACCCCATGGGCCTGCCCGTTGTGCACTTTGAGCGCACCAATTATTCACCCAATAGCCGTCACGATCACAATGTGATTTTTGACACCGACTATTTCAGCCAGGAGTTCCGACTGGAATACGTGGACGACCGGGTACAGTGGATCAACGGTTTCTACTTCCAGGACTACAACGACCAGTCGAGCAACGAAACGCCGCTCGCGTTTGTGGATTATTTCTTCGAGCCCGGTGCCGGCCTGCCCGGCGACGGTGTGCTGGGGAATAACTATTACTTTGATGCCCCTGAAGTGGAAGCCGAGGCGACCTGGACCAACTGGGCGCTGTTCAGTGATCTGACCTTCCGCCTGACCGATTCCGTAGAGCTGTTCGGTGGACTGCGCTGGACACAGGAAGACGTTGATTTCGATTACTCCCGTCGCAATATCATCGGCCCCGCCGAGGCACCGTTTTTCAATCCCCAGAGCGCCGATTTCGTCAATCTCGATCTCGATGCGCTACTGGCGGATCCGCTCTGGTCCCTGTTCCAGGGGGTAACCGAGTTTTCCGTCACTGACCGTTCAGAGGACTGGTCCGGCCGTATCGGGGTTTCATGGGATGCAACCGCGGACGTCAATTTCTATGTGTCGGCCTCCCGGGGCTTTATCGGCAGCGGTATTTCCTTCGGGCGGGTAGCCAACCTCGACAACGCCATCATCGATCCGTCCATCGCCGAGGCCTATGAACTGGGCATGAAATCGAGCTGGTTCGACAATACCCTGCGCGTCAACGGTGCGCTGTTCTGGCAGGAGGTGGAGGATCTGCAAACCACCAACCAGATCCCCGGGACGGTGAATGTCGAGACCCTCAACGCCGGTACTATCACCTCCCAGGGCCTTGAGCTGGATGTCACCTGGGCGGCGACGGATAACCTCACCTTTAGCGGGGCCCTGAGTTATATCGATGCGGAAATTGATGATCTTATCCAGCCCTGTTACCCGGGCCAGGTTGCGGGTTGCACCATTGATAACAGCGGCGACGGTTTCCCCGACGCCCAGGACGTTGCCGGCAATCGGCCGCCCAATGCGCCTGAGCTGGCCTACAATGTGCGGGCCCGCTATGACATGCCGCTGTCATCCATGCCGTTCGATACCTTTGTTCAGGTCAGTTATGTCTGGCAGGACGAGGTACAGTTCAAACTGGATAGCGATCCGTTGACCGAAATGGACGCCTACGGACTTATGGATGTGGTCTTCGGCATTGAGGATAAAGCCGGCAAATACCAGATTACCGTCTTCGGCAAGAATGTTACCGATGAGGATTTCTACGCCGGTCTGGAAGTGGCGGAAGGTGTTATCGGTCGCCAGTTTGCCCGGGTATCCAGAGCCGCTCAGTCCTACTATGGTATCAAGGCCCGTTATAATTTCTGATCCGCGATAACGAGAAAGGCCAGCAATCGCTGGCCTTTCTTTTTTGCCCGCTATTTATCCCTTGGCGGCGGCCACCACCTGATAGATGCCGGCGCCATAGGCCTGCATTTGTTCCAGGGTCAGACTGCGGAAGGGAGTCATCGGGCAGAGCATGTCGGCGTAATCCCAAAACGGTTCGATCTGCTCCAGCACCTCGTCAACACTGCCGCAGCAGACAAAGTCGAGCACCATTTCATCGGGCACCTTGTCGAGCACCGAGTCCACATCGCTCTGGCGCACCGCTGCTTCCTGGCAGATTTTTGCGATATCCAGGTAGCCGTGGGCTTCGAACAGATCCTGATAGGCCTTCATGCCCGCGTAGTAGGCCACGGTCGGGCGGGCGTCGTCGATGGCCTGCTGCCTGTTCTCGTGCACCGCCACCCAGGGCCAGCAACTGATCTTGATATCCTCGCGCTTGCGGCCATGCTTTTTCAGTGTCTCGGTGACCATGGGGTGGATGTGATCTCGGGTGTAGCGTTTGGTCCACAGAGAGTGGGCCAGCAGGCCATCGCCCACCTCGACGCCCATCTGGGTCATTCTGTCCCGCTGTGCGCCTACCCAGATGGGGATACGCTCGCGCACCGGCGGCGGGGTGGGGATCATTTCCTTGTAGTCGGCCTTGTAGTAGACCCCTTCATAGGGCTGCAGGCCCTTGTGGGCGCCGGCAACGATGTGGCGCACCGCCCCAATGGTATCGCGCAGGTGGGTCATCAGCTTGTAGTTCGGCAGGCCGTGCATGCCGACGGTGGTGGCGGGCAGGGAGCAACCCATACCCAGTACGAAACGGCCCTCGCTGATGCGGTCGAGGTCCATGGCGGCGAACGCGGTTTCAAAGGGACTGCGGGTGGATGCCACCGCGACACCACTGGCCACTTTCAGATGGGTGGTTCCACAGGCAACCGCTGCCAGGGGAGCAAAGGGCGGGCCGTACAGCTGGAGCATGAAGACCCCTTCGAAGCCGGTGTCCTCCATCTGCTTGCCCATTTCCATTAACTGCGGCCCTGAGGCCATGGGAAGGGTGCCCCAGAATTGCCGTTCCTTACCCACCGCGTTGAGTTTCTGCGCCATCAATGACTCCTCTGATCGTTTTCATTGTCGGCGCCATGGTAACACCACAGGGTGGACCTGGATAATGAACAGATGTTGGACAGGGGTTAAAACCCGGCGGGGCTTTCACTCCGGGTGCGCTCCCGGTCCCTGGGTGGCGGGTTGGTAAAGGTGACTAACGCAGGCGTGTCCTGCTTTACTTTTTACCGTTACGGGACAGGGTCTCTTCCCGGTACATTCTCGGTGTCTTTCCGGTTGCCTTGCGGAACGCGTGGGAAAAGGAAGACTGGTTTCTGAACCCGCAGTCGGCAGCGATGTTTTTGATCAGGCAGTCTGGCTGGGCAAGCAGCCGTTTGGCCCGGCTGATACAAACATCATTGTTATATTTGCCAAGGGTCCTGCCGGTGGTTTTCTTGAACATCCGCGACAGGTGCCGACTGCTGATGCCACACAGCTCGGCAAGCGATTCGACACTCAATTCCTGGCCATCACCGGTGAGCACCTTTTCTTCAATCAAGCGCAATTGACTCGGTGACAGTTGCCCGGTCGGGGCCAGAGTGTTGTCCCGCAGGGTGCGGAAATGCCGGCTCAGTTCAACCAGCAGGGCCTGAAAAAGAGCGTCGACCAGTGTCGGTTGTCCGTAGCCGGGAGCCAGCACCTCATCGGCCAGTCGAAGCAGGTAGCTGTGGATGTTGAGGTTCCGGATATCGAAACAGGCCGCCAGTTCCAATGGCGTCCATTGCCAACTGACGTGGGGTTCGAACAGCCCCATATCGAAAAGGCAACAGATTTCCCGATATTCACCGACACCACCCCGGGCATAGGAGGCGTGACCGGCGGGCACAAAGCAGCAGTTTCCGAACGTTGTATACGCATCGGGTCGCTGAGAGCCCAGGTAACTCACCTGCATGTCCGCCGGACGGGGATTGAGGGCAAGGCTCAGATAGCAGACTTCCATGCTCACCTGCTCGGGAGGTTTGGGTTCCTCAAGATGAAAGCGGCGCAGCTCGATACTGACCCCCGGTCGGGTTATCGCGCCCTCGATTAAGCACTGGTCCCTGGAATGCAGGTGAGGAATACTGCTGGACAGCTTTCGCTGCCAGTCGCGACCCGGAGATGCGACCGGGGGTTCGATTTCAAGTGGTTGGGAGGGGTCTGTCATTGCTAACGCTATTGTCGTTATGGCTACCCCGATAGTAGCAGATTTGGCTGGCTGTCACCGATCCCGACGTTCTTTTCGCCGTTCGGCCCGGGTCCTTATTCAACCTTCCTCGATGCACGACAATCGGGCCGTTGATCGCTATAATGCCGGCCTTTTATTCAGGCCAAATCCTTATGGGAATCTATCAGGAAGCGCTGGCGAAACGCCGCACTTTCGCCATCATCAGTCACCCGGACGCCGGTAAGACCACCATCACCGAAAAGCTGTTGCTGCTCGGCCAGCTTATCCAGGTGGCGGGCACCGTCAAGGGCAAGAAGAGTGATCGCCACGCGACTTCTGACTGGATGTCCATGGAGAAGGAGCGGGGGATCTCGGTGACATCCTCGGTGATGCAGTTTCCCTACCGCGACCGGGTCGTCAACCTGCTCGACACACCCGGTCACGAGGATTTTTCCGAGGACACCTACCGCACACTGACCGCCGTTGACTCGGTACTGATGGTGATCGACGGCGCCAAGGGCGTCGAGGAGCGTACCATCAAACTGATGGATGTCTGCCGTCTGAGGGACACGCCGATTCTCAGTTTCATCAACAAGATGGATCGCGACATTCGCGATCCGATCGAAGTCATGGATGAAATCGAGTCGGTGCTCAATATCGCCGCCGCGCCCATCAACTGGCCCCTGGACATGGGCAAGCACTTCAAGGGCGTGTACAACCTGTATACCGATACCATTTATGTCTATCAGCCGGGTAAGGGCAGCACCCTGCCGGAGGATATCCGGATTCAGGGCCTTGACAGCGACGAGGCAAGGGCACTGCTGGGTGCGGGTTACGACGAAGCCTGCGACCAGATTGAACTGGTGCGCGGGGCGACCCATGAATTTGACCTTGAGGCCTATCGGCGAGGTCAGTTGACTCCGGTATTTTTCGGCACGGCTCTGGCCAATTTCGGCGTCCGCGAGATGCTCGACAATTTTGTCGAGTGGGCGCCGGCGCCCCTCGACAGACCGGCGGAGCCGCGCACAGTGGCGGCCTCCGAAGAGGCTTTCTCGGGTTTCGTATTCAAGATCCAGGCGAACATGGACCCGAAACACCGGGACCGGATCGCCTTTATGCGCATCTGCTCGGGAACCTACCGACGGGGCATGAAGATGCGCCATGTGCGCCTGGGCAAGGATGTCCGCATCGCCGACGCGGTGACCTTTCTGGCTGGCGACCGGGAACACGTCGAGGAGGCCATCGCCGGGGATATCATCGGCCTGCACAACCACGGCACCATTCAGATCGGCGATACCTTTACCGAAGGTGAAGACCTGAAATTCACCGGTGTACCCCATTTCGCGCCGGAGTTGTTCAGAAGAATCAGGATGCGGGACCCCCTCAAGGCCAAGCAGCTGCACAAGGGGCTGCAACAGCTCTCGGAGGAGGGCTCGACCCAGGTGTTTTTCCCCATCAACAATAACGACGTTATTGTCGGCGCCGTGGGCCAGCTGCAGTTTGATGTGGTGGCCTATCGGCTCAAGGACGAATACAACGTCGATGCCCTTTACGAACCGGTCAACGTCCATACCGCACGCTGGGTCGAGGGTAGCGGCAAGGATATCGAAAAGCTTAAAACCAAGGCGGCGGAAAACCTCGCCATTGACGGCGGTGGGCACTTGACCTACCTGGCGCCGACCCGGGTCAATCTAAGTCTTACCGAAGAGCGGCATCCCGACGTGCAATTTCTGGCGACCCGGGAGCACTGAACCCGCAGCCAGCGCCGGATTCTGTTCGCTATCTATCCGTCCTTGCCCCGGGCTGGAATGCCGCTATCCTCGCTGTTCAATGCCGGTGTGATTCGCCGTCAATGAGCTTCAGCGCCGGGGCCGGGTATTCCAGCTCCTCCGCTGCCTGACCCTGGGTTGGAATCTCTGTCCAGTTGAGCCGCCCCTCGCTGCACTCCTGAATGGTTTTAACGTAAAGGGTTTGTCCGGGCTCGCCCGCCAGACGGGTGCTGAACACGAATTCATCGTAGTACTCATCGCCCAGGTTGCCGCCGGTCCAGACCAGTTCGCGAACATCATCGGTCATGGTTTTGCCATGGTAGTCGTAGGGTGTGACGAGTTTTCGGCGCACAGGTTGTACCTCCCAGCCCGGTTTCGGCATCGGCTTGCTTTGCTGCATTTCCGGCGGCAAAAGCAATCTGACCGTGTGAGTAGCGGCGCCGTCGCAGCCGTGGGTTATCTTCATGACCCCCTTGTAGTAATTGCCCGCTGGCGTGCTGGGCGTTTCCAGAATTGCGTGGGCCACCGTCTCGACGGCCAGGCCAGCAAGGGCCAAAAGGACAAACGGTCTGATGAGTTTCATGGCGGGACTCGGTCAATGATTCCGGGACTATGGTAGCAACCGGGTGCCAATTTTCACTGCGACAAAATGTCGCACCCGTCGACCATCTCCGCCTGTCAGGTCCATGGCGATAGCGACGCGTGCGGGATTGCGCGGCAGGGTACTCGCCGATAGAGTAGGCGCCCTGTCCAGTTAATCGATGTTCCAATGAATCGCTATTCCTGTCCAGAGGTTCACCGCGCCCATCGATCCGCCATTGTGTGGAAATCGGCCAGGTGGCTGCTGGCTCGAACCGGTTGGCAACTGGCCGGTGAGTTCCCCGATCAGCCTCGGCTGATTCTCGCCCTGGGACCGCATACCTCTAACTGGGATTTCGCCGTAGGCCTCACCACGATGCTTGCCCTGGATGCCCGTATGCACTGGTTGGGTAAACACACCCTGTTTCGCCCCCCCGTGGGTCGATGGTTGATGCGCCTTGGGGGTATCCCGGTCAACCGCACTCGGCCGGAGGGGTTGGCGGAGCGCATCGCCAGCGAATTGACCGCGTCGGAAGCCATGGTGATAACCATCAC